>JAIOJQ010000048.1 GCA_019911865.1 Thermoanaerobaculia bacterium
GTTCAGCTCGTGCAGGACCGTCCCCGCGGGCGTTCCGTCCGATTCCCAGAGTTCGTCGCCGACCTGTCGCTGATCCCCCGGCTCGCCGCGGCCCTCGAACGCCACCGGAGCTGAACCGCGACCGCGCGCCGCCGCGCCGCCCCGCGGCACGGTCAGAAATGCGCCTCGGCGAGGCCGACATCATCGACCCATCCCCTGGCTTAACCTGCTGAATTCAAGTGATTTGTGCTCGTCGAACCGGGCCGGGCCGGGTCCACAGCCGGCGGCTGGTGGCAGTGCTAACATGAGGCTGTCGAATCCGGGCAGCGAACGGCCCCACGCGCGCGAGACAGAACTGCGATCGCGCCGGAATCGCGACCTTCCGCGACCGCCCGCGGGTCGACCCCGAGGAGGCGCTCGATGCCGCCGACGACTCTCGTATCACCAGCGTGCAGGGTCGCGATGTTCGCCTGGCTGGCCGCTGCCGCACTCGCAGCACAGTCCCCCCAGCGCGTCGCCGACCTCAATCCCGAGCTCTGGCACGAGACGAAGGGGGGCCTCTGTACCTGGGATTACGGCGTCCAGCACTTCGGCCGCCTCCCTGGTTTCGTCTTCGCCGACCCGGCCGGCGACGGCTGCGTGCTCTATGAAGTCGAGCCCGCCGCTGGCACGATCACTCCGGTCGCCCACCTGGGCGAGGTCGGCGCACGGGTCGAGGAGATCTACGGCGCGGCTGGTGACCTGGTCTTCTTCGAGGGGGTTACCGCGGCGACGGGTCGTGAGCTCTGGCGCAGCGACGGCACTCCAGAGGGGACGATTCTCGTCTTCGACGCGAATCCGGGGGCGGCTTCGACCTATCGGTTCAACGGCTTCGCGGCGGGCGAGCCGTGGAGCTACTTCTTCCGCTTCCTGCCGGAGACCGGCATGGAGCCCTGGCGCACCGATGGCACGCCGGAAGGGACGGCGATGCTCGCCGACCTGAGCCCGGGAGAGTCCGGCAGCGGGTGGTGGTCCCGGCACGGATTTCTGGGTGCGCTCTTCTTCTTCGTCGCCGACGACGGCGTCGAGGGCCCCGAGGTCTGGCGCACGGACGGTACGGCCGCCGGGACTTTCTCCGTGACGACCTTCGACGCCGAATCCGGGGCGGAACTCGCGCTCGACTTCGCGGCGCTGCCAGCCGCGATGCTCTTCAGCGTCCGCATCGACGACGGACCGGTCGAGCTCTGGCGAGCCGACGGCTCGGCGAGCGGCACGCAGCTTCTCGCCGCCGTTCCGGTTGCCAGCCCGGCGAGCTTCCGACCGCTCGCGATTCGCGACGACCTGGCGCTGCTCGCGATCGACAGCAGCGAGGTGCTTCAGCTCTGGATCACCGACGGGACGGTCGGCGGGACGCGACTCGTCACCTCGCTGCCGCAGGTCACTACCCCCTGGGTCGCAGGACCCCTTCCGGTCGCGAGCGGCTGGCTCTTCTTCGCCGGGGACGCGGCCCATGGAGTCGAGCCTTGGACGACCGACGGCACGGCCGCGGGGACTCAGCTCGTCGCCGACGTCCGCCCGGGACCCGAAGGCTCGGCGACCGCTGACCATTCGTATGCCAGTGCCGCGCTCGGTGACCGCGTGCTGCTCCGGCTCGACGACGGCGTCCACGGATTCGAAATGTGGGTCACCGACGGAACCCCGGCCGGAACGCAACTGGTGCGTGACCTCGATCCGAGCCCGGCGGGATCCTGGTTCGACTTCCTCGGCGAGCAGGACGGCTACGAGCTGTTCCGCTACGCACGGCAGCTCTGGCGAACCGACGGCACGCCCGCGGGGACCGTGCCCATGCCCGAGCTTGGCCGAACGGTGTCGCCGTCGGATCCACTCCGGCTGGCTCGGGTCGGCGAGGTCGTCTACTTCGAAGCGCGACCTGGCGTCTGGGACCTCCACCCGGCGAGGAGCGACGGCAGCGAAAGCGGTACGTACTGGCTCGGTCCGGGTCCGTACGGCTGGCTCGGCGGCCGGACGCACTTCGCCGCGCTCGGCGGAGACACTTACGTCGCCAATACCGATTACGAGGGGGACGGTCGCTACGGCTACAGCGAGCTCTGGTCCGACAACGAACCCCTCTTCCCGCTGGCCGAACTCGCATACTCGTGCGGCGCCCGCTGCTCGGAGGGACTGGGGCATGCGCCGCCGATCGCCGGCGGCTTCGCGCTCTATGCGAACTGGTCGGAGCCGCTCGGAATGGAGCTCTGGCGGACCGACGGTTCGGCCGTAGGAACTTCGCCTCTGCTCGACCTGATTCCGGGACCAGAGTCGGGGATTCCGGCGCAGATCGTCCAGGCCGGCGACGAAGTCTGGTTCACCGCGATCGACGCCGGGGCGAGCGAGAGCGTGTGGCGCAGTCGCGGCACTGCGGAGTCGACGGCGATCGTCGAGACGTTGCCGGGCACCGTCACGTACTACCGCGCCAGGCTCTGGCCGATCGACTCCGGTGTCGGCAGCTACCTCGTCCAGCGCTTCGAGGAGGGGACCACGGTCCTCCGCTACTCACCAGGCTTCGGTCAGCCGTCGATCACCGTCGCTTCCGGCGTCTATTCTTTCGACTCGAAGCCGCTGGGCGAGGTAGGGGGGCGGATACTGTTCGCGGCAGGCAGCCAGTCCGAGCCATCGGTCGGTCGCGAGCTGTGGGTGAGCGACGGGACGCCCGAGGGGACCCGCCTGCTGCGCGACATCTGGCCCGGCGAGCCCGATTCGTCGATCGGCGCCGGCGTCGTGGCCGGAGGGAAGGTGATCTTCCCGGCCTGCGACCCGATTGCCGGGTGCGAGCTCTGGGCGAGCGACGGCACGGAATCGGGGACTGGTCGCTTCCTCGACCTCGAGCCGGGACCCGGATCGTCGCGCCCGTTCGGCCTGGCGAAGATCGGCAGCCAGCTTTTCTTCGCCGCGTGCCGCATCGAAACCGGCTGCGAAGGCTTCGTCACGAATGGCACTGCCGGTGGGACGGTGCAGCTCGAGGAGGTCGCGCCCGGACCGCTGTCGTCGCTCGCGGTCCATTGGTGGCCCTGGTACGACGACGACGGTTTCTTCGAGACCGCCCGGGAACCGGCCTTCGTCGAAGTCGGCGACCACATCTTCTTCGCCGCCGACGACGGCTCCGGCACCGAACTCTGGGCGATCGTCCACGGCCTCTTCCGCGACGGGTTCGAATCGGGCGATACCTCGCGCTGGAGTTCTCATCCTTGATCGCCGAGTCAACTCACGATCGGAGACAGCGATGATCGGCAGACGAGCGTGGCGGGCGCGGGAGCTTCGATGTCGTGGAAGCCGTCGGCTCGCGTTTTTGTGCGTGTTGGGGCCCGGACTCGTGGCGGTTCCGATGCTGGCCGGCACGGGCGTCGTGCGCCAGATCGCGGAGCTCGACGAAGAGCAGTTCCAGTCCTCGTGCAGCACGCAGCGCCTGTTCACCTGGGGCGAGCGCGCCTTCCTCCAGCTCGAGGGCTACTGTGGCGGCGCCGAGCCCTGGCTGTCCGACGGGACGACCGCGGGGACGCAGCAGATCTTCGACCTGATCCCCGGCGATGCCGGCAGCGATCCGCAGGCCCTCGGCAGCGCCGGCGGACTGCTCTACTTCTCGGCCGACCTGCCGGGGCTGGGGCGTGAGCTGTGGCGCACGGACGGAACGCCGGAGGGGACGCTCCTGCTGGGCGACCTCGAACCCGGGCCGCGCGGCTCGGAGCCCACGCCGCTCGCCGCGCTCGACGGCAACTTCTATTTTTCGGCGGCGACTCGGGTCGCCGGCCGCGAACTCTGGCGCACCGTCGGCACGGCCGCCGGGACGGCGCTGGTCCGCGACGTCGTCGCGGGGCCGCGCTCCGGCCTGCCGAACCGCACCGACGATGAACTCTCGCCGTTCGCCGCCGCAGTCGGCGGCTACCTGCTGTTCGCCGCCCGGGACGACGACCATGGCCTCGAGCTCTGGCGAACGGACGGCACGGCGGGCGGAACCACGCTGGTGCTCGATATCGACGCCGGCCCCTTGGGCAGTCGCCTCGCGGCCTTTCGCGAGGGGCCCGGCGGTGTCCACTTCCGGGCGGAGACTCCGGACGCCGGCGTGGAACCCTGGATCAGCGACGGCACGACGGCGGGGACGCGGCTCCTGGCGGATGTCGCGCCGGGAGCCGCGGATTCCGATCCCGTGGTGCTCGGCGCCGCGGCGGGTCACCTGCTCTTCGCGGCCTTCGAGCCGACGCACGGTCGCGAACTCTGGCGCTCCGACGGGACGCCGGAGGGCACCGCGCTCTGGCTCGACATCCGGCCCGGCACCGTCGGCTCGTCACTCCAGCCGGGCGCGAGCCTCGCGGGCGTGACGGTCTTCGCCGCGGACGACGGCGTCCACGGTTCCGAACCGTGGCGCTCCGACGGTACGCCGGAGGGAACGTATCTGCTCGCGGACCTCTGGCCGGATCCCCTGCAGAGCTCCTGGCACGGCGGGGCGGCGGCGAGCGACGCGTGGATCTTCCTCATCGCCGATGTCGGTTCCGGCGACGTCGCCCTCGTCAGAACCGACGGGACGCCGGCGAACACGCAGGCCGGAGAACCGGCCGATGGCGACTCCATCTCGCGGATCGTCGGCCCCGCGGCGGCGGAGGGTCGCGCGATCTACACGCTCTGTACCGACAGCTGCGGCCCCTGCCAGGAGTTCTGCAGCACGTTCTCGAGCGACGGGACGAGCGCGGGCACGCAGGTACTGTGGCCGCTCGAGGTCCATCCGGGTTGGGCGCCCGCGAACTTCCGGGCGCGGTCGAGCGACGTGGTCTTCACGGCGTTCCCGTGGCCCCAGCTCTTCCGGACCGACGGCACGTCCGAAGGGACAGTGGCGCTGGAGCGCGAGGGCCGATTCGCGTACGTCCGCACCGAGCTGACGCCGTTGCCGGACGGCGAAGTGCTCTTCGCCGCTCCGGACGGCGGCTCGAACGACTTCCTCTGGCGCACCTCGGCCGACACGTTCGAGCTCGTCCTGGGATTCGGTTGGTACGCGAGCACGGTCCGGGGACCGCAGATCTTCCGGCTGGGGTCGCAATACCTGTTCCCGGTCGTCCACGGGCAGTGGGGCTCCGAGCTCGGGCGCAGCGACGGCACGCTCGGAGGGACCAACCAGATCCACGAATTCGTCAGTAACGCTTTCTACTACTCCTACCCTCGCGATTTCGTCGCTTCGGGCGGCAAGGCGTGGTTCGTCGTCGCCGACGACGAGCAGGGTTACGAGCTGTGGGAGAGCGACGGCACTCCGGCAGGGACGCTCGTCCACGAGCTGACGCCCGGGCCCGAGCCCACCCAGAATCGCCCGGCCCGGTTGACGCCGATACTCCTCTCCGACGGCCCGTCGCTGTTCTACCTCTTCGAAGGTCGACTCTGGCGGTGGAACACGCAAACGCAGCTGGCGAACGTCGTGCGACGGTTGAGAGTCGACCCTTCGATCGTGGAACAGCGGTTCGTCATCGCCGGCGCGACGGATCAGGCGCTGTTCTTCGATCTCGTTGCGGGAGGGAGCTGCGCGCTGTTCGCCACCGACGGCTCGCGCGAGGGGACGGCGCGGGTCCTCGACGTCGGTGCCGGAGCGCGCGGCACCGGGAGCTGCCCCGAGGAGCTGGTGCGGTTCCGGGGGAATCACTACTTCGCCGCGTGCGGCCCGACCTCCGGCTGCGAGCTCTGGCGGACGGACGGCACGACCGCCGGCACGACGCAGGTCCTCGAGATCGAGCCCGGCGTGATCTCCTCCTCGCCGTCGTCGCTGGCCGCGATCGGCAGCTACCTCCACTTCGCGGCCTGCACGTCGACACAAGGTTGCGAACCGTGGTGGTCGGACGGCACCGCGGCGGGGACCGAGGCGCTGGCCGATATCTTCCCGGGCCCGGCGAGTTCGAATCCCACCGGGTTCGCCGCGGCCCACGGCGACGTCTACTTCGGGGCGGACGGCGGCACGGGCCCCGAGCCGTGGATCTTCGAACCCGACGCGCTCTTTGCCGACGGCTTCGAGACCGGCGACACGTCGCGCTGGAGTGTTCCGCTCCGATGAACACGCCCCTCGTCGCCCGACGCCCGTTGGTGACGGCGGATCGCCGACGGGGACCACGACGAAGGCCGCCGAAGGAGGACACCTTGCGATCTCAGAAAATGGAAGGCTCCGTGAGCTGGCGACGCCGACTTTCCTCGATGGTCGTCGCGAATCTCCTCTTCGGTCTCGCCGTTCCCGCCGCGGGCCAGCTCGCCCAGCGGGTCGCCGACCTCAACCTCGGTGGCTGGACCACGCGCTGGGGCGGGCTGTGCGGCGACGTCGACCGCTGGCCCGTCGGCGCGCTCGACGGTTTCGTCTTCGGCGACAAGGCGGGCGGCGGCTGCCGGATCTTCACCGTCGACGTCGCCGCGGGCTCGGTCACCCCGGTGTCGCACCTCGGCGAGAGCGGAGCCGGAGTCGGCGAGATTCTGGGGCGGGTGGGTGAACTGACCTACTTCGTCGGCGTCACCGCCGCGACCGGCGCCGAGCTTTGGCGGACCGACGGGACGCCCGCGGGCACCTTCGAGCTCCTCGACTCCGAGCCGGGCGAGGACGGCATGAGCTGGAGCTCCTGGTTCGCCGTCTCCGCGCCCTACAGCTACTTTCCGCGCCGGCAGGACGAGACGGGCTGGGAGCTCTGGCGCACGGACGGCACGCGCGAGGGGACGGCGCTGGTGCGCGACGTCTGGCCGGGACCCGAGCACGGCACGCTGCACGGCGGCGCCTTCCGGAGCGGGATCTTCTTCTTCTCCGCCGATGACGGCGTCCACGGACCTGAGGTCTGGCGCACGGACGGCACTTCCGCCGGGACGTTTCTGCTCACCGAGTTCGCGCACGAGTCCGGGTACGGGGCGCCGTTCGCGTTCGCCGTCCTGCCCGCGGCGGTGATCTTCACGTCGGCCACGCCGACCGGAGGGCTCGAGCTCTGGCGGACCGACGGCACCGTGGCCGGGACCGCACAGATCTGGAGCACCGAGGACCTGTTGAACTGGGATTCGCCGCCGCCGGTCGTCCAGGGCGGGCGCGCGATCTTCGGGGCTTCGAAGGAGGACGGCACCCTCGAGCTCTGGATCACCGACGGCACGGCCCAGGGGACCACCGCGGTCGCCACGGTCCCGGCGCCCGCGGGGAGCTCGTTCGTCCGCTTCGTTCCGCTCGGCGTGGAGGAGTGGCTCTTCTTCCCGGACGACGGTGTCCACGGCGCCGAGCCCTGGCGCAGCGACGGCACACCGGCGGGCACCCACCTCGTCGCCGACGTGCGACCCGGCGCCCTCGGCTCCATCGACCCCTACGCGTGGGTGACGACCGCCACGCTCGACGGCCGGATCCTGATGACACTCGACGACGGCGCGCACGGGGTCGAACTCTGGATCACCGACGGCGGCGCCGGCGGCACGTCTCTGGTCGCCGACCTGGTTCCGGGTCCCTACTCGTCGCTTCCGGAGTTCCTCGGCGAGCAGGACGGCGTCGCGCTGTTCGAGTTCGACGGCGACCTCTGGCGCAGCGACGGGACGGCCGCGGGCACCGGCCTGCTCGCGGCCTTCGGCGGGATCGCGACGCCTTCCGATCCCTCCGGGCTGACGGAGGCCGGCGACCTGATCTACTTCGACGCCCATCCGCCGGTGGCCGACGACTGGCGACATCCGGCGCGTTCGGATGGTACCGAGAGCGGCACCTACTTCCTGGCCGGGGACCTCGGCGGGTATTTCGGCGAGAGCGACTTCTCGGTGCTCGACGGCGGGACGGTGGTCGCGAATACCCGAGGCGACGAAGAGAGCCTGATCTGGTCGAGCGCGGGCGAGGAGATCCTGCAGCTCGCCGAGGTTTCCTACCCCTGTTCCGTGCGCCACTATTGCGGCCTCGACCACGCGCCGCCTTCGGCCGGTCCGACGGCCCTGTTCGCGAAGTGGTCGATCGAAGCGGGCACCGAGCTCTGGTCGACCGACGGTTCCCTTCTGGGCACCGGTCTCTTCCTCGACCTGCGGCCCGGGACGGCTTCCGGCTCGCCACGGTCGATCGTCGACGTCGAAGACGAGGTCTGGTTCACGGCGGTCGGCGACGACGGGATCGCCAGCGTCTGGCGCAGCGGAGGGACCTTGCCCACCACGGAACCCTTCGCGGTGCTCTCCGAGGCGCCGGCGACCCGTCCGAGCGAGCTCTGGCCACTCGACCCCGCGAGCGATCGGTTCCTCTTCCTGCGCGACGAGTTCGAGGGCCACGAGCTCTGGGTCTCATCCGGGGACGGAGGCCTGCCGGAGCTGCTGCAGGTCGGTCTCGAGGGGTGGTCGACGGAGCGGATCGGCGTCGCGGGCGACCGCCTGCTGTTCGCCACCGCGGAATTCATGGATCCCGGAGTCGGTCGCGAACTCTGGGCGAGCGATGGCACGCCGGCCGGCACACGGCTGGTGCGGGATCTCTGGAGCGGCCCGGCGGGCTCGCGCGCGAGTCGGGGTGTCGAACTCGACGGCCGCGTGCTCTTCGCGGCCTGCGAGCCGGTTGCCGGCTGCGAGCTCTGGACGAGCGACGGCACGACGGCGGGGACGGTTCGGTTCCTCGACCTCGAGCCCGGTCCGGGCTCGTCGAGTCCGGCGGGTCTCTCGCGGCTCGGCGACCATGTCTATTTCTCGGCCCGCCGCCTGGCGACCGGTCGTGAGGTCTGGGTCACGGACGGCACGGCGGTGGGAACGTTCGCGCTCGAGGAGATCGCCGCGGGTCCGTACTCGTCGATTCCAGAGGTCGACGAGCCGGGCTTCGTGCCTTGGAGCGACATCGACCGGACGAGACAGCGGATCTTCTTCGCCGGCGACGACGGTACGGGCGCCGAGCTCTGGGCGCTCCCGGTCGTGCTCTTCTACGACGGATTCCAGAGCGGCGACGCCGGGCGCTGGAGCGATGCGCACTTCTAGATGGATCGCGAGGTAGGGCCGAAGTCGTGGCCCGAGTTCGCTGGCGCCTGCACGAGTCGCCTCGGAGGGTCGCCGAAAGGAGCTTCCATGAACCGCCCGATTCCCGGCATCGCGGTTTTGCTCGCTGTGCTCGCGCTTTCTTCGACCGCCGCTTCCGCCGCCGGGGTCGCCCGGCGGGTGGCCGATCTGCGCACGCAGCCGACCGATACCTGGTACGTCACCTCCGTGGAGTTCGGCCGGGCGGGCGGGAAGGCGCTGCTCGGTTTCGACCTGCCCGGTTTCGGCAGCGAGCCCTGGGTTTCGAACGGCACGGTGGCCGGCACCCGCCTGCTGCGCAACGTCGCGCCCGGCTCGGACGACGCGGCGCCACGTCTGCTCGGCGAGGTTCCCGGCAGTCGCGCGCTGTTTGCCGCCTCGACGATCGAGGCTGGCAACGAGCTCTGGGTGACCGACGGCACGACCGCCGGCACCGTGCTGCTCCGGGAGTTCGTCCCGGGCGTCGACGGCGCGCGGATCTGGTGCCTCGGGGCGCTCGGCGACGAGCAGCTGCTGGCGGTCGTCCACGAGGCGGCGAGCCTCGAGATCTGGCGGAGCGACGGCACCGCGGCCGGGACTTCGCTGGTGCGCAAGCTCCAGGCTCCGGTCGGGATGGTCGAACCGATCGGCGTGCCGCCGGATTCGGCCGAGCTCGACGGTCGGCTCTACTTCGCCGCGGGCGACGCCGCCACCGGCCTCGAGCTCTGGGTGAGCGACGGCACCGACGGCGGCACCTACCGGGTCGCGGATCTCGTCCCGGGGACCGAAAGCTCGTGGCCGAACCGGTTCGTCGGAGGCGGCGAGCGCGTCGGCTTCACCGCCAACCTCGGGGCACCGAGCTTCGCGAGCGCGGCCTGGGTCCTCGACGACGTCTCGCCGCAGCCGAGCCCGATACAACTGCCGATCCCGATCCAGCAATCGTACGTGGTGGGCCACGTCCCCGGCGGCCTGATCGTCCTGTCGCGCAGCAGCCCGACCGACGTCCGGCTCTGGTTCAGCGACGGATCGCCCGGCGGCGCCGTCGAGCTGCGAGACCTCGTCGACGTCGGGATCGATCCTCGCCAGTTCGTACAGGTGGGGGATCGCGTCGTCTTCTCTGAATCGACCCCCGCGACGGGCACGGAGCCCTGGGTCACCGACGGGACGCCGGTCGGCACCGTGATGCTGCGCGATGTCGTCGCCGGAAGCGAGGGTTCCTGGCCCACGAGAGGGATCGAAGGGCACGACGGCGTCTACTTCTGCGCGGAAGCGGAGCAGGCGCTCTGGAGGACGGACGGCACAGTCGCGGGAACCGTCCTGGTGGCGAACCCCGCCGCCGGCTGCGAGTATCTGCAGGGCAGCTCCGTACTCGCGGGCGTCACGGTTTTCGATGTCTGCCGCTGGTACTACGTGCCACCCCACGACGAGGAGGAGCGCTGCGAGACGTACCGGACGAACGGCTCCGCGGCGGGCACGTACCGCCTGCTGCCTCCGGTCGAGCGCTCCGCCTCGCTGCCGCAGAGCCTGACTCCGCGCGCGGGCGGGCTCGTCTTCGCGGCGTACCCGGACGTGAGCGGCCCGCCGTGGGACGGGCTCTACGGTTTCGCCTCGGACGGCAGCGCCGCGGGGACGGTCGAGCTGACCCTGGCGGGCGGAGTGCCGGTCGAAATCAGTGGTGCGATCGAGGCGCTGCCGGATGGCTCCGTCCTCCTCAGCGACTTCGATGGCACCTTCGGGCGCCTTTCGCGAGTCGACGCAGCCGAGATCGTGCCGCTCGCCAGTTGGGAGCAGGTAGCGGTTTACTGGCTCCGCGCCTCCGGCGATCTCGCCTACTTCTCGACCTGGGAGCCGACGGCGGGGACGGAGCTCTGGGCGAGCGACGGCACCGCGCTCGGCACCGACCTGATGCGCGACCTCGAGCCGGGCAGCGAGGGGAGCTTCCCCGAGCGGCTCACCGACGTCGGCGGCACGCTCGTCTTCGCGGCGACCACCGCGGCGCTCGGCACCGAGCTCTGGACGAGCGACGGCACGATGGCGGGGACGGTGCCGCACGATCTCGTGCCGGGTCCCGGGTCGGCCTGGGACGGCCTCGGATGGCCGACGCCGTTCCGGCCGGAGCTCGGCCGGATCGCGGTGTCGGATTTCGCCGGTTTCTGGGTCGTCGATCTCGTCGCCGACGAACGGACGCTGCTGCGGCCCACCACCGAGGACGATCTCTGGGTCTCCGGCGCGACCACCGTCGGGACGGGCGACGCGACCCGGCTGCTCTACTGGGCCTGGGAGCCGGGGGAGGGCTGCGTCCTGCGCTCGAGCGACGGCACGTCGGGCGACGTCGAGATCCTGCCCGACCTCGCGCCAACCGGGAATCCGGATCCTCCGGTGCCGTTCTGCGGCGACCAGATCGTGTCGGCGGGCGACCTCGCCTGGTTCGTCTCGTGCGACGCCGCCAGCGGCTGCGAGCTCTGGTCGACCGACGGCACGCCGGGCGGATCGGCCCTCGTCGCCGACCTCGAGCCGGGGCCGGCGTCCTCCGCGCCACGCGGCCTCACGGTGATCGGCGACCGGCTCTACTTCGCGGCCTGCCGCCAGGCGACCGGCTGCGAGCCGTGGATCAGCGACTTCACCGCGGCGGGGACGCACCCGCTCGCCGACATCGCCCCGGGCCCGGCGTCGAGCGACCCGCGCTCGTTCACCCGCTCGGACCCGTTCGTCTACTTCCCGGCCGACGACGGCACCGGCAGCGAGCTCTGGGCGGTGCCGATCGAGATCTTCTACGACGGCTTCCAGACCGGCGACCTCGCGCGCTGGACGTTGCCCTGAGCGGTAGATCGGCCCTTTCGCTCGAGGCAACCCGGTCGACCCGGTGCCGGAATGGACGCCCTCGAAGTCGGCGGTGAAGAGGTTGCTTGCCGCGGCGCAAGCTTCCGCCGCGGCGCGGGAGTAGGCTTGCGCGGCATGTTCGGACGGACCGGCTGGCTGCAACGCTGCCTCGTGATCGGCCTTGCCCTCGGTGCCTTTCTGCCGGTGGCCGGGGAGGTCGCCGCCGCGTTCGGGCCGGCCGATGCGTGCGGCTGCAACCTCTCGCCGCCTGATCTGCCGCTCCGACGCGCCCCCGCTCCGGCGGGCGCGCGCCCTCGCGCGACATCGAGCCGCGTCCAGCCGCCACGCCTCCTTCGCGAGAGCCGGCGGTCGGACGACCGAATGCCGTCTTCCGGATCGAGAGAGGTTCCCATGCCGTCCCTGCACCCGCAGTCCGTTCTCAGCCGTTGCACCTTCACCCTGTCCCTCGGCCTCGCCCTGGCCGCTGGCGCCCTCGCCGGTGAGCCCGCTCCGTCGCTTGCCGGGCGGGTCGTCGACCGCAGCGGCGACCCGGTGCCTGCCGCCGTCGTGCGCTTGCGCTGCGCCGGGGAAGCGGCCACGACCGAGCTGGTCGCCGACCGGCTCGGCCGTTTCCGCGCCGAGCTGCCCGCCGGCTGCGCCCCCGAGCTGGCGGTGGCCCTCGCCGGCGAACGGGGCGACGTCCCGTTCGTCGCCGTCGATCCGGCGAGCGACCTCGAGCTGGCGGTCGACGTCGACCTGTTCCGCGACCGCATCGACGTGCAGGCGACCGCGGTGAGCGACAGCGTCGGCTCGCGCGAGGTGCGCGAGAGCTTCGCCCTCGACGCGGGAGAGGCGGCCGCCCGGGTGCCGGGGGTCAGCCGCCTGCGCAAGGGGGGGATCGCCGCCGACCTCGTGGTGCGCGGCCTGCACGGCAACGACGTGACGGTCCTGGTCGACGGCCACCGCCTCCACGGTGCCTGTCCGAACCGCATGGACCCGCCGGCCTTCCACGTCGACTTCGCCGAGATCGAACGCATCGACGTCGCCAAGAGCCCGGCCGACGCGCCCGGCGGCGGCGCTCTCGCCTCGACGGTGCACATCGTCACCCGTCGCCCCGAGCCGGGGCTGCACGTCGACGCCCAGGCGACCGCCGGGGCGTTCGGCTACCTGGCGCCGTCGGCCAGCGTGAGCTGGGCCGACGCGCGCTGGAGCGCCCGCGCCGGCTGGGCGATGCGGCGCGGCGACGTCTACGAGGACGGCGATGGTCAGCTCTTCACCGCCGCCCTGCCGGCCGGCTCTCCGGCGGCTTACCGCGACGCGGCGCAGGAAAGCCGGGCGTTCGACATCGGCACCTCGTGGCTCGGCCTGGCGCTGACGCCGACCGCCGGCCAGCGCTTCGAGCTCGACGCCACGCGCCAGCGCGCCGAATCCCAGCTCTACCCCTACCTGCGGATGGACGCCAGCCGCGACGACGCCGACCGGGCCCGCCTCGGCTGGAGCCTCGAGCGGGCGGCGGGGCGGCTGCGTCGCGTCGAGGCCGCCGTCTCGCGGACCGCGGTGCGCCACGACATGGACGACCGCCTGCGCCTCTCCTCCGGCATCTCCCCCTTCGGCTGGTCGATGCGCAGCGAGGCCGACTCGGAGACGGTCGACGAGCGGCTGGTGGTCGAGCTGGCCGGCGGCTGGTCGGCGGGTGTCGAAGGCTGGCAGCGTGACTGGTCGGTCGACACCGCGATGGCGATGATGGGGCAGCTGCGGATCCAGCCGATGCTGCCCGACACCGAGCTCGACGGCACGGCCGCCTGGGTCCGCCTGGCGCGGCCGCTCGCCGACCGGGTGACCCTGCGCGGTGCGGCGCGCTTCGAGCGGGTCGAGACGGGCGCCCGCGCCGGGGCGGCCGAGCGGGCGCTGTGGGCGGCCTACCACCCGGGCAGCGTCGGCGAGGGCGCGGTCAGCCGCCGCGACGACGAGCTGAGCGGTCAGCTGGGCCTCGCCTGGCAGCCGACCGCGGCCTGGGAGCTGACCGCTGGCCTGGCGCGCGGCGTACGCGCCCCCGACCCGCAGGAGCGCTTCACGGCGCTGCGGCGCGCCGACGCCGACTGGGTCGGCAACCCCGCCCTCGACCCGGCGATCAACGACCAGCTCGACCTCGGCGTGCGCTGGGGCGGCGAGCGCTTCTCGCTCGACGTCGACGCCTTCGCTTCGCGCCTCGGCGACGCGATCACCGTGGTCGAAACGGCGCGCGCCGCGATGCAGCCCGGCGTGATGAACAGCCGCGCTCGCTCGTGGGTCAATCACGACACGCGCCTGTGGGGGGCCGAGGGGACGGCGCGCTGGATTCTCGGGCGGCGGACGACCCTGGTCGCCTCCGCCGCCTGGGTCGACGGCGCGCGTGACCTCGACCCGGCGCGCGGCATCGTCGACCGCGACCCTGCCGAGCTGCCGCCGCTCTCGGGCCGGCTGGCACTGCGTTACGACCCGGGCCCCTGGTTCGTCGAGGTCGAGCAGTCGGCGGCGGCGCGCCAGAGCCAGGTCGACTCCGGGCTGGGCGAGACCCCCACGCCCGGCTGGTCGATCACCGACCTGCGCGCTGGCTGGCAGCGCGGCCGCCTGGCGCTGACCGCCGGGGTGACCAACCTGTTCGATCGCGCCTACCGGGAGCACCTCTCCTACCAGCGCGACCCGTTCCGCGCCGGCTATCCGGTCGCCGAGCCGGGCCGCGGCTTCGTCCTGGGGGTGCGCCTGCGCACCTGAGGCCACCGCGGGGCGGCGAGCCCTCTGCGCTAACCTCGCGCCCGTGCGGCGTGCCGATCGACTGTTCAAGCTGCTGCTCGAGATGCGGCGGGGAAGGGTGGTGACAGCGCGCCAGCTGGCGCGCCGGCTCGAGGTGTCGGAGCGGACGATCTACCGCGACGTCGCGGATCTGTCGGCTTCGGGGGTGCCGATCGCCGGGGAGGCGGGGGTCGGCTACCGGCTTACCGGCTTCGAGCTGCCGCCGCTGATGTTCGACCGCGAGGAGGTCGAGGCGCTGGTGCTCGGGGCGCGCACCGCCGAGGCGTGGGGGGACTCGGTGCTCGCCGACGCGGCGCGCTCGGCGCTCGCCAAGATCGAGGCGGTGCTGCCGCGCGGCCGCGAGCGGCTGGTCGAGGAGACCCGCCTCTACGTGCCCTCGCACGACGAGCCGGGTCGCACACTCGCCGACTACCTGCGCCAGGTCGAGGAGGAGATCGCCGCCTGGCGCGCGCTCTCGGGCACGCCGGACGGCGCCCCGCCTCAGTCTTCGCCGTAGGGCATCGGCGGCACCTTGCCGGCGAGCCGCGCGTAGACGGCGAGCGCGCCGCGGTGGTGGCCGCAGTGGTCGACCACCGCCCTGACCGCGTAGAGGCGCGGCCGGCCCGGCACGATCGGGTTGTCGGCCATCGTCTCGAGGAGCTTCGCCTCCGGCAGGGTGGCGACTTCGGCCCGCAGCCGCTCCCACGCTTCGCCCAGCCAGCGGCGGGCTTCGGTCAGCGAAGTCACCGCGTCGGTCGCTGCCGCCTGCTTCTCGAAGTCGAGGTCCCAGCGGTCGTGCAGCGACCCCTCGCGGAACCAGTCGATCAACTGCGCGGCGTGGGCCACCTGGCTCGCCACGGTCATCGTCTCGGGCGTGGCGCGGAAGAGCGAGTCGGCGTCGTCGAAAACGCTCGTCGTGCGGTCGAAGAAGCGGCGTGTGGCGGCGATCTCGTCGAGCGCCTCGGCGCGCCAGTCAAGGGTGGGTGCGGCGGTGGTGGCGGACATGGGATCTCTCCTCCGGTCATCGGCGGCAGCAGCGCCGCGTCTCCCGGGAGTATCCCGCACTCCTCCTGACAGCGTGCCTTCAACAGAGGCTGGCCACCTTCCGACTCCGTCCCGGCGCGGGGACCGGGCGGTTGACGGTGGATAGAATTTAGATTACTCTAAATTCGGAATTTGACGAGCCGCCAAGCGCTTCGTGCGCGGCGACCGTCCGGAAAGTCGCAGGTGACCATGGTCGACCCCCTTCTCTCGCTGATCGTCGGTGCCCTCGTGCTGGCGTTGGTGATCGTCCTCTTCTGGCCGGTGCGCGGCCTCGCCTGGCGCTGGGCGCGCGGTCGCCAAGCGGCCGACCGCGTGCGCGTCGAGGACGCCTTGAAGCACCTCTGGGATGGCGAGTATCGCCGGCAGCCGTCATCGCTTTCGAGCCTGGCCGGGACGCTCGGCCTGTCGGGGCGCGCCGCCGCCGAGCTGGTCGAGCGGCTCGAGCGCCTCGAGCTGGTGGCGCTCGACGCCGAAGGGCTGCGGCTGACCGACGCCGGGCGGCGCGAAGCGCTGCGCGTCGTGCGCATCCACCGGCTCTGGGAGCGCTACCTCGCCGACGAGACCGGCCTCGATGCCGCCAGGTGGCACGCCGAGGCGGAGCGGCTCGAGCACCGCACCAGCGCCGAGCAGGCCGACCGGATGGAAGCCGTCCTCGGCTACCCGCGCTTCGATCCGCACGGCGACCCGATTCCGATGGGCGACGGCGAACTGCCGCCGGCGCAGGGGGTGCCGTTGACGGCGCTGCGTCCCGGCGAAGTGGCAGAGATCATTCACGTCGAAGACGAGCCCGAGGCGGTCTTCGCGCAGATCGCCGCCGCGGGTCTGGCGCCCGGCGGGCGCGTCCGGCTGCTCGAGAGTACGCCGGGGCGGCTGCGCATCGCCGCCGACGTCGACGAGATCGTCCTGGCGCCGGTCGTGGCCGCCAACCTGACCGTGCAGCGGCTCGAGCAGGAGGTCGACCGCCGGCCGGCGATGCCGCTCTCCGCACTCGCCCCCGGCGAGAGCGCCGAAGTGGTCGGCATCGCGCCGGCCTGTCGCGGAGTCCAGCGCCGCCGCCTCTTCGATCTGGGCGTCGTTCCGGGAACGGTCGTCGCCAACGAGCTGGCGGCCCCCGGCGGCGATCCGACCGCCTACCGGATCCGCGGCGCGCTGATCGCGCTGCGCCGCGAGCAGGCGGATCTGATCCACGTCCACCGCGCCGAGAGGAGGGCATCGTGAGCCACCCTTCGCCGGAAGCCTGCGCCGCCTGCCCGGCGCACCACCTGCCGAACCTCGAGAAGCTCGGCATCGACATGGCCGGGCACGACTTCGTCGTGGCGCTCGCCGGCAACCCGAACACCGGCAAGAGCACGGTCTTCAACGCGCTCACCGGCCTGCGCCAGCACACCGGCAACTGGCCGGGCAAGACGGTCACCCGCGCCGAAGGCGCCTTCTCGACCGGCGAGAGGAAGTTCAAGCTGGTCGACCTGCCGGGCACCTACTCGCTGCTCTCGGCGAGCGCGGACGAAGAGGCGGCGCGCGACTTCATCCTGTTCGGCCGCCCCGACGTCACCGTGGTGGTGGTCGACGCCACCTGCCTCGAGCGCAACCTGAACCTGGTGCTGCAGGTGCTCGAGATCACCGATCGCGCCGTGGTCTGCCTCAACCTGATGGACGAGGCGCGGCGCCGGGGCCTCGACGTCGACCCCCGCCGCCTCGCGCGCGACCTCGGCGTACCGGTGGTGGCGACGGCGGCGCGCTACGGCGAAGGACTGCCCGAGCTGATGCAGGTGATCGCCCAGGTCGCTTCCGGTGAAACCACGGCGAAGCCGCACCGGGTCGGCGGGCGCTCGCCGGCGCTCGAGCGCGCCGTGGCGCGGATGACCGAGGCCGTGCGCCGCCTGCATCCGAACCTGCCGAACGCGCAGTGGGTGGCGCTGCGCCTGCTCGATGGCGACGAGCGGCTCGCGGCCGCGCTGCGCGCCGGCGAGATCGGCGAGCTCGGCGGCGGCGCCTTGGCCGAACCGCCCCGCGAGGAGATCGCTTCGCCGGAGGCCGATGCCGTGCTGCGGCTCGCTTCGACGCTGCGCTGGCAGGTCGGTCCCGACTTTCACCAGGCGCTGATGGAGACCATCTACACCGAGGCCGCGCGCCTGGCCGATCGCGCCGTCACCCGCTCCGGCGAGCAGCGCCGCTTCGACCTCGACCGTACCATCGACCGGCTGGTCACCAGCCGGCGCTGGGGGATCCCGATCATGCTGGCGCTGCTGACCGGCGTGTTCTGGGCGACCATCGCCGGCGCCAACGTGCCGTCGGGGCTGCTCGCCGACCTGCTGATCGACACGCTCCACCCGATGCTCAAGGCTGGCGCCGCGGCGATCGGCCTGCCCTGGTGGCTCGACGGGCTGCTGATCGACGGCATGTACCTGGCGACCGCCTGGGTGGTCGCCGTGATGCTGCCGCCGATGGCGATCTTCTTCCCGCTCTTCACCCTGCTCGAGGACTTCGGCTACCTGCCGCGCGTCGCCTTCAACCTCGACTCGGCCTTCCGCCGCGCCGGTGCCCACGGCAAGCAGGCACTGACCATGGCGATGGGGTGGGGGTGCAATGCTGCCGGCGTGGTCGCGGCGCGCATCATCGAGAGCCCGCGCGAGCGGCTGATCGCGATCCTCACCAACAACTTCGCGATCTGCAACGGGCGCTGGCCGACCCAGATCCTGGTCGCCACCATCTTTCTCGGCGGACTGGCGCCGGCGCACCTGGCCGGGCTGGTTTCGGCGCTGGCGGTGGTCTCGATCGCGCTGCTCGGAGTGGTGCTGACCTTCGCGACCTCGTGGCTGCTGTCGCGCACGGTGCTGCGCGGCGAGGTCTCGACCTTCAGCCTCGAGCTGCCCCCCTACCGGCCGCCGCGGGTGCTCAAGACGCTCTACACTTCGCTGATCGACCGCACCATCTACGTGCTCTGGCGGGCGATCGTCTTCGCGCTGCCGGCGGGCGCCGCGATCTGGCTGATCTCGAACATCCCGTGGGGCGAGGCGAGCCTGGCGCACCAGCTGGTCGCCTGGCTGCAGCCGTTCGGCCTGCTGCTCGGTCTCTCCGGCGTCATCCTGCTCGCCTACGTGGTGGCGATCCCGGCCAACGAGATCGTCGTGCCGACCATCCTGATGCTGACCGTGCTGGTCACCGGCTCGACCGGCGTCGGCCAGGGCGCCGGCGTGATGTTCGAGCTCGACTCGACCGGCGACACCGCCGCGGTGCTCGCGGCCGGGGGCTGGACTTTGATGACCGGCGTCTGCCTGATGCTGTTCAGCCTCGTCCACAACCCGTGCTCGACCACGATCTTCACGATCTGGAAGGAGACCCGGAGTGCCAAGTGGACGGCGATCTCGGCGCTGATGCCATTGGTGATGGGTTTCGTCCTCTGCTTCTTCGTCGCGCAGACCTGGCGACTGGTCGCCGGATGAGCGCGCGCCTGCCCTGACCCCTCGCGACGATGGCGACTTCGACCGTCGAGGACTACCTCAAGGCGATCCTGCTCGAGGAGCAGGCGAGTGGCAGCGGTCGGGTCGCGACCGGCCGGCTGGCTCAGGCGCTCGCGCTGCAGCCGAGCACGGTGACCGCGATGATGAAGGCGCTCGCCGACGGCGGCCTGGTCGAGCACGAGCGATACGCCGGTGTGCGGTTGACGCCGTCCGGCAGGAAGCTCGCGCTCCACGTGCTGCGCCGGCACCGGCTGGTCGAGCTGTTCCTGGTCGAGGTGCTCGGCCTCGACTGGAGCGAGGTCCACGACGAGGCCGAGCGGCTCGAGCACGCGGTCTCGGATCGCCTGATCGACCGCATCGACGAAATGCTCGGCCGGCCGGCGGTCGATCCGCACGGCGACCCGATTCCGACCGCCGAGCTCGAGGTCGCCGCCGGTGCCGGCGAGCCGCTTTCGGAGCTGCCGGCGGGAGTGCGCGCCCGCGTCACCCGCGTCGGCGATCAGGACTCCGGCTTCCTGCGCCGCGTCGACCGGCTCGGTCTGTCCCCCGGCGCGCGCTTGAAGGTCGTCGAGCGCGACGCCGACGCCGACACCCTCGACCTCGACCTCGGCCGCGGCCGCCGCGTCGCGCTGGGCCTGCGCGCCGCCGCCAAGATCACCGTCGAGCGCGGCTGAGCGCCGGGGCTCCTCAGGGCGCGAGCACGTTGGTGCAGGAGCCGGGCGTGGTTCCCGTGCAGGTCCCCGGCGTCGGGACCTGGGTGCCCGAGCTGCAGGTGAGCGTCACCGGCCCCGGCCCGGAGACCGAGCAGAGCGAGGCCTGCGACTGGCAGGCGCCGCCGCCGTCGCAGTGGGCCGAGCCGGAGGGAACGTCGGCGCGGCGCAGGCAGGAGTTGCCGCTCCACCCCCAGTAGAAGCCGACGCACGAGACGGCACCGCACTCGTTGTCGGGGTCGGTGCCCGAGGAGATCGGCGAGCAGGTGCCGAGGCTGCCGGCGACGTTGCACCGCCGGCAGAGTCCGCCGCACGAGCTGTCGCAGCAGACGCCGTCGACGCAGAATCCGGAGATGCAGTCGGAGGCCTCGTCGCAAGCCACGCCGAGGACGAGATCGAACTCGCAGGTGCCGTCGCAGTGGGCGTCCGGGATGCACTCGGCGTCGCCCACGCACGAGGTCGGGCAGGCGGGCGGCGACTGCTCCGGCAGCCCGTTGCAGAAGACCGGCAGATAGGGGGAGCACGACTGGGCCTGGACGTCGGAGGTGCAGGCCGAGTCGTCGGGGACGTCGGAGATCGTCGAGCACTCGTAACAGTTGCAGACGGCTTCCCCCCGCAAGCCCTGGCAAGTCGACGGGTCGGTGCAGACCGGCGGATCGTCGTAGCCCGCGCAGTCGCCGGCGACCGAGCAGCAGTCGCCGGCCGGGCAGCAGGAACCGTTCTGGCAGTGCCCGGAGAGACAGTCGTCGTCGAACGAGCAGGCGATGCCGTCGCCGCCGTTCGTCCAGGGGCCGAAGCAGCTGCACTCGAAGTTCTCGAGGAAGAGCGCCTGGCCGGCGTACGCCGCGGGAGCAGCGCTGGCCGCGGAGGACTGGAACGCCAAGGCAAAGATCAGGGCCCGCGAGGCCGCCCACGCCGTCGCCGCGGATCGAGCCGATGCCGAGAGCATGCCCCACCTCCGGTCAACGCGGACTCCGATGGATCGACGGCCGCGGAATGCTAGCACAGGGCGATTCGGGTGGGAGACCCGGTGGGCGTCGCCCCTCGGCCCGGCGACGCCCGGACGCCGCCGGGCGGGGGGTCTCCTCCCGGGTTACGGCCGGTAGGCCGGCGGCAGCTCCTCGTCGAGGCGGCGGTAGCGTTCGAGCAGCTGGCGCTGGCGGGTGTCGGCGGGGACCTCGCGGCCGTCGATGAAGACGAGCTCGGCCGTGGTCAGCAGCTCGAACGGGTCGCCGCTCCAGACGACCAGGTCGGCCACCTTGCCCGGCTCGAGCGTGCCGTAGCCGTCCGCGATCCCCCAGATCCGCGCCGGCACGGCGGTGACGGCAGCAAGCGCGGCCTCCCAAGGCATCCCGTAGCCGACCGCTTCGCCGGCGGCGTGGCGCAGGTCGCGCGCGTTGTGGGCGTCGAACGACGCGAAGGCGACCGTGACGCCCGCCTTTTCGAGACGCATGGCATTCTCGAGCGTCGCGCCGAGGCTCTCGAAGTCGGGGAGGTTGTTGGTCGGGTTGATGACCACGGGCACCCGGGCCGCCGCGAGCTCGCTCGCCACCATCCACGCTTCCGCGGCGCCGACCAGGACCAGCTCGAGGTTCTGCTCGTCGGCGAAGCGCAGGACCGCCAGGATGTCGCTCGCCCGGTCGACCGTGACGGCCAGCGGCAGCTCGCCGCGAACCACCGGGCGTTCGAAAGCGCCGAGCGCCGCCACCATCGCCACCGGCGCGCGCTCGACCATCGAGCGCGGATCGGGCACGGCGAGCGGCCGCAGCGAGACCAGGGCCGCCTGCCCGGCGATCAACGACTTGCCCGGGCCTGGCATCACCACCGCCCGGGTGATTCCCTCGACCCGCGTCACCGCCACGTTGGTGGCCCAAGGGTTCAGGCCGTCGACGACGTCGAAGGCGGCGGTGACGCGGTCGTCCTCGACCCGCGACTCGGTGGTGCCTTCGTAGGCGCCGATCTCGACCGCCGCGAGGGAGGTCGAGGAGTCGAGCAGGCCCGGCGTCACCACCTTGCCGCGAGCGTCGACGATCCGGGCGCCGGCCGGCACCGCAACACCGGCTCCGACGGCGGCGATGCGGCCGTCGACGATCAACACGGTGGCGTGCTCGAGGGCCGGGCCGGAGACCGGGTGGACCTTCGCGCCGGTGATGGCGATCGTCTCGGCGCCGGCGGCGACGCCGCCCGCCAGGACGAGGGCGGCGCAGAAGAGCACGCCGTGAACGACGACGCGGGAACGCTTCCGATCATGCACGCGGATCCGGTTCACCACGCCACCTCCTTCGCCGGCAGGCCGAGCTCGAAGTCGGTCGTCGGCTGTCGCGCCGCGTCGGCGCGGTCGAACAGCAGCGCGCCGTCGACGAACACCTTCTCCGGCCTGCTGTAGACGCTGAACGGATCTCCCGACCAGAGCACCAGGTCGGCCATCTTCCCCGGCTCGAGCGAGCCGGTCCAGCGGTCGACGCCGATCGCTTTCGCCGGATGGATCGTGATCCAGCGCACCGCCTCTTCGTAGCCGACGTCGATGCCCGCCTCGCGGCCGGCGCGTAGCGCCTTGGCGGCGTCCTGGTTGAGGCGCTGGATACCCTGCGAAGAATCGGAGTGGAGGATGGCGCAGGCGCCCGCCTCGTCCACGAGCGCGAGGTTCTGCGGGATGCCGTCGTAGGCCTCGATCTTGAAACCCCACCAGTTCGACCAGAGGCTGCCGCAGATCCCCTCACGGGCCAGCACGTCGCGGATCTTGTAGGCCTCGACGGCGTGGTGGAAGGAGGCGATCGCATAGCCGAACTCCTTCGCCAGGTCGATCATCTGCAGCATCTCGTCGGCGCGGTAGCAGTGGTTCTGCACCCGGATCTCGCCGGCGAGCACGCCGGCGAGCGTCTCGAGCTGGAGGTCGCGCTCGGGACGTTTCTCGGGCTCGCTGCCGTCCTTCTCCCACTTCGCCCACTTGTCGGCGTAGGCGCGGGCGCGAATCCAGGCGGCGCGGTAGCCAGCCATGTTTCCCATGCGCGTCGACGGCAGCCGCCCCTTGTCGCCGTAAACCCGCTTCGGGTTCTCGCCGCACGCCATCTTGAGTCCGTAGGGCGCGCCGGGGAACTTCATCCCCTGCACCGAGACCGACGGCACGTTCTTGAGCGTTACCGAGCGGCCACCGAAGAGGTTGGCCGAGCCGGGCAGGACCTGCAGCGTCGTCACACCGCCGGCGAGCGCCAGCGGGAACTGCGGATCCTGCGGCCAGACCGAATGCTCGGCCCAGACCTCGGCGGTGTTGGGGGCGGTCGCTTCGTTGCCGTCCGACAGCGCCCGGCCGCCGGGCGCCGAGTAGACGCCGAGGTGCGAGTGGCTGTCGATCAGCCCCGGCGTCACCCACTTGCCAGTGCCGTCGATCACCACCGCGTCGGCGGGCGCACCGACGTCGGCACCGACCGCTGCCACCTTGCCGTCGCTCATCAGGATCGACGCCCCCTCGAGCCGCGGCCCGGCGGCGGTGAGGATGGTGGCGTTGCGAATCAGCGTTGGCTGCGACGGCAGCGGTCGATAGGTGGAGGCGAAGGGCGGCGGCGTCCGGGCGGGGACCGCCCCGCCGGGAGCGTCGACGCTCGCGCTCTGCATCCTTCCCGACGTGGCGCAGCCGGCGAGCGTCAGGACGAGCGCCGCGAGAATGCCGGCGGCGCTCCCGAAGGCCGGGACCTTCGACGAGATGCCGTGCGACGGCGCAACCTCGACTTCCATGGACGACGGGCGCTCCTCGATCAAAGTGTCCTCCTGGCTCGATGCACTGGATCGCGACGGAAGCAATCCGCGACCCCGGGGCGCAGACGTTGTTCGCGGTACGTTACCAAGAGGCCCTCATCGCGAGCGTGTCACCCTCGACGCGCCCGTGCCTGCCCCGATCCGGATCAGGACCGGGAGCGGTGGGCGATCCAGTGTTCGAGCTCCGCCTGGAGGTCCCGACCGCGAGCGTGACCCCGTTCGGATATCCGTCGGACGCTCTCCCGCGCCCGCTCGAGCTCGGAGCCGTCGGCACGGGCGATCAACGCCTCGAGGTCGTCGAAGTCGGTGGGCCGCTGGCGCTCGTCTTTCGAGAGGAGCTTCATCGCGATCAGGTGCCCGATGCGGGCGATCGGCGCCGTGATGCCGGGGAAGACGGTGAGCTTCTCCGCGGCGAGGGCGACCTCGACTTCGATCCCGGTCGCGGCGATCAGAAGATCGACGAAGAGAGTCTCGGCGGTCTCGCCCGGAGGACGCAGGCGAACGGTCGCGATCCGCCCGGGCGGTCCGTGTTCCAGCAGCGAGGAGATTTCGTAGCCGGCCTCCCGGAGGCGCCCAAGGAGACCTTCGGCTTCGGCATCGGTGGCTGCGGCGATCGCGAGGTCGAGGTCGGCGGTGAAGCGTGCGATCGCCCGGGCCCCGACCGCGAGGCCGCCCACGACGGCCCACGGCAGGCCGGACTGTTCGAGCAGCGGCAAAATGCCTGCGAGACTGCGCTGAAGTCGGCTCACTCGCGGGGCCAGCGCATCGGTCTCCCTTCGGCGTCGCCGAGCGGCGCCTGCGTTCGGCTGGCGAGCCAGGCCTCGATCCGTCGTTCGATCTCGGCCGGCGAGACATCCGGGAGCTCGCGGCGCAGACGCTCCCGGGTGACGGCGATGCCGTCCTCGACCAGTTCGAAAACCAGCTGGATCCGGCTCTCGGCCTCACGCCGCTCCTGCTCGGTCATGCACGAATTCTATCGCGGCACGGGGCGGCCGGCGCGGCGGGGGGCATCTGCCGTAGGCTTCGGAAGCGATGGCGACCTCGAGGGTAGAGAACTACCCGAAGGCTCTCCTGCTTCCGGAGCCGGAGGGCGGCAGCGCCCGGACGGCGCTCGGCCTGCGGGCCGTGCGGCGCATTACGGTCACCCGCGACTGAGCGGCGTGCGGCAACTTTCCACCGTGGTCGATGGAGCGGCACGCCGGGAGGGCGGTCGGTGAATCGCGCCCGCGCCACGTTCCGCGCCCTGCGCCACCGCAACTACCGGCTCTTCTTCTTCGGCCAGCTGGTGTCGCTGATCGGCACCTGGATGCAGTCGGTGGCGCAGGCCTGGCTCGCCTACCGGCTGACCGGCTCGGCGGCGCTGCTCGGCGTGGTCGCTTTCAGCGGCCAGATCCCGGCCTTCCTGTTCGCCTCGTGGGGGGGCGTGGTGGCCGATCGCTGGCCGCGGCGGCGGATCCTGCTCGCCACCCAGGTCGCCTCGATGCTGCTCGCCGGCACCCTGGCGGGGTTGACGCTGTCGAACCGCATCGAGGTGCCGCACCTGCTCGTCATCGCGGCACTGCTCGGGGTGGTCAACGCCTTCGACATTCCCGCCCGCCAGGCGTTCGTGGTCGAGATGGTGGGCCGCGAGGACCTGATCAACGCCATCGCGCTCAATTCGTCGATCTTCAACGGCGCCCGCGTCGTCGGGCCGGCGCTGGCCGGGGTCCTGGTGGCGCGCTTCGGCGAGGGGTGGTGCTTCCTGCTCAACGCGACGAGCTACCTGGCGGTGCTCGCCAGTCTGCTCGCCATCGACGTGCCGGAGGCGGCGGGAGCCAGGCCCACCGGTTCGACACTGTCGCGCATCGTCGAGGGGTTCCGCTACGCCGCCGCGGCGCGACCGGTCCGGGCGCTGCTCCTGCTGCTCGGCGTCGTCAGCCTGACCGCGATGCCGTTCTCGGTGCTGATGCCGATCTTCGCCGACCGGATTCTCGGCGGCGGCGCGGCGTCGCTCGGTCTGCTGATGGGCGCCTCGGGAGTCGGCGCCCTCGCCGGCGCCCTGGTGCTCGCGTCGCGGCGCGGCATCGCCGGCCTGGGCCGCTTCGTCGCCCTGTCGGCTGCGGGCTTCGGCGTCTGCCTGGTGCTCTTCTCGCTGTCGCGCCGGCTCTGGCTCTCGGTGGCGCTGCAGGTGCCGGTCGGCTTCTTCATGATCAGCCAGATGGCGTCGTCGAACACCCTCATCCAGAGCCTCGTGCCGGACCGCGTCCGCGGCCGCGTGATGGCGCTCTACACGATGATGTTCATGGGCATGGCCCCCTTCGGCGCGCTGCTCGCCGGCATGGCCGTGGTGGCCGTGCTGCAGGTGCTGTTCGTGCTGTTCGGCAACTGGCCAGCTCGCCGTCGCTAAGCTGTCAGGCTGTCAGCGCCGCGGCGCCGTCCGGCTGCCAGATTGGCGCACCTGACTCCAGGCTTGGTGTCGCTAGTCACGGTACGACAAAGTGTTGCGGCTGTGGCGGGCGAGGGCACGGCATTTGTCTTGCGCGCGGGCCCTCGCCGGAAGCGGATGTTCCGCCCCGGGCACCCCACGGGCAGTCAGTAATCCCCGCGGCACCGGGTCGGTGCCGCTGCAGCAGGAGCGACCATGTCGAAGATCGTCGGTATCGACCTCGGAACCACCAACTCAGTCGTCTCGGTCATGGAAGGCGGCGAGCCCAAGGTCATCGCCAACATGGAAGGCGCGCGCACGACGCCGTCCGTCGTCGCCTTCACCCCGAGTGGTGAGCGCCTGGTCGGGGCTCCCGCCAAGCGACAGGCAGTGACCAACCCGGCCAATACCGTCTACTCGATCAAGCGCTTCATGGGCCGTCGGCACCATGAGGTCGGCGACGAGGAGAAGATGGTGCCCTACAAGGTCGTCGGCGGTGCCGACGAACTGGTCAAGGTCGAGGCGGCAGGCAAGCGGTACACGCCGCCGGAGATCTCGGCGATGGTGCTGCGCGCGCTCAAGGACGCTGCCGAGGCCTACCTCGGCGAGACCGTCGACCGCGCCGTGATCACGGTGCCGGCCTACTTCAACGACAGCCAGCGCCAGGCGACCAAGGACGCCGGCCAGATCGCCGGCCTCAAGGTCGAGCGCATCATCAACGAGCCGACCGCCGCCGCGCTCGCCTTCGGCCTCGACAAGAAGGCCAAGGGCAAGAACATGAAGATCGCCGTGTTCGACCTCGGCGGCGGCACCTTCGACATCTCCATCCTCGACGTCGGCGAAGGCGTGTTCGAGGTCAAGGCCACCAACGGCGACACCCACCTCGGCGGCGACGACTTCGACGAGCGCATCATCCAGTGGCTCTGCGACACCTTCAAGAAGCAGACCTCGATCGATCTGCGCAACGATCAGATGGCGCTGCAGCGGCTCAAGGAGGCCGCGGAGAAGGCCAAGATCGAGCTCAGCTCGGCGGTGCAGACGCAGATCAACCTGCCCTTCATCACGATGGACGCGACGGGGCCCAAGCACCTGTCCGAGAACCTGTCGCGCGCGCAGTTCGAGAAGCTGTGCGAAGACCTGTTCGAGCGCTGCCGCGGCCCGGTGCTGCGTTGCCTGCAGGACGCCAAGATGAAGCCGTCGGACATCGACGAGTGCATCCTGGTCGGCGGTTCGACGCGTATGCCGAAGGTGCTGGCGGTGGTGAAGGAGATCTTCGGCAAGGAGCCGAACCGCTCGGTCAACCCCGACGAGGTCGTCAGCCTCGGGGCGGCGATCCAGGGTGGCGTGCTCGGCGGCGAGGTCAGCGACGTGCTGCTGCTCGACGTCACCCCGCTGTCGCTCGGCATCGAGACGATGGGGGCGGTGATGACCAAGCTGATCGAGCGCAACACGACGATCCCGACCAGCCGTTCGCAGGTGTTCTCGACCGCGGCCGACAACCAGCCCGGCGTCGACATCCACGTGCTGCAGGGCGAGCGCGAGTTCGCCAACGACAACCGCACGCTGGGCCGCTTCAAGCTCGACGGCATCCCGCCGGCGCCGCGTGGCACGCCGCAGATCGAGGTCACCTTCGACATCGACGCCAACGGCATCCTGTCGGTGACGGCGAAGGACAAGGGCACCGGCAAGGAGCAGAAGGTCAAGATCGAGGTCGGCTCCGGCCTCAGCAAGGACGACGTCGACCGCATGGCGGCCGACGCGGCGGCGCACGCCGGCGAGGACAAGAAGCGCCGCGAGCTCGTCGATCTGCGCAACCAGGCCGACTCGATGGTCTACCAGGCCGAGAAGCAGGTGCGCGAAGCCGGCGACAAGCTCGACGCCGCCAACAAGGGCCGCATCGAGAGCGCCATCGCCGACCTCAAGAAGCACATGGAGAAGGACGACACCGAGCACCTCAAGAAGGCGATCGCCGCCTTCGA
>JAIOJQ010000431.1 GCA_019911865.1 Thermoanaerobaculia bacterium
CGGGCGTAAAAGCGGGCCATCAGCTCGGCGGCGGATTCGTCGTCGACCCGCCAGAGGCCGGCGAGCCAGCGCGAGGCCGCCAGGGTCGGCGAGGTCTTCGGCGGGCGGGCGCGGCTCTTCGTCGACGCCGAGGCCACCGAGGCCGCCGCGCGCCGCGAGATCGCCAGCGCCTCGCTCGCCCACTTCGCCTGCCACGCCCTGGTCGACGAGGCGCTGCCGCTCGACTCGGCGCTCCTGCTCGCGCCCTCCGGGGCGGAAGAGGGACTCCTGCAGGCCTGGGAGATCGCCGAGCAGGTGCGGCTCGCGAGCGACCTCGTCGTGCTCTCGGCCTGCGAGACCGCGCGCGGCGCCGAGCGCGGCGGAGAGGGGATCCTCGGCCTCGTGCGCGCGCTCCAGGTGGCGGGGGCGCGCAGCGTGGTCGCCAGCCTCTGGCGGGTCGACGACGAATCCGCCGCCGAGCTGATGGCCCGCTTTTACGCCCGGTTGAACGAGGGCCTGCCGCGCGACGAAGCGCTGCGGCAGGCCCAGCTCGAGCTGCTGCGCGGACCGGTGCGCGGCGAGCGCGACGGACGGCCGGTCGAGCTGCGCTTCTCCGCGCCGCGCCACTGGGCGCCGTTCGTGCTGATCGGTCCGGCGGACTGACCGGGCTCGCCGCTCAGGGGAGCACGTCGAGCCGGTAGGTGGCCAGCACGCTTTCGGCCCCGGCGAGGGCGCCGCGCAGCTCGAGCCGGGCCTCGCCGGCGGGCAGCGCGCCGGCCGGCAGGTGGAGGACGTAGCCGCCGATGGCGGCCGGCGCCAGGCCGTCGACCTCCCACAGGGTCGCGCCGGCCGCGTCGCTGGCCCGCGCCCGCACCCGCTCGAAGGACTCGGCCCGGTCGACAGCGAGCAGGAGAGTCGCCGCGGCCGAACGCGAGAGCGACGTCCGGATTTCGCCGGCGCGGGTGCGCGCCGCCTCCGGAGACAGTTCGAGGAACACGGCCGAGGGGTCCGGCAGCGGGCGCGGTGCCCGCCCCTCGCCGAGCCAGAGCGAGAGCGCTACCGCCGCGGTCACGGAGGCGGCCAGCGCCAGGACCCGCCAGCCGGCCGCCGAGGTGCGGCGGGGGAACGGGAGCAGCGCGGACGCCGGCGCGCCGGAGCCCGCTGTCGTACCCTCCACTCCGCTGTCGGCCCGCACCAGATCGAGCTCCTCGCGACACTCGGCACAGTGGGCGAGGTGCGTCTCGATGAAGCCGCGCGGCAGCGCCTCGACCGGCAGTCCGAGGCCGTAGTCCGCGAGCAACCCGGCCGGCAGGTGGGTGGCGAAGATCGCGCCGGCGCTCCGGGTCGCCTCGAGGGCCGCCCGGCAGCGGGGGCAGCTCTCGAGGTGCTGCGCGACCTGCGCCGCCTCGACCGCCGGAAGGCTGCCCGCCAGGTGCCAGGGGAGAAGCGGATCGATCTCGGCGCAGTCCGCACTCATGGCTGCTCACTCCGTCTCCCCACCGCGGCCGGCGTTACACCACCGGCGGACGCCAGGCGCTCGCGCTCGGCCAGCGCCCGGTCGCGGCAGCGCAGCACTCGCACCCGCAAGGTGCCCGGAGCCACGCCCAGCTGCTCGCCCATCTCCGCGTAGCCGAGACCGCGGTGAATCATCGACCAGAGCTCGACGCAGGGCCCGGGCATCGTCGCCAGCACCCGCAGCGCCAACTCGACCTCCTCGCGCCGTCGCGAGCGCTCGAAAGGCGACGGCTCCCGGTCGACCAGTTCGACGTCGGTCACGTCGAGCCACTGCCGCCCGCGCTGGCCCCGCAGGCGATTGAGGCACTTGTGGTGCACCATCCGCCGGACGTAGGTCGCCAGCCGGCTGCGTCCCTCGAAGCGCTGCTTGCCGAGCGCCTCGAGCAGTTCGACGACCACCTGCTGTTCGATGTCCTCGCAGTCGGCGGAGAGCCGGCGGCGGTAGGGTGAGAGGGCCCCCCGGATCCAGCGCCGCACCTCCGCCAGGGCCGCCTCGTCGCCCTGCTGCAAACCGGCGACGAGCCGTCCATCCTCCGGTGCCGCCGTCGTTTCCGGGTGTCCGAGCACGCGAGATCAGTCTAGCCCAGGCTGGTCGCTGGCGGCCGCGCGCCGCCCGGCCGCCAGCGCGATAGCCAGGGTGAGCAGGGCGAGGGCCGGAAAGTAGAGCAGCAGCGTCTGCAGCGCGAGCGGCGGACGCTCGCCGGCGAGCACCTGGCCGAGCAGCGGCTGTTGCATGCCGTTGTAGAAGACGGAGAGCGCCAGCAGCGTCGCCACCGCCGTGGCGTGGCGAGAGTCGAGCGCCGGGAGGGCGAGGAAGAGCAGGATGAAGGTGTGATCCCAGACCTGCGGCACCGCCAGCAGCAGAAAGGCGAAGGCGAAGGCGAGCGCCGCCTCCGGGGCCCGGCGCAACCGCCAGAGACCGGCGGCGCCCAGCGGCAGCGCCAGCCAGAAGAGGGCGCGCACGGCGGGCGTCGCCACCGGAGCCCGCGGCTGCACCCACTCGCGCGGCGCGGACTGGAAGCGCGCGATCGTCGCCTGCAGCGACAGCTTGTTGTAGTACGGGGTCACGCCGGCGGCCGGCGTGTGGGAGAAGAAGTCGGCAATCCGCTGCCAGCTCGCGACGCCGGTCAGCGGCAGGGCGAGCGCCGCCAGCAGCACGCCGAGCCCGGCGGTGCGGACGACGATCCGCCGCCGGCCGGCGATCCACACCGCGGCGAGCGCCAGCGCGACGAACGGCTTGAGGTGGATCGCCGCCGCCCAGGCTAGCGCCGCGAGGCCGTCGCGTCCGCGCTCGCCTGCCAGCAGGGCGCCGGCGAGCAGGGCGAAGAGCAGAAAGGTCCAGTTGCCCATCGGCAGCTGGATCCAGCTCGGGTGCGCCAGCGCGAAGGCCGCCGCCACCGCGGCCTGCAGCGCCGGCGACCGGAGGCGCGCCAGGACGAAAGCGAGGCCGAGGGCGAGCGACACCGCGCCGAGCAGCCGGTTGGCGCGCTCGGCCGTCTCGAACGGCAGCGTCGCCAGCAGCGCCGCCGGCGCCAGCCAGACCGGCGAGTAGAGCCAGGGGCCGACGCCGAGGGCGCCGGCGTGCGCCTGCTTGTGGGCCATCCGCAGCTGGCCGGCGTCGAACGCCGCGGCCGGGGTGCCGGCGAGCGCCAGCCGGCCGGCCGTGTAGTACGAGCAGAAATCGCGAC
>JAIOJQ010000003.1 GCA_019911865.1 Thermoanaerobaculia bacterium
ATGCCGCGCCGCAGCCCGAGCGGCGGCGGCCGATCCGGGTAGTGGCGCAGGCGGCGCTCGCCGGCCTCGGGGCCGTCGCCGCCGGCCTCGCCTGGACTCTGGTCGACGGTGGCGATCCGGCCCTCGCGCCCGGGCTCGCCCTGCTGGTGCCGCTGTGCGCCCTCGCCGGGCTGCTGCCGGCGATCCTCTTCGAGGTGGCGGCGCGCCGGACGCTGCGCGAAGAGAGCGCGCGGCGCATTCTGCCCGCTCTGGCGCCGCTCGCCTTCGACCTGCCCGGCTATCTGATCGGCGCCCTGGTGGTGGTCGTGGAGCGGCGCGCCGGCGACGGGCTCGCCGCCGCCTGGATGGCCGCCGCGGTCCTGCTCGCCGCCGAGGCAGCGCGCCAGGAGCTGGCCGCTTCGGCGGCCGGGCGTCGGCTGGCCGAGTCGGAGCGGCTGTCGCGCGCCGGTGCGGCGCTCGCCACCGGGACGCCGGCGCTCGAGCGGGTGGCGCTGTCGATCCTCGGCGAGTGCCGGGCGATCCTCCCCTTCGCCTGGTTTCAGCTCGAGCTCGAGGTACCCGACCTCGGCCGCCGCAGCTTCGCCGCCGCCGAAGGGGGAGAGCTGGCCGAGGGGGAGCCGGTCCCGCCGGCTCAGCCGCCAGCCCTGCCCGGATTCCACCGCCGCGAGCCCTGGCTGCGCCTCGAGCGCGAGCTGGCCGTCGAAGGGGTCCGCCTGGCGACGCTGCGCCTCTGGTGCGATCCGCGGCGGGTCGAAGAGCGCTCGCTGCCGCTGCTCGACGGGCTGGTGCCGGCGATGGCGGCCTCGGTGCGTGGCGCCTTCCTCGACCGTGAGGCGCGCGTCGACCGCCTCACCGGCGCGGCGACCCGGCGCAGCTTCGAGCTGCGGCTGGCCGAGTCCTTTGCCGGCTGCCGCGAGGGAGGGCGCGCCCTGGCGCTGGTGGTCTGCGACCTCGACCACTTCAAGCGCATCAACGACGGCTGGGGCCACCCGGTGGGAGATCTCGCCCTGCGCGCCGTCGGCCGGGTGCTGGTCGAGCCGGCGCGCGGCCGCGAGATGTGCGCCCGCTGGGGGGGCGAGGAGTTCGTGCTGCTGCTCGAGGACACCCCCGGCGAGGTGGCGCTCGAGATCGCCGAGCGTTTGCGCCGCCGCGTCGAGTCGACCGAGGTCGAGGTCGAGGGCGAGCGCGTGCCGCTGTCGATGAGCTTCGGCGTCGCCGCCTTCCCGGAGCTGGCGGTGCGCTCGGGAGACGAGCTGCTGGCGGTGGCCGACGCGGCGCTCTACGCCGCCAAGCGGCTGGGCCGCAATCTCGCCCTGCTCGACCTCGGGCGCGGCCAGCTGCGCACCGGTTCGGGGCGGACGATCGCCCTCGACGAGTCGCTCGCGCCGCCCGAGGCGCCGGTTTTCTTCGCCTGAAGGCTTACAATCCCCTTTCGTTCTTCATCAGGAGGCGAACCGTGACGGATACGACACCGGCCCGCTGGGCCTTGATTCTCGGCGCGTCGAGCGGCTTCGGCGAGGCCGCGGCGCGCGCCTTCGCGGCGGCCGGCTGGGACATCTTCGGCGTCCACCTCGATCGCCGGCAGGGGCTCGAGCACGTCGAGGAGATCCGCGCCGCGATCGCCGCCGCCGGCCGCCAGGCGCACTTCTTCAACGTCAACGCCGCCGACCCCGACAAGCGTCGGGAGGTGGTCGCGGCGATGCAGGAGTTCGCCGGCGGGAGCCCGGTCGGCGTGCTGATGCACTCGCTCGCCTTCGGCACGCTCAAGCCGTTCATCGCCGACGACGAGAAGGACGCCATGACCGCAGCCCAGATGGACATGACCCTCGACGTCATGGCCCACTCGCTGGTCTACTGGACGCAGGACGTGGTGCGCGCCGGCCTGCTCGGCGAGGGAGGGCGCATCTACGCGATGACCTCGGCGGGGGACGGCATCGTGTGGAAGTCCTACGGCGCCGTTTCGGCGGCCAAGAGCGCCCTCGAGTCGCACATCCGCCAGCTCGCCTTCGAGCTGGCGCCGCGCGGCATCAGCGCGCTGGCGATCAAGGCCGGAGTCACCGACACGCCGGCGCTGCGCAAGATCCCGGGCAACGACGCGATCGTCGACGGGGCGCGCGCGCGCAACCCCGCGGGCCGCCTGACCACCCCCGAGGACGTCGCCCGCTGCCTGGTCGACCTCGCCCGCCCCGGCACCGCCTGGATGACCGGCTGCGTGGTCAACGTCGACGGTGGCGAGAACATCGCCGGCTGA
>JAIOJQ010000049.1 GCA_019911865.1 Thermoanaerobaculia bacterium
CACCCGCACCGTCCACTTCCTCGACGCCACCGGGGGGCGCCGGTGGCGTCGAGGAAGTGGACGGTGCGGGTGCGGGTGATCGTGCCGATGCGGGTGCAGGCGAAGCGGTCGGGCGGGGTGACGGTGGCCGGCAGGGTGAAGAGGAGGACGTAGTCCTCGCCGCCGGCCAGGGCGACAGCGATCGGGTCGAGGCCGAGCGCCGTGGCGAGCGCTTCGTGCTCGGGCACCACGGCGCGGCGCAGCAGCCGCAGGTCGAGCTCGGCGCCGACGCCGCTCGCGGTGCAGAGGCGCCGCAGGTCCTTGGCGAGGCCGTCCGAGACGTCGATCGCCGCCCCCGCCCGCCGGCCGAGCCCCGCCAGCCACGCTCCCAGTTCGAGCTGCGGCAGCGGCACCAGATGCCGCGCCACCGCCCGCCGCCCCGCGGCGGCCGTTTTTCCTTTCAACAGAAAGTCTTCGTCTTCGGCCTCCGGCAGCACCACTCGCTTGCCGCGCAGCTCGGCGCCGCGCAGCACCAGCTCGCAGCCGAGCGCCGACTCGCCGACCGGGCCGCCGAGCCAGAGGTTGTGCCCCGGGCGGCCGCGACCGCGCGGCTTGTCGCCGAGCAGGGTGAGCGAAGCCGAGAGGACGGGCGAGTGGGCGATGTCGCCGCCGGCGAGGATCACGCCGTGGCGCTTCGCCTCGGCGAGCAGTCCGTCGATCAGCGGCCGCGGGTCGGTCTCCGGCGGCAGGCCGAGGGCGAGCAGCGCCCAGCGCGGCCGGGCGCCCGAGGCGGCGAGGTCGGAGAGATTGACCGCCAGCAGCCGGCGGCCGAGCGTCGCCAGGTCGAGCCCGGAGGCGAAGTGGGTCCCCTCGATCTGCTGGTCGACCGTCACCACCAGCCGGCCGCGCGCCGCCAGCTCGGCGGTGTCGTCGCCGATCGGCGAGCTGCCCGGCGAACGGGGCAGCCGGCGCTCCAGCCAGGCGACGAAGGCCTCCTCGCCGCTCACCGGCGCTTCCCGGCCGGCGGGCGCTTCGCCGGACGCCGCGCCGGCGCCCGCTTGGCGCGGGACTTCGCCACCGGCGCCAGCGCCCGCGCCAGCACCTGATCCATCGTCTCGACGAAGACCAGCTCGAGATCGCGCCGCGCCTCGGCCGGCAGCTCGGCGAGATCGCGCCGGTTCTCGCGCGGCAGGAGCACCGTGCGGATGCCGGCGGCGCGCGCGGCGAGCAGCTTCTCCTTCAGGCCGCCGATCGGCATCACGTCGCCGCGCAGCGTGATCTCGCCGGTCATCGCCAGGCGGCGGTCGACCGTCCGGCCGGCGGCCACCGAGAGCAGCGCCACGGCGACCGTGATGCCGGCCGACGGGCCGTCCTTGGGGATCGCCCCGGCCGGCAGGTGGACGTGGAAGTCGTGGGTGGCGAAGAAGTCGGCGGGCAGGTCGTGGCGCACCGCCCAGGCGCGGCAGTACGTCAGCGCCGCCTGGGCCGACTCCTTCATCACCTCGCCGAGCTGGCCGGTGAGCGCCAGGCGCCCCTTGCCGGGCGTCGCCAGCGCCTCGACGAACATCAGCTCGCCGCCGGTCGCCGTCCAGGCGAGGCCGGCCACCACGCCGACGCGATCGCGCTCGAGCAGGTCCTCGGCGAGATGGCGCGGCTGGCCGAGGAAGGCCTCGAGCTTCTTCGGCCCCAGCGCCACGCGGGCCTTGCGGCCGCTGGCCACCTGCACGGCGACCTTGCGGCAGGCGGCGGCGATCTCGCGCTCGAAACCGCGCAGCCCCGACTCGCGCGTCCACTCGTCGACCATGCGGCGCAGCGCCCCGTCGGCGAAGGTCAGCTGCTTGTCCGTCAGGCCGTGCTCGGCCAGCTGCTTGGGAATCAGGTGGCGGCGCGCGATGGCCAGCTTCTCCTCGAGCGAGTAGCCGGAGAGCCGGATCACCTCCATGCGGTCGAGGAAGGCGGCCTGGATCGGATCGAGCAGGTTCGCCGTCGTCACCCAGAGGACGCGCGACAGGTCGTAGGCGACGCCGAGGTAGTGGTCGCGGAAGGTCGAGTTCTGCTCCGGGTCGAGCACCTCGAGCAGCGCCGAGGAGGGATCGCCGCGGTAGTCGGCGCCGATCTTGTCGATCTCGTCGAGCATGAAGACCGGGTTCGAGGTGCCGGCCTGATGCAGCCCCTGGAGGATGCGGCCGGGCAGCGCGCCGACGTAGGTGCGCCGGTGGCCGCGGATCTCCGCCTCGTCGCGCACGCCGCCGAGCGACAGGCGGACGAACTTGCGTCCCAACGCGCGGGCGATCGAGCGCCCGAGCGAGGTCTTGCCGACGCCGGGCGGCCCGACGAAGCAGAGGATCGGGCTGCGCGAGTCGGGCTTGAGCTTGCGCACGGCGAGGAACTCGAGGATGCGCTCCTTGACCTTCTCGAGGTTGTAGTGGTCCTCGTCGAGGACGCGCCGCGCGTCGGCGAGGTCGAGGTGGTCGTCGGTGAGCTGGTTCCACGGCAGGCCGGTGAGCCACTCGAGAAAGGTGCGCTGCACCGAGCTCTCGGCCGAGTCCGGGTGACTGCGCTCGAGGCGCTGGATCTGCCGCTCCATCTCCTCGCGCGCCTCGTCGGAGAGGCCGCGCTCGGCGGCGAGCTGGCGGTAGCGAGCGATCTCCTCGGCGAGGTCGTCGGCCTCGCCCAGCTCGGCCTGGATGGCGCGCAGCTGCTGGCGCAGGAAGTACTCGCGCTGGTTGCGGTCGATCTCGCCACGCGCCTGCGAAGAGATCTCCTGCTGCATGGTGAGCAGCTGGATCTCGCGGTGCATGTGCTCGGCGACGCGGCGCAGCCGCGCCACCGGGTCGAGGATCTCGAGAATCGCCTGCGCGTCGGTGATCGTCAGCTCGAGGTTCGAGGCGATCAGGTCGGCGAGCCGGCCGGGATCCTCGAGGTTGGCGACCAGCAGCAGTACCTCGGGGGAGACCTGGCGGCCGAGCGAGAGGATGCGGTCCATCGCCTCCTTGGCCGAGCGCACCAGCGCCTGCATCTCGAGGCTCGCCTCGGGGGCGGCCTCCTCGGCGATCGCATCCACCTGCGCCTGCAGGAAGGGTTCGCCCTCGGCGATGTGCTCGATGCGGATGCGGGCGATCCCCTGGGCGAGGATGCGGATGCGGCCGTCCGGCAGCTTGAGCATCCGCATGATCGCCGCCGCGGTGCCGTACTCGTAGAGGTCGCCGGGGCCGACCTCCTCGGCCTCCGGATCCTTCTGCGCCACCAGGGCGAGCAGCCGATGCTCGGAGAGCGCCGCGTCCACCGCAAGGATCGAGGACTCGCGCCCGATCGACAGCGGCACGATGATGTAGGGATAGAGAACCGCGTCCTTGAGCGGCAGGACGGGGAGCAGGTCGGGCAGGCGGGGCGCTTCGTCGTTCATCGGTTCCTTCGCGTCAGCTCTTCTTTTTCTTCTTCTTGCCGTTGCGCTCGCGATCCTTGTCGAGCAGTCCCTTGAGCTCGGCCATGAACTCTTCGACGTCCTCGAAGCGGCGGTAGACCGAGGCGAAGCGGACGTAGGCGACCTGGTCGATGACGCGCAGCCGCTCCATCAGGAAGGCGCCCAGTTCGCGGGTCGAGATCTCGCGGTCCTCGCGGTCGGCGAGCAGGTTCTCCGCCGCGTCGGCGATCTCCTCGAGCTGGAGCACCGAGACCGGCCGCTTCTCGCACGCCTTCTCGAGCCCCTTGAGCAGCTTGGCGCGGTCGAAATCCTGCCGCGTGCCGTCGCTCTTGACCACCTTGAAGTGGATGTCCTCGACCTTCTCGTAGGTCGTGTAGCGGCGGTTGCAGGCCAGGCACTCGCGCCGCCGCCGGATGGTCGACGAGTCGCGACTCTCGCGCGAATCGACCACCCGGTCCTCGAACCTGCCGCAGAAGGGACAACGCACGTCCGGACTCTAGCGCAGGGGGGCGACGGAGCCGGTGCTTCGCGATGGGGGCGCGGTCGGCTAGATTCGGGTCGACATGGCCAAGACGGATCGGATCTTCCAGCTGCTCTCGCTGCTGTCGGGGGCGCGGGGTTTCAAGGAGGGGGACCTGGCGCGCCGGCTCGGCGTTTCGGTGCGCACGGTCTATCGCGACCTCGCCGACCTGCAGCGGCTCAACGATTCGATCGAGGAGACCGAGCAGGGCTGGCGGCTGAAGACCTCCGCCGGGACGCGGCCGGTCGATCTCGACCCCGCCGAGCGGGCACTGGTGCGGGTGGCGCTCGGCAATCCGGCGCTGCGGCGCCTGCGCCGGCTGCGCCGCGCCCTAGAAGCGCTCGACGCCAAGCTCGCCCCGCCGCGGGTGAGCGCCGCCGGCGCCGCCGCGGCGCTCGAACTGGCGACGGTCGATCGCAGCGGCGAGGTGCCCGAGGCCGTCTTCGAGGCGCTCGAGCGGGCGATCGGCGAGCGGGCGGTGTGCGAGGTCGAGTACCAGACGCTCGCCGAGGCGCGCCCGCGCCGCCGTCGCTTCGACCCGCTGCGCCTCTTCCAGCGCGCCGAGGCCTGGTACCTGGCGGCGCACTGCCACGAGAACGAAGAGGTGCGCATCTTCCGGCTCGACCGCATCACCGCCGTCGAGCCGACCGGCGGCCGCTTCGTGCCGCCGGAGAATTTCGACCTCACCGCCTTTCTCGCCGATACCTGGACGATCTCGAAGGGGGGCGGTCGGTTCGACGTCGAGCTGCGCTTCGCTGCCGCGCTGCGGCCGCTGTTCGAGCACTCGCGCCACCACGAGACCGAACAGAAGGAGTTCGCCGCGGACGGCTCGTGCCGCTACCGCGTCCGGGTCGGCCAGCTGGAGGAGATCGCGCGCTGGATCGTCGGCTTCGGCAGCGCGGCAACGGTGATCGCGCCGGAAGCCCTGCGCACCGCCGTGCGCTCGCTCGCCGCAGGGACCCTGGAGGCCAACTCGGCAGCACCGGAGCCGCCGCCGAAGGGGCGCGGCGCCCGCCGGCCCGGCGCCGGCCGAACACGTGGCACGCGCCGCTGAGTCGAGGGCCGCGAGCGGCGCGGAGGCGCGGCGAGAAGCGATGCCGGGACGGCGTGCGGCTGGCCCATCCGTCGCCCGGCACGCCGGTGGTGTTCGCCGGAGGGCGATGTATCCGCCCCGATCCGGTCCCGGCCGGGGTGACATCGAGACGGGTTGGCGGCGCTGGGTCGCTGCGGGGTTGGTGGGTGCGGGAAGCGTCGGCGCTTCGAGGGCTCGAAGAGTCCTTTCCGTCCGGCCGGAGGGTTGACGCCCGCCGGGATCGCGCCCCGGAGGCTTCGAGCCTCCCGCCGCGACTGCCGTCAGGAGCGGGGGGCGGCAGCCGGCGATGCCGTTCCCACGGACGCGGCTTCGAGGCCGGCCGCGATCTGCGCGAGCCATTCGCTGCCGTCGCCGCCGAAGCCGAGCTGCTCCCAGACGACCGTGCCGGAGGGGTCGACGATCAGGGTCAGCGGAATGCCGTCCGGTGCCCAGTCCTCCATGGCGGCGGAGCCGGCGAGCACCACGGGATATCGGATCCCCTGCCTGGCAGCGAAAGGAGCGACGAGCCCCGGGTTCTCGTCCAGATTCACCCCGAGGACGACGAAACGGTCATCTGCCCGCAAGTCGGCGTACAGGTCGTTGAGGTGCGGGATCTCCTGGACGCAGGGACCGCACCAGGTGGTCCAGAAGTTGAGCAGCGTCGTCCTGCCGGCGAGGGACGCCCGGGTCCACTCGCGACCTTCGAGATCGGTCCAGCGGAAGACGCCGACCGGCCGGCGGGCGACGCGCTGCGAGATCTCGCGGCGCTCGACGGCACGGCGTCTGGCCTCGGCGAGCCATTGCACGAACTCCGACTCCGGTCGCCCGAGATGCTTCCAGTGCGCGCGGGCCGCGCGCTGCACCGCGCCGTCCTCCGGAACACGCGCCAGTGCCTCGCGGTACGCCGCGAGGGCGGCCTCGCCTTCGCCGCGCAGCAGCGCCTGTTCGGCGCGCAGGTGCCAGTAGCCGGCCTCCGTCCAGGCGAGCTCCTGACGCCCTTGGGGGTCGCTGGCGGCCGTTGCCAGCTCCTCCAGGCCCGCCGCGAGCTCGGCGAGCGCTGCCTCGGCCCCGTCGGCGGAGATCCCGGCGAGCGCGTGCAGGGCGCGCAAACGGGAGTTGGCGAGCCGGCGATGCAGGAAGCTCGCCTCCGCGTCCGCGAGATCCTGGTCGTTCTCGGCGCGTTCGCGCCTTTCCCGCTCCCGCTTTCCGGCGTCGAGTAGATCCGCTTCGAGCAGGGCCGGGACGCGCTCGAGGCCGGCGCGGTGGCGGATCCAGACCTCGGCCACCGCGCCGGGGTTCGACGGGTAGAGCCGGACGGCCGAGATGGCGAGGAGTCGCTCGCCGGCGGCGATCAGCTCCGGCTCCGGAGGTGCCTCGATGGCCGCCAAGGCGTGGAATCGGCTCGCCGCGAGGAGCTCGCTGGCGGGGCATCGGTGCCAGAGTGGATCGAGTTGCGACAGCATCGCCTCTCCCCAGGCGCCGGCGATCGCGGGCTCGGCGTCGCGCGGCGGTGCCGGCAGGTCCGCCGAAAGTCGCGCCGTCGCGATGCGGATCGCACTCCAGTCGCACGGATGCCGGTCCAGCCAGAGCGCTTCGACCCGTCCGCTCCCCTCGTCGTCCCCGAGCAGTTCGTAGCCCGCCTCGAGGGCACCCAGCCAGAGCCGGTCGTCCCCCCGGTCGAGCGCCGCCAGCTGCGCGACCTCGGCGGCGATCCGCTCGCGCACTGCAGCATGGCGATCAGGAGAAGCGGTCCGGAGTTCGGTGCTCCAGAGTTCGGGCAGCAGGGCGAAGGCGTCGGATTCGGGCCGGATCGCGATGCGCAGCCGCGGGGCCCACCGTTCGAACAGCGCGGAATCGCCGAGACGCGAAACCAGCCTCAGCAATCGCGAGGTTTCACCCGGACAGGCATCGGCGAACACCTCGAAATGCTCCAGAGCCGCTGCCTTCTCTCCGGGCGCCTTGCCGGCCGAAAGGCTGCTCGCCATCCCGGCATGCGCCCAGGAAAAGTCGGGCGCCACGGCGAGGGCGCGTTCCAGGAGGTTCCGGCGCCGGCCCGGCGCCTGGGCCAGCATGGATTCGAGAAGGAGGAGCGCGGGATCGTCCGGGCGCTCCCGCAGTCGACGGGCGTACTCCTGGCGCACCGGCCCCCAGGGTGAAGTCTCTTCCGCGTCGGGCACCCAGGGCCGTGCCTGGATCACCGCGATGTGAGCGCCGATTTCCCTCGGATGGCGATCCCGCACCGCGAGAATGTCGGCGAGCGCCTTGTCGCGGCATTCGACGTCGGGGCCGCACTCTCCGCGCAGCGCTTCGCTGCGGGCCAGCGCGGCGGCGACCTCCGGCGAATGGGTGCAGTCGAGATCCGTGATGCGCTCCCCACCGCAGCCAGCGGCGAGGAGCGCGCAGAGGAGGGTCGCGCGGAGGGCGTGGAATCTCATCGTCGGGCTCCTCTTCGGATGCCCGAAGATGGCACGTGGCCCCGACGGGGTCAACGAGCCCGTCAGCTCCCGGCCGGGGCGTGGATGTCGACGACGATGCGGCGCCAGCGCTGCTGGCGGAAGCGCCAGACGGAGAGGGCGCAGCGGGTGGCGTGGCCGGCGAGGATGGCGAGCCAGATGTCGAGCGCCTCGAGGCCGTGCAGGCGGTCGATGACGAAGCAGATGCCGAGCGGCACGACGATCTGGGAGACGATCGAGATGAACAGCGGGCTGCGCGTGTCGCCGGTCCCCTGCAGGCCGCCGGTGTAGGTGAGCGCGGTGGCGATGAAGAGGCCCGAGACGCCCAGGACGCGCAACAGCTGGGTGCCGATCGCGATCACCTCCGGGTCCTGCATGCCGAACAGGGCGAGCAGGCGGTCGGGGATGAGCAGGAAGAGCGAGCCGAGGAGCGCCGCGCCGGCAAGGCCGATGCGCGCCGCCGCGTGCACCCCGGCGAGGGCGCGCTCGGGCCGTCCGGCGCCGAGGTTCTGGCCGGCGATCACCGCCGCGGCGCTCATCAGGCCGAGCGACGTCCAGGTGATCAGCGAGAAGAGCTGCGAGTAGCCGATCGCATAGGCCGCCTGGGCGGCGGCGCTGGTGGCCAGCGAGCCGATGAAGGCGAGCAGCAGCACGCCGCCGACGTTCATCGCCACCCCCTGGATCCCCGACGGCAGGCCGAAGCGGAAGAGGGCGCGGATGATCGGCCAGTCGGGGGCGAGCCCGGCGCCGCGCGGGAAGGAGACCACCCAGCCGCCGCGCCGCAGGCGCACCAGCGACCAGGTCGCCACCAGCCCGGCAGCGAGCGCCGTGCCCATCGCCGAGCCGGCGGTGCCGAAGGCCGGAATCGGCCCGAGGCCGCGGATGAGGACGATGTTGAAGATGACGTTGAGGATCGTCAGCGTGATGCCGAGCACCATCGGCGTGCGCGCGTCTCCGGCGGCCCGCAGGGCGCCGCTCAGCATGTAGAAGAGGAGCGTGCCGCTGCCGAACAGGAAGGTGATGCGCAGGAAGGGGAGCGCCTCGGCCTGCACCGCCGGCGCGGCGTTGACCAGGTCGAGCAGCGTCGGCGAAAGGAACCAGCCGAGCGGCGCCATCACCAGCAGCGAGATGCCCATCGCGGTGAGGAAGGCCTGGTAGACCGTGCGGTCGACCTTGTCGCTCTCGCCGGCTCCGGCGAAGCGCGAGACCAGGACGCTCATGCCGATGAACAGCGAGTTGATGAACACGATGACCACGATGAAGATCTGCAGCGCCACGCCGATCGCGGCGTTGCCCGCGAAGCCGACCAGATGGCCGACCAGGGCGTGGTCGACGATCCCCTGCAGGCCGCCGATCATGTTGGTGAGCATGGTCGGCCAGGCGAGCTTCCAGACCGCGGCGCCGAGCGGGCCGTCGACCAGCGAGCGATCGAAGCGGCCGCCGGCGGCCGCCGGCGCCGCGACGGGCGGTGCCGGCAGCTCCTCGGCCTCCGCGGCGCCGACCGGCGCCGTCACGCTATGCACCCCGCGGCGCGCGCGAGCAGGAGCTGGAACTCGCGCCCTCTGTCCGTCATTCGCGAGGCGCCCCGGCGGCGCGATGGAGGTCGATCACGAGGGAAGGGGCCGATGCGGGAGAGCATTTCATGGGGCGCGACGATGCGCAGCGTCTCGACCTCTTCTGCAATGCGGGCGTGGGCGCGACAGACGGCGATCTCGGCCTGCACCGTGTACGGCCGGGGCAGGTCCCGGGTTGCGTAGGCCGCGCGGCGCGGCCGCAGCGCATGAGCAGGTGGACGGCGGGGCCATCGAGAACGCGAGGGTCCCCGGACTCGGGCGCCAGAACCGGAAAGGGGGGCGGAGCGTATACGGAGGAATCCCGCACCGCAGTCCGACCGTTGCCGGTCGAGGAGGAGTCATGGTCCCCCAGCGCCACGCCGCTTTCTTGTCGTTGATCGTCGCCGCCGTTGCCACCGCCGCTGCCGCCCAGGGGCCGCCCCTGACGCTGCCGCAACCGAGCCAGGCCGCCGCGGTTTCACAGACGGTCGGCCTGACCGAGGTCACCATCACCTACCATCGCCCGCGCGTCGGCGGCCGCGAGATCTGGGGCAAGCTTGTCCCCTTCGGCGAGGTCTGGCGCGCCGGGGCCAACGAGAACACGACCATCGAATACTCCTCGCCGGTCACCGTCGACGGCCACCCGCTGGCGGCGGGGCGCTATGGCTTCCACGCCATTCCCACCGCCGGCGAGTGGACGCTGATCTTCTCGAGCGTCGACACCGGGTGGGGGAGCTTCGGCTACCAGCCGGGCGAGGACGTCCTGCGCTTCACCGTCCACCCCGAGCCGGCGCCGCACGTCGAGGCCCTCGCCTATTTCTTCGACGACGCGACGGATCGCCAGACGACCGTCTCGTTGCGCTGGGAGAAGCTGCGGGTGCCGTTCACGGTCACCGTCGACACCCCCGAAGTCGTCTACCAGAGCCTGCGTCGCGAGCTGCGCGGCGCGCCGCAGTTCTTCTGGCAGCCGTGGAACCAGGCCGCGGCGCGACTGATCACCGACGGCGTCCATCTCGACGTCGCCGCCGAATGGGTCGACCGGTCGATCTCGATCCAGCGCAACTTCACCAACCTGCGCACTCGCGCCCGCCTGCTCGCCGTCCTGGGGGATACCGCCGGCGCCGAGAGCCTGCTCGCCGAAGCTCTCGCGATGGCCAGCGAAGCGGAGGTCAACGCCTTGGGGTACGAGCGGCTCGCCGCCGGCGACGTGACGGGGGCGATCGAAGCCTTCCGCCGCAACGTCGAGGACCATCCGGAGTCGTGGAACGTCCACGACAGCCTCGCCGAAGGCCTCGCCGCCGCCGGCGACACCGCCGGCGCGATCGCCGGTTACGAGAAGGCGCTGGCGATGGCGCCCGCGGCGCAACGGGAGCGTATCGAGTCGATCCTCAACCGGCTGAAAGGTCGAAGCGGGAGCCGGCGCGGCGAGACCGGCAGGGCTCAGTAGCCCTCGCCCTCGGCGGCGGCGCGGGCGCGCCCGCGGTGGAGGCGGAAGAGGATGGTGAAGTAGACGAGCGCCAGAACGAAGCCGACCGGCCACCAGTAGAGGCCGACGCGCAGGGAGTGCGGCGCCGAAGCGGCGTTGAGCGCGGTGAGCGACCAGGCCGGATCGAGGGTGGAGCGGAGCCAGACCGGCCAGAGCGCGGCGGCGGACGCCGCGAGGACACCGAGCAGGAAGGCGGACGAGCCGAGGAAGGCGAGCAGGTCGCGCCCGCCGCGGCGGGCCGCCCAGCTCGCCGCCAGACCGGCGAGCAGCAGCGCGGTCGCCAGCCAGGCGAGCGGGCGGCCGGGCAGGACGCGGAAGATCTGCGGCGCCAGGTTCGCGGTGGCCACGGTGGCGGCCAGCCAGAGGACGACCAGCGCCGGGTAGAGCCGGTCGGCGAGGCGGACACTGCGCTCCCGCACCTCGCCGTCGGTCTTCCAGGCGAGGAAGAGGGCGCCGTGGTGGAGGAGGGCGGCGAGCGCGGTGACGCCGCACAGCACCGTGTACCAGTCGAGGATGCCGAGCTCGCCGCGCGGCGAGAACGAGGCGAAGAGCGGCAGCGCGAACCAGCCGTCGGCGCCCAGCGGCACGCCGCGCAGGACGTTGCCGAGCGCCGCTCCGAGCAGCACCGGGGCGAGCGTCGAGGCGAGGAAGAAGGTGGCGTCCCAGAAGCTGCGCCACATGCCGTCGCCGAGGTGCGAGCGCAGCTCGATCGAGGCGCCGCGCAGGATCAGCACCCAGAGCAGCAGGAAGATGGCGAAGTAGAAGCCCGACAGCCCCGACGCCAGCACCTTCGGGAAGGCGAGGAAGAGAACGCCGCCGGCCGCCAGCAGCCAGACCTCGTTGCCGTCCCAGTAGGGGCCGATGGCCGCCAGCACCTGCCGTCGCTCGCTGTCGGTGCGCGCCACCGCGAGGTGGAGTCCGCCGGCGCCGAAATCGAAGCCGTCCATCACCACGTAGATCGCCACCATCACCGCCGCGAGCGCGAACCAGAGGGCTTCCATGGCGGCCTCCTCAGTGTCCGTGCCCGGCCGCGGCGGCGCCGGACGGGCGTGGTCCGTGCGAGATCTCGCGCGCCACCAGGGCGAGGAAGACGACGCCGAGCACGAAGTAGAGCCCGGCGAAGCCGAGCGTGGTGAACAGCACCGTGCCGCCGTGCACCGTCGGCGACGCTCCCTCGGCGGTGCGCATCAGGCCGTAGACGAGCCAGGGCTGGCGCCCCAGCTCGGCGGTCATCCAGCCGGCGGTGTTGGCGATGTAGGGGAAGGGGAAGGCGAGGGCGAGGATCCAGAGCAGCCAGCGACTCGACTCCAGCCGCCGCCGAACGAGCTGCAGCGTCGCCACCGCCATGAGGGCGATGAACAGCGTCCCCAGGCCGACCATGACGTGGAACGAGTAGTAGAGCAGCTCGATGTTGGTCGGCCAGTCGCGCTCGGGGAACTCGTCGAGGCCGCGCACGTTGGCCGAGAAGTCGCCGTAGGCGATCCACGACAGCACCGAGGGGAGATGGATCGGGTTGTCGAGCTTGCGCTCGGCGACGTTCGGCTGGCCGATCACCGCCAGCGGCGCGTGCGGACCGCTCTCGAAGCGCCCCTCCATCGCGGCGAGGGTCACCGGCTGCTTCTCGGCCACCATCCGGCCCTGTTCGTGGCCGGTGGGGAAGGCGACCAGGTTGGCCGCCACGAGGCCGGCCACGACGCCGGTGCGCAGCGAGATGCGCGCCACTTCGGGGTGTTCGCGGCGCAGCGTCCAGAAGGCGCCGACCGCGGCCATGACGAAGGAGGCGGTGACCACCGCCGCCATCTGGTTGTGCAGGTACTGCACGATCGCCCAGGGATTGAAGACGAACTCGAGCAGGCTCGCCACCTGGAAGGTGCCGTCGGCGGCGATGGCGTGGCCGACCGGGTTCTGCATGAAGGCGTTGGTGGCGATGATGAAGTAGCCCGAGAGCCAGCTGCCGACCAGCAGCGCCACCGCCGCCAGGAAGTGCAGCCGCTCACCCAGCTGCCGCTCCCCCCAGACGAGCAGCGCCAGGAAGCTCGACTCGAGGAAGAAGGCGAAGATCCCCTCCATCGCCAGGGTCTGGCCGATTACGCCGCCGGTGCGGCGCGAGAAGGCGGCCCAGTTGGTGCCGAACTGGAACTCCATCGGCACGCCGGTGACCACGCCGAGGGCGAAGTTGAGGCCGAAGATGCGGATCCAGAAGCGCGCCGCGTCGTTCCACCTCGGCGCGCCGGTGCGCAGGCCGATCGCCTTGAGCACGACGATGAGGAGGGCGAGCCCCATCGACAGCTGGGGGAACAGGTAGTGGTAGGTGATGGTGAAGCCGAACTGCAGCCGATGCCAGAAGAGCGGGTCGGTCATCGTCACCCCCTGCCGCGGAAAGCCGGCCCCGCGAGTCTGGCGGGCGCGGCGGCCGCGCACCCCGCCCTGCCGGGCGGCCGACGGCTCAGTCCTTCGAGTTCAGGGCGACGTTGAGGTGGAGCAGCAGCTTGTCGAGACCGGTCGGGTCGGAGATGTCGATCGGAAAGTCGCGGATCGCGTCGACGATACGGGCGTCCGCGTCCTCGACCCGCAGGTCGAGCAGGAAGCGGCGGGCGCGGTGGAACTCCTTGCGCTTGAGCGTCATCTCCACCGAGCGGTGGATCTCCCCTTTGCCGTTGGCGGCGGCAGCGGCGGTGCGCGGATGGGCGCCCGAGGCCGCCGCCGAGGGGGGCGGCGGCACTCTGGGGTGAGTGCCGGACTGCGGAGCGCTCGTGGGAGCGGTCGGCCGGGCGTGGGCCCCCGAGCGCGGTGTCGGGGGCGGCGCCGCCGGCTCGGCGGAGAGTGATTGCTTGCGAATCTTCTCGAGCTCGGCCAGGACGTCGAGTTTGCCGGCCCGCGCCTTCGCGGTCCCGGCCGTCGGTACCGCCGCGGGGCGGGGCTTCGGGGCCGGTGCGGGAGC
>JAIOJQ010000432.1 GCA_019911865.1 Thermoanaerobaculia bacterium
CGAAGACGGACTTTGCCAGGTCCACCGCGATCGTCGTACTCTTGCCCACGGACTCCTCCTTTCAGGGAGCATGCGCTCATGACTCCGACGACTCTGGCACTTCAGATGCCTTTCCAGTCGAAGGAGGAGTCCATCTCATCATTCGAGCGGACGCGGCCAACGCTTGCGACTCGCTGCGCTCGGCAGCGGTCTTGGCGCGCCGCTGAGCTCATGATCCGTTAGGCAGCCATGCGGAGTCGTCTGTCCCAAGCCAGAGGTTCCTAAGAGTCATGAATTCGTCGTTCACAGGGTCGCTGATCCTAGTCCTGCTTGCGAGCTCATTTCTGGCATGCGGCGGAGGCGCAGCGCGAGATACAAAAGCCCGCGAGCCCATGTCCGAAGACATGGCAAGAGCCATTGATGCTCTGGAGGACGGTGGAATGGTGATCGCGGCACCAGGGCAGGAGGTCGAAGTCTTCAATCAGCCGCGGCGAGTCACGTTCCAGGCACTCGGAGGCAAGATTGAATTCGACCATCTGGTTGAGCATGGATTTCCCCACCCAGCCGAAAGCGATACCGCCATCGCAGAGTACGTCGGTCCTGGGGCCATGCCGGTACTCGAGGATTTGATTTTGGTCTGGACAATCCGGCTGGCGCCGAGAGACAAGGAGCTCTCCTTGGCCCGATTCACGCGAATTCGCATTGAAGACATCACCGGCGATGCTCCTGACTTGATCTGCGATGCCGCCCCAAACATTCGCGACGGCAGCCTCCATATCACCGCGGGTGGTACGACTCTTACGTCGATCACCTACCCCTGGATGTTCGAGAGCGAGCCCAATACGCTTGTTCTCAGAATCACACTCTCTTCCGACGATGGCTCAGAGGAGGTGCTGCTGCAGCCTGTAGCCGTTCAGGCCAGCTTCAAAATGCAGGCTCAAGAACTGCTAGTTGAGGTCGAGAAAGCGGCCTTAGCCAATTTGAGCCCTTCCCCGTAAATCGGTCCAGTTAGAGTGTTAGTCCTCGACATGAACGGTTCCAGGCCAACAGCAGTGGGATACTCCGCTCGATCCTGTGGGACGGGACCATCATCAACCAGGCCCCTCCAGACGTCCTTCAGAAGCTTGGCCATGCCTCGGCCAGTATCGGACTTGTCGCAGACGATCCGGAAGCCAGCGCCAAGGATGCGGCTGAGTTCCTGCGTTCTCGCGGCTTCGAAGCCAACGTAGTCCTGGATGCCGAGCCTGAACTACCTATTGCCTTTGTCGTGACCAACGCAATGTCAGGCACCGTATTGAACTTCCGCAAGCACATGATTCACCTCCCACGACCGCAGCCTGTGAGGACAAGTCGCAGGTAAGGTCGGATCGTTCATTCAGGCGCGAGGCCTCATGAGATCTTCATTTCAGCCGCCAGTTCGGCGCGACGGGAGGACGATATGCAGCAACGCGATTTCCTGAAGACTGCCATGGCGACCGCAGTGCTGGCTGCGAGCCTTCCCGTTCAAGCCCAGGACACCCCCGCGGTGCCGAGCGCGAAATTTGCCGAGGTCAATGGCCAGCACATCTTTTACAGCATTCAGGGCGCCGGCAAGCCGCTCATACTTCTTCACGGGGGCATCGACCCGGACAGCTTCGGGAGCAACCTGGCCGAACTGGCAAAGGGCCGGCAGGTGATCGCCGTTCATCTCCAGGGGCACGGGCGCACGCCGGACACCGACCGGCCACTGCGCTGCGAGACGCTGGGCGACGACGTGGCCGCGCTGATCGGCCATCTGAACCTCGGCAAGGCCGATGTCATGGGTTACTCGCTGGGCGCCAGCGTCGCGCTGCAGACCGCCATCCGGCATCCGGAGGTGGTCGACCGGCTCGTGCTCGTCTCCGCGCCGATGAGTCAGGACGGCTACTATCCGGACGGGGTGGCGGCATTCGAGCAGTTGGAGGCCAACTCTGCGACGTTCGGCGAGAGCGTCAGCGCATCGGCGTTGGGGCAGGCCTATCCCGATGTCGACTGGACGAAACTCTTCCGCAAACTCGGGGACCTCGGCAAACGCCCATTTGACTGGAGCGCCGACGTCGCCAGGATTCAGGCCCGCACCCTGCTGGTCTTTGCCGACGCCGACGCCATCCGGCCCGAACATGTGGTCGAGTTCTGGAAGGTGTTGGGAGGCGGCCGGCGCGATGCCGGGATCGATGGCTCACAGCGGCCCGCAAGCCAGCTCGCCATCGTGCCGAACACCACCCACTACACGCTCGCCGTCGAGCCGATGTTGCCGGAGATCGTCGAGCGCTTCCTCGCAACCGAATAGTCTTCGAGCTGTGCACTTTCGGAACGAACGATTGTTCCTCTGTGCCAGGAGCTTTGGTTCGTCATGGGGCCAACTTGTGGCGCAACTCGGTGCAGGCCTGTGAAACTGTGGCCTGACAAGTCATTCAAGCCGATGCCGCATCGCGGCGCGGCCTGACTCAGGCGTCAAGTGACGAGGCACCACTTGAGCTGGCCCAAGCTTCTCATTGCGGCTCTTTGCTTTGCGGTCGCGCTGCTGGTCTCCTTCCTCGCGGCGCCGACCAGGCGCGTTCCTGCGGTCCTCATCATTGCGGCACCGTTTGCTGCCTTGGGCATAGCTGCCCTCGTCTCGGCGCGCAGGGCATTCCTTCATGACAGAGCGTTTGCGTCTCGCCGCTCGGAACGTACTGTCGCGTCGCTGGTGCCGGATCCCCACGCGTTCATTCGAGACGCACCTCAGCTCGCCGCGGAGTTTCGGGCCTGGGCAGGTGAGCGGATTCGCGGTGGACTAACGTCTCAAGTGGAGCTCGAAGAAGCTGCTGTTTCTCTGGGTGAGGCAAACTCATCTCGAGTGGAGATGTTCCTTCCTTGGGTGGCCACCGTGGGCGAAGCGCATCGACATCGGGTTCGAGGTCGGTGGTCCGTCTCTCGGTTTTTCGGCCGCGGCGAACCAGTCGTGGTCTCTGGACGGTTCCCTTACCTGCGTATGCGTCCGTTGCCGGAAGCCATCGAACTCCTCGATGTGGGCACGTCACTCGAACATGTGTGACTCGGCACGTGACATTTCGCTCGAGCGGGCGCTCTCCGCATCAGGGGCCCGTTTCGCTCTCCGCCGCTGGCGGCGGGCCGGTCAACTCATGAGCCGTCACGCGGCACGCTCGACAGCCGAGGGTCGCTATCGTCATGGGTCGCCCATCGCTTCGAAGTGCAGCGTTCTGTCGCGACCTGCTCGCGAAGCCCGAAGGCCAGGCGGAAGCGCTGGGCGAGTTCGAGCGCGCCGCGGCGCTCAGCTGGAACGCGCGCGAGCGGCTAAGATTGCCGTTCCTACCCCGAGAGGAGAGACAGATGGCCTACGTGGACGGATTCGTGATCCCGGTTCCGAAGAAGAACATCGCCGCGTACCGCAAGGTCGCGCGCGCGGCGGGGAAGGTGTGGATGGATAGCGGCGCGGTTGCCTATACCGAGGCCGTGGGCGACGACCTGAGCCCGAAGTTCGGCGCGCTCTTTCCGCGTATGACGAAGGCGAAGCGGGGCGAGACGGTGGTTTTCTCGTTCATCGTCTACAAATCCCGCAAGCATCGCGACAGCGTGAACGCGAAAGTCATGAAGGACCCGCGCATGGCGAAGCTGATGAAGGTGCCGATGCTCTTCGACGAGAAGCGCATGGCCTACGGCGGATTCAAGGCGATCGTCGATCTGTAGCCAGGTCCGGGGTGCTGGCCGATGCCGTGCGTGGTGCTCGAGGCGGCGGTCGGCCTGACCGATGGTTCGAGCGGACGGGCCTCAATCGACTCGGCAGCTTCGCGGCCTGGCGTCTTGCTGGCCCGCGGCTCAAGTCAGACTCGTCGGGCGGTAGTGCACGACTTGCGCCCTGCATCCGTTCAAGGAGGAACGCCATGGCCAAGTACCTGATCTCCTTTCCCAGCGCGGCGATGGTCGTGCCCGAAGGCCAGTGGGAGGCCGTTGTGCGCGACTCCCATGCCGTGATCGAGGAGGCGAAGGCAGCGGGCGTCTACGTGTTCGGCGGCGGCATCGACGAAGCCGTTCTGCCCGTTCTGGTCTCCGCCGATGGCTCCGTCACCGAGGGCGGCTACCCGTGGGCGCCCCGGCTCGACGGCGGCTTCACCGTGCTCGAACTGCCCTCGCGTGAAGAGGCCGTCGCGTGGGCCGCGCGAATCGCGAAGGCCTGCCACTGCGACCAGGAGTTGCGCGTCTTCGGGTTCGACCCCCAGTCTTGAGGGCGGCGAGTACTCGGGTGTGCGCCAGCGCTGCCAGGAGAAGGGTTCGTGTGTTCAGCATCCTCTGCGTGGTTCCTGCCGTCCGTGGAGTGTCGCCAGACCCCTCCCCGGGCCCGCTCGCCGATCGACAGCACGCAGCGGCATGTCTGCGACCTGCCGCCTGACCCCTCGCGGCAGTGGAGGCCACCCTGGTGATCTCTCCACCGTCCCCGTGTCTGGCGTCGACCCTCTCGGCTTTCGCTCAGCAGTCCGGCCGGATGGCGCCGCTAAGCTTATGATCCGGCAGGCGACGTTCGGATCATCCGAGATTTCCCTGCGAGGTCGTGAAGAATGACAATCCGTACACGGCATGCATGCTTCGCCGCCCTCCTCTTCATGTCATCCATGGCCGGCGCCACGACGCGTTCCTGGTCGCTGCGCCTCGAGGCTGGCACGTCCCAGTATTCTCGCGACACTTTTGCGAGTTACGCTGGCATCCACTACACGGAGCTGTCCTTGGACGACGGCCATGCTCTGGCAATTGCGGCCGAGTACAGGCCCACTACACTTCTCGGTGTGGAGCTCTCCCTCGGCTCCGTCGAGCTCGATGCGCGGTGGCGAGAGGTCGAGATTCGACCCATCTCGTTCAATCCGCCGGTGCTGCAGGAGGTCACCGTCGACTCCGATAGCGGGGATTTCGTGTTGCGCCCCATCACGCTCGGCCTGCTGGTCCATCCTCTGCGTGGCGAGCGCATCGACTTCTACGTCGGGCCGCAACTGGGTCGCACCAGCTTCCACATCGACCTTCACGGCCCGCCGAGTCGCGATCCCGAGTGGACTCTCGGTGGCAAGGCCGGAGTCGAGGTGCGAATTGCTGAATCACCCTGGTCGGCGGGTCTGGCATACAGGTATCTGGAGACGCAGCACGACGGTCAGGAGCACGATCAGTACACTGGCCTGAGCATTCACTTGCTTTCAGTGGTTCTGAGCTACGGAAAGGCTCCACGCGGTGATTGAACTGCTGAAAGGACGTCGCCTGACCCTTCACTCGAGCGGACAGCCGGACTCTCCTCTGCTGTCCGCTCCAGTCGTCATCCGTCATGCCTCGCGGAACGGGTACCGGCCGAACCGGGAGAGCCACGGAACCGGTCGAATCGGCGCAGGACGAGCCCGGGGATCGGGAGCCGATCGCCTGGCAACAGGAGGCATCATGAGGAAGCGGGCGGTGGGACTTCCGGCCGGACTCGTGCTGGCGCTGTGTGCGGGAGCGGCCGCGTTCGCCGGGACGGCCCGCGAAGCCGGAGCCCAGGAGGCTCACCAGCCGGTGGCGACTTCGGGCAGCGACATCGTGCCGGTGATGTCGTGGGCGCACAAGCGCGAGCTCCTCATCGCGAAGGGGAAGTCCGAGGCCGAAGCGGATGCCTGGATCAGCGAGCAGCTCGCGAGCTTCGCGGAGATGGACCGCTCCGCCGGTGACGATCGCCTCGGTGTCGCGGCGCCGCCGTTCCGGTTCGATGCGTGGCTCAACTCCGAGCCGCTGTCGCTGGAGGCCCTCGAGGGACGCGTCGTGCTGGTCCGGTGGTGGACCGACACTTGTCCCTTCTGCGCCAGCAGCGCACCCGCGCTGCGTGCGCTGCACGAGGAATACGCGGAGGACGGCCTCACGCTGATCGGCGTGTTTCATCCGAAAGCCGGGAGGGAGGACCCGCTCGATGTCGCGCGCGTACAGCGGGCTGTGGAGGCCAGGGAGTTCCGGTTTCCGATCGCGATCGACTGGAACTGGCGGACCGGAAACCTGAAGGACTGGTGGCTGACCGGGCCCGACCGACCCGCGACCTCGGTGACGTTCATCCTCGACAAGTCCGGGGTCATCCGGTTCGTCCATCCGGGCATGGAGTACCACGACGACGGCTCCGGACCGCACGCGACGTGCGCGAGCGACATGGGTCGGATCCGCGCCGCCATCGAACGGCTCCTCGCCGAGTAGACGGCCTCCGGGCCCCGGGAGAAACGCATGCGACGTGTCACCGGAATCGGCGGCATCTTCTTCAAGTCCAGGGACCCGAAAGCGCTCGGTGCGTGGTACCGCGACCACCTCGGCCTGGAGGTGGCCGAGTGGGGCGGCGCGATCTTCCAGTGGGGTGGCGCCGGGAGTGATCCAGGCATGACCCTCTGGAGCCCCTTCGCGCTGGACACTGACAAGATGGAGCCGAGCACCGCCCCCTACATGCTCAACTTCCGGGTCGCGGACCTCGACGGACTTCTCGAGGCGTTGCGCTCCGAGGGCTGCAACGTCCTGGACCAGGCGGAGTCCTCGGAGTTCGGCAAGTTCGGCTGGGTGTTGGACCCGGAGGGCAACAAGGTGGAACTGTGGGAGCCGCCGGGCGAGCAGTAAGGGTCTGTGGCCCGGCAGTTCGTTCAGGCCGATGCCGCTGCGTTGGGTGGTCCGGGCCGGCGTGCTGATGGCCGGCGATCCGGGGCGCGGGGTCGGCCTCTCGCCGGACCGGCGCGAGGGCGATATCGTCAGGCGTCCCACCTGCCAACCGCCGTCTTCTCGCCGCCGATCCGGAGGCTTCCATGGCAGAGACCAAGACCCGACCCACGGGCGCCAGCGTCGACGCGTACCTCGCCTCCCGCGCCGGCCCCGAACAGCTGAAGGACTGCCGGACCCTCATCGCCCTCTGCCGGCGGGTCACGAAGCAGCCACCGAAGATGTGGGGGCCGAGCATCGTCGGCTTCGGCTCGTACTCCTACCGGTACGAGAGCGGCCATGCGGGCGAGTCCTGCCTCGTCGGCTTCGCGGTGCGCGGCCGGGAGCTGGTCGTCTACCTCAGCGCCGAGAGCCCCGGGCAGGTCGAGCTGCTGGCCCGGCTCGGAAAGCACCGGATGGGCAAGGCCTGCCTCTACGTCAAGCGCCTGGCGGACCTCGACCTCGGGGTCCTCGAGGCCCTCGTCGCCGCCTCGGTGGCGGACGTCCGGCGGCGCTATCCGGGCACCGCCGATGCGTGACCGCGCGTATCGCCGAACCCAGGTGCGAGACGGCGTGGCCCTGAAGCGACGCGGGCTTCTCTTCGCTCTGCTGCTGCCGATCGTCGCCTGCGCCTCGGCCGCCACGGCGCCGAGCGAGGAGCAGATCCTCGGCGCCTGGACCTGCGACGAGGGCGATTGTCCGGATCCGGAGCTCGAGTTCGCCATCGAGGAGGGCGAGCACGTCTTCCGCACCTGGCTCCATGCCCGCCCGGCGACCCGGGCGCAGTGGCAACTGAACGGCGACACCCTCACGATCCTCTCTTCGGACATGCGCGACGAGTGGCAGGTGGTCGAAGTGAACCGACGCACCCTCCGCCTTCGCCGCCTGCCCACGGGCGAGCCCGCTGTTCTGCGCCGCCTGCCGTGAAGGAGGAAATGCGACCGATGGGGGAGGACCTCCGCGCCGGCACTCGTTGCAGTGGGCACCACCCCGGTGATCCCTCCGGCGCTCTCGCGCCCGGCGTCGGCCGGCCGTGGTCTCGCCCGGCAGTGCGGCCCGGTGGCGGCTCGGCTCTCAGCGTCCGTTGGCTGCCGCCCCGGTCGCCTCATACCAACGCGGTAACCCGCCAGGGGGAGATGTCGTGAACAGTGTTCGAGTGTGCCTCCTCGCACTGCTGCTCGGATCATGCGGCTCTTTCTTCGGGAAGCCTGAACACCGATTCGACGACCGCGAAGCGCAGCGGCGGGCGATGTCGGAGATCCGCAGCACGGGTGCAGCGATGCTGTCGTGGCTGACCGACCGGATCTCCAGGGCCCCGCACCCTGCGACCATCGTTCCCGCCGCCGACAAGAGACAGCCCTCGTTCGACTGGCGGAGTTGTCCGACGATCTCGCTCAGCGAGCTCCGCGAGGAGTTGATTCCCCGTTACATCCACTGGATTCCCGATCGAGACCCATGGGGCCGGACGTACGACTTCTGCCTCGAGCGAGAGGCCTTCGACAGAAGGGCCGTTCTGGGCATCCGCAGTTCCGGTCGCAACCACACCTTCGAGAGCGACGTCTACACGATCGGGCCCTTCGACCCCGGCGACTTCGACCACGACATCGTGTGGGTCGACGGCAACTTCGTGCGGTGGCCCCAGGAATTTCCGGTCCTCTAGCGATGCGCCTGCCTCTCGCCTCCTTGCCGTGGCCACCACCCGGGCCGGTCGCCTCCAGGAGAATCCTCCGAGCTTCGCCGCCCGACAACGCGTTCAAGCGAACGGAAGGGCTCCGCTGGCTGGACGCGCAACGCAGGAGCTGTCTGCCGCCGAGGTCATGTTCCTCTAGCTGCCCGGAGGTCCTGAATGGAGACACCCACCAGGCGTTGGCGTCGAAGCTTCGAGCGCTTCGACCGGAGACTCGGCTTCGGGATCGGCGCGGTCGTCGGCTTCGCGATCCTCTTCTTCTCCGTCGCGGCGGATGGCTCCGGCCCGCAGGAGGCCGTGGTCGCCGGTCTGCTGGGAGGAGCGGTCTTCGGCGTCGTCTGCGCGCTCTTCGGCGACCGGGCTCTCTGGGCGCTGGCGAGGTGGTTTTCGTGAGTCGCTGCACGGGATCCGCGGGTCGGCGCTGGCCGGGTCGAACGGAACTTCCGGCTCTTCGGGCGCCGGCGGCGCGTGGAGTATTTTCAGAAGTGGCGCGACATCGACTCCGGAGGTGCCGATGAGCCGCGAAGACCTGCGGTCGCCGGGTGATGCCCGACTCGAGACGGAGGTCGCCACGCTGGTGCGCACCGTGCGGCGGCAGACGACAGCGATCTGGGTCCTGGTCGGCGTGCTCCTCCTCGCCTTCGCCATGCCGTGGCTGACTTACTATCTGCAGCGGTGGCAGGGACCCGATCCGGGCGGCTCGGCGTATCTCGGCGACGAGGGAGCGTACGCCCGTCCCGAGGAGGCGTTCGACAACGACTTCCATGCGCGTCCGGTGGAGGAGAAGATCCGCCGCGCGACCGCCATCCTCGTGACGCGGGTCGAGAAGACCGCCGTAGCGCCCCGTGAGCTCGTGGCGGAGATCGTGAAGCTGAAGCCCGGCGTGCGGCTCTACTACAAGGTCGGGGACGAGTTCGAACGGCCGTCCCACCTGACCAGTGGGGCTTGCGAGGATTGCGGTGACCGGGGTCGGGTGGTCTTCATGCTGGGCAATCCGGCCACCATGGCCTACGCGGTGACCTTTCAGGGCGATCGCCTCGCGGCGCTCGGGAACCTGCCGCTGGCCGAGTTGAGAAGGCTGTCCGGCGCATCGCCTGCCGAGCGGCCGGACTGAGCCTTCGATGGATCCCCACCCGGCTCAGCCCGCCATCGGACGGCGACGCTTCGCGCACTCGCCGCTGCGCCCGGAACCCAGCTGACGACGAAGATGGGCTACGACCTCTACATCACCCGCGGCGCCAGCTGGTGCGACGAGACGCGTGAGCCGATCACCCTCGGGCAGTGGGAGGCTTACGTCGCCTCCGACCCGGAGCTGCGGTTCCAGGGCGAAATGGGGGTCGGCTTCGCGGTCTGGAGCGGTCCGTCGCGACTCGACGGGCCGTGGATCGCGTACTCCGAAGGGAACCTCTACTCGAAGAACCCCGATGCTCAGCTGATCGAGAAGATGACCGCGGTAGCCGCGCTGCTGGGCGCCAGGGTCGTCGGAGAGGAGGGCGAGACCTACCTTGCGGGCGGCGAGGTCCGCAGGACGGCACCGCCGAGTCTGTGGCGGAGGTTCAAGGGTCGTCTCTCGGGCGTTCTCTCGCGCGGCGCCGAACCGGTGGACCCGGCGACCTTGCCCTTTCACGTCGGTGACCGGGTGCGGGACTTCCTGGGGCGCGTCGCGGTCGTCGAACGAATCGACACCCGCGCCGAACACGGTCTCGGAGTCATCGACCTGCGCTACGAGAACGGCACGGTGTCGAGCTTCAGCGTCGTGGCCCATGGCCTCGAACCTTTCGAAGAACGCCAGTGACTCGCCGCCTTGCGCTAGGCTGCAGCGCAAAGCCTCACCGACCCCGAGTCGCCCGTGAAAATCCTGTTCTGGCTCCTGGCCGTCCCCACCGGCGCCCTCGCGGCGCTGGTGGTACTGCTCAACCTCGCGGGCCGGCCGCTCAGCGCGGCGACGCCGATCTGGCTTTCCGTCCTCGCCGCCCTGGCGGTGCTGGCGCTGCTGGCGGGGGCCCGACGCCTGGCGATCGCGGGCCGTCCGGGTCTCGCCGGCCTCCTCGTCGTCGGATCCTGGCTGCTGTTCGCGGTCGTCCTGATCGTCAACGGTCTCGCCCGGCAGCGGATCTGGAACTGAGGGAGGGAGGAGCGGCCATGGCGGCGAAAAGCGAGGCGGCGAACTCGAACGGCGACGCGCGCGCGATGAACGTCCTCGACGCCATCGGCAACACCTCGCTGGTCGAGCTGCGGCGGATCGTCCCCTCGAACGGCGCCCGGATCCTCGCCAAGCTCGAGTGGGAGAACCCGACCGGCAGCGTCAAGGACCGCATGGCACTCGCCGTGGTCGAGCGCGCCGAAGCCGACGGGCGGCTGGTGCCCGGCGGTACGATCGTCGAGTACACCGGCGGGTCGACCGGCGCCTCGCTCGCGATGGTGGCGGCGGCCAGGGGCTACCGCATCCGCATCGTCACCTCCGACGCCTTCAGCCGCGAGAAGCGCGACCAGATGGAGGCGCTCGGCGCCGAGCTGGTGCTGGTGCCGAGCGAGGGCGGCAAGACGACGAAGAAGCTGATCCTCGACATGATCGAGCGGGCGCGCGAACTGGCGCGCGAGCCCGACGCCTGGTGGGTGAACCAGCTCGAGAACGCCGACACGATCGCCGGCTACCGCGCCCTCGGCGAGGAGATCTGGCGGCAGACCGACGGAAAGGTCGACGCCTTCGTCCACTCGATCGGCACCGCCGCCTCGTCGCGCGGCGTTGCCACGGCGCTCAAGGCTCACCGTCCGGAGGTGAAGCTGGTCGTCGTCGAGCCGGCCGAGTCGGCGGTGCTCTCGGGCGGCGCGCCCGGCCCGCACAAGATCGAAGGGGTCGGCATCGGTTACCTGCCGCCGCTCTACGACGCCGCGCGGGTCGACGCCGTCGAGCCGGTGGCGACCGAGGAGGCCAAGGCGATGGCGCGCCGGCTGGCACGCGAGGAGGCCCTCTTCGCCGGCACCTCCTCGGGCGCCAACGTCGTCGCGTCGCTGCGCGTCGCCGAGCGGCTCGGCCCCGGCGCGACCGTCGTCACGCTGATGTGCGACTCGGGACTGAAGTACGTCCACACCGACGTCTACCGGCGCGGCTAGGCACGCCCCGCGTTCGGTCACCGGGTCGCCGGGCGCGCTCGTCGGCACCGACCCTCACCGCCGCCTCCGAGCCTATTTAGCCAGAATCACGTGCGTCGCCATCTCTCCGGCGACCTGCTCCGTGCACCGGTAGCCGAGCGCCGGCAGGTCGAGGCCGCCGAGCAGGTGCTCGCCGCGGCCGAGCAGGACCGGCGAGATCGCCAGGTGGAGCTCGCCGACGAGTCCTGCCGTCAGGAACTCGCGGATCGTCGCGACGCCGCCGCCCAGGCGGACGTCCTTGCCTCCTGCCGCATCCCGGGCGCGCTCGAGCGCGGCGTGGATGCCGTCGGTGACGAAGTGAAACGTCGTGCCCCCCGCCATCGGAAGCGGCGCGCGCGCATGGTGCGTGAGCACGAAGACCGGCACGTGGTAGGGCGGGTTCTCGCCCCACCAGCCCTTCCAGCCGTCGTCGACCCAGGGGCCGCGCGACGGAGCGAACATGTTGCGGCCGAGGATCCAGGCGCCGACGTTCTCGAAGCCGCGCGCGGCGAAGTCGTCGTCGACCCCCGCGCGGCCCGGCGTGTCGCCGATCAGCTCGCCGGCGAAATCGGCGTGCATCCGCTGGAACGTCCGCGTGCCGAGGACCCACGTGTGCAGCTCGGGACCCCGGACCCCGAGCGGGTTCTCGAGCGACTGATCCGGTCCGGCGCCGTAGCCGTCGATGGAGATCGAGAAACTGTTGACCCGAAGCTTCGACATGCAAGAACCCCTCTGTAAAGGTCGTCAAGCTGGCGTGCGACTCGAGTCTGAAGTACGTTCAGGCCGAAGTCTACCGGCGCGGCGCTTCGACTCCCTGACCTCTGTCGGGCCGGGAGAGGATCGAGAGACGACGAGCTTTGACAGAAACGGCGCGGGTGGCGTACCGTTCGGATCGTATCGAGGCGCTCGGGCTGCGCGACAGAGCCTCCGGAGAGACGGCATGAGACAGGCCATCGTCGGTGTCCTCATCTTCCTCAACGCCGTCGTCCTCCTGGGGCAGCTCTGGCCGGCCGGAGCCCCGCCCTTCGCCCGCGGCGTGAACATCGCTTTCCTGGTGGGCTCCCTGGCGTTCTTCGTCTCCGTTCTCCTGCGAGAAATGACCGCGTCCCGGCCGCGCGACGAGGCTGGCGAGGGCGATTCCTGAATCGGAGCCGGCCGTCTCTGCCGGGAAGCCGCGCGCGGCGAAGTCGTCATCGACCCCGCGGCGGCGAAGGCTTTCCGGAGGCTCCTTCCGATATCCTCGCGGCCCGTGTCGATCATCGTTTTCTCGTATCTCGGGTGCTTCGCGGACCGGCGACTTTTCGAACGGCACCGAGGGATTCCGATCGGAGTAGAGCCATGAACTGCTTTTACCACCCGTCGGTTGCCGCCGCAGGCCTCTGCAAGTCCTGCCAGCGCGGCATCTGCCCGGAGTGTGCCGTCGAGCTGCCGCGCGGGTTGGCCTGCAGGAAGCGGTGCGAGGAGGACGCGCGGCTGCGGGTCGCTCTCGAGGATCGCAACCTGAGACTCGCGCAGGAGGCCGCCGGTCGAGCGAGGCGGCAGCGGGTCGGACTCATGGTCGGCGGGCTATTCGTCGCCCTGTTCGGGGTCTACTTCCTGGTCACCCCGATCCAGGGGTTGGAGCCGTTGATGCCGTTCCGCGTGCTCGCCGCGAGCATGGTCTCCTACGGGGTCGCGATGATCGTCCGCGGCTACATCTACGAGGATCCCGCAGGCCCCGAGCGGATCGCATGAACTGTCGCTCGATGCAACGCCTCCTGCTGACTACGCTGCTCGCTGCCGCCACTGGCTGCGGCACGGCGGTGTTTCACCACACGGTCGAGGTGACCGCGCTCCACGGCGCGGCCGGGACGACGCGGGTGGCGGTGTTCGACCGCCAGATGGGGTCGTCGCGCGACTGGGCGCACCGCGCACTCGGTGAGTCGAGCGCCGCACAGCCCTATTCGGCGTCGATCTCGACGACGCCGGCGGTGACGATCCTCGACGCCAAGACGGCACGGCCGGTGACGATTTCGCTGGCGATTCCGGAGGTCACGGACGACGGCTACTTCCAGCTCGCGATCGAGAGGCCGGCGCGCGACGAGCCGCGCGACGCAGCCTTCTGCGGCTACGGCGACTACCTCCCAGCGGGCGGCGTTGCCGCGATTCCGGTGACCGTGACGGCCGAGGCGGACGAGGGGCGGTGGACGGTGCGCCTGAGAGTCGACGTCCGCGAGGCCAGGGCGCGATTCGGAGGCGGACCGTGAGGCGGCGCGGATGGTGAGCGGCGAGCGCCGCGCGCGGTGCGTGTAGGGTCGGAGATCTCTCAGCGACGGAGGGTATGGGGATGGGCCACCGGGCCAACTACGTCATCGTCCGAAACGGCGAGGCGCGCGCGTTCTACGACCAGTGGGGCGCTCTCGGTTGCATCCATGCCTTCGCGGGCGGCCCGGTGGATGCCCTGGCCGTCGCGGAGCAGGCCGAGGCGACCGACGAGCTGCAGGACTGGGCCTTCGCCGAGGGCGGATTCCTCGTCGATTTCGACCGACAGAAGGCGATCGTCTTCGGTCTGCTCGGCGAGCCGATCGATCCCGCGGACCTCGAGGAGCTCGAAGGGATTGAAGGACTGGAGGGGTTCGATTTTGCCGAGCTGGGGGAGTCGGCCGCGCTCGAGCAGGCACTGGGGAGCAACCCGGAGGACTTCCTCCGCAGCATTGCGCCGCGCTGGCCCGGCTGGAATCTGAGCTGGAACGATCGCGGCGTCGACTCGTTCGCCGCCCACCTGCAGGCCCGAGGAATCGAGAGCATCAAGGTCCAGCCTGCGAGCGCCCCCGAGACGGCGACGTCGGTCGAGATTCAGGCGTGATCACCTTGGAAGCGTGCACTTCGAGCTGAGAACGGCCAGGAGGCTTCATTGCCCCGCTTCGTCGTGCTCCTGCGTGGTGTGAACGTCGGCAAGGGGAACCGGGTGCCGATGGCGGAATTCCGTGCCCTGCTGGAAGGGCTCGGCGGGAGCCAGGTCCGGACGCTGCTCAACAGCGGCAACGCCGTGTTCGCGTCGGCGGCGCGCGACCCCCGCGGGCACGCCGCCCGGATCGCCGCCGGCGTCGAGGAGCGCTTCGGCGTCGTCACGCCGGTGATCGTCAAGTCCGCCGCCGAGTTCGCCGCCGTGGTTGCCGGCAACCCGATCGTGCCGCCCGACCCCGACCACTCGCGCTTCCTGGTCGCCTTCGCGATGGAGGCCGCCGCACTGCGCGCGCTCGAGGGTCTGCAGTCGCTGGCCGCGCCGGGCGAGAAATTCGTCATCACGGAAGCGGCCGCCTATCTGCACGCCACCGTCGGTCTCCTCGAAAGCGCGGTAGGCAAGGCGCTGCTCGGCAAGGCCGGCCGGAGCGTGACGACCCGCAACTGGGCGACCGTGCTCAAGATTGCGTCGCTGCTCGAGGAAGGCCCGGCCTGACCCTTGGCTCACCCGGCCGACGAAGATGTGCCCGGTAACGGCTCCGATAAGGGCAGGTCGAGCGACTTCCGGGACGGCACCCGTCCGATGAAGCTGCTGCTCAAGAACCTGCTCTTCACGATCCTGGTCCCCGGCTCGGTGGCCGGCTGGATTCCGTGGATCCTCGTCCGGGAGTCGGGATCTCCCCCGGCCAGGCGCCTCCTCCTGGCGGCGCCGGCCTTCGCAATCGGCATCGGCATCTACGCCTGGACGGTCGTCAACTTCGCCGTCATCGGGCGCGGTACTCCGGCCCCGATCGATGCGCCTCGCCGGCTGGTGATCGAGGGCCCGCACCGTTGCGTGCGCAATCCGATGTACCTGGGCGTGCTCGCGGTGGTCCTCGGTTGGGTTCTCGCCTTCCAGTCCCTGGTCCTGCTGGCCTATCTCGCGCTCGTGGCACTCGCCTTTCATGCGGCGGTCCTCTTCGTCGAGGAGCCGGCGCTGCGCCGCCAGTTCGGCGCCGAGTACCTCGCGTACTGCCGCGCGGTGCGCCGGTGGATCCCCGGGGCGCTCGATGGGCGGTGCCTCGCCGGCAGGTGCCCGGTTCGATCGGACGACGCAGCTTCGGCCTGCCGGCGCCGAGAGTAGGATCGGCCCGGCAACGAGGGAGTCGTCCATGGCGCCACTTACGAAGCGAAAGCAGCTGGCCGGGCTGGCGGTCTGGCTCGTCGTCAGTTTCGTCGCCGCGGCCCTGGGTGGCGCTGCCTCCGTCGAGGCGGGCCCGTTCTATGCCGGGCTCGTGCGGCCCGACTGGGCGCCCCCGGCGGCGATCTTCGGGCCGGTCTGGACGGTCCTCTACCTGCTGATGGGCATCGCCGCCTGGCTGGTCTGGCGGGTCGGCGGCTTTCGAACGGCCCGAACTGCGCTGACACTGTTTCTCGTCCAGCTGGTGTTCAATGCGCTATGGAGCTGGCTCTTCTTCGGCTGGCGTCTCGGTGCCCTGGCGTTCGCCGAAGTTCTGCTGCTGTGGGCGCTGATCGCCGCGACCCTGGTTGCCTTCTGGCGCATCCGCCCGCTGGCCGGCGCCCTGCTCGCACCCTACCTGCTCTGGGTCAGCTTCGCCGCGGCGCTCACCTATTCGGTCTGGCGACTCAATCCGCAGGTTCTGGGATGAGGCCACGGACTTCGGAAGATCCGATCACGGAGCAGCGTGGTCGAAAGGATTCAGGGAGGAGTCCATGCTGACGCGCAACATCCATGTCGCCTTGGCACTCGCCTTGACGTCCGTCCTGCTGGCCTGCGGCGGCACGCAGGACTCCACGGGCGCCGGAGAATCGACCGGGAGCGTCTCGTGGGAACCGGGCGAATGGGCTTTCGATGCCGAGCTCGACCCGTGGCCTGCCGCTGCCGGCACGCCCGTGACGCTGCGAGCCGTGGCGAGCGTGGACGACAACGACGAGCCCTTCTCCGGCACGGTGTCGTACCGACTGGCGACATCGGACCAGACGGATTCCTGGACACCCATGCGGCACGTCGGCGACGACGAGGGGGACAGGATCTACGAGTCCACGGTGACCCTTCCCAGCCAGAGGGTGGGCATCCACTTTCTCGTCGCGCGAAGCAATGACGGTACGATCCACGAGCTGACCGACTGGGCCGTGGTCCCGCAGTAAGCTGCTCCCTCTGCTGCGGAGCCCGGGACCGATCGGCGGACCTCGACCACAGCGTACGGCGGCCGGGCGATTGCTCGAGCCCTGACCATGGATGACTCTCGATGAAGAAGTGTCTGGCTGTTGCGTTGCCGCTCGCTGTTGCATTGACGGCACTGATTACCTGGTTCTCCGCGCTCTACGTTTTCGAGCGTCCGGTGTTCGACGAATCCGTGGAACAGAAGACGATTGCGTCGGCAGCTCTGGGCGAGCAGCGGGACTATCTGGTACATCTCCCCGAGTCGTACGGGCGGGCGCCGGGCCGGCGCTATCCGGTGATCTACGTGCTGGACGGCTCCTCGCAGGACCTGCACACCGCGGCATCCGCCGCCCTGATGGCACGCATCGGGGTCACCCCCGAGTTCATCGTCGTCGGCATTCCGAACGTCGACGGCAAGGGCCGGCAGCGCGACTACACGCCGCCGGGGATGCGGCAGGACATCGACGTCGACGACGGCCCTGACGGGCGCGCCGACGCGTTCCTCGCCTTCCTGCGCGGCGAGCTCATTCCGGAGATCGAGAGGAGCTATCGCACGACGTCCTCACGCTTCCTGGCGGGCAATTCGCGCGGTGGCCTGTTCGTCGTCTACGCGCTCACGGCAGAGCCGGCGCTGTTCGAGACCTACCTCGCCAACAGTCCGGCGATGTGGCGTGACGAGGACGAGATGGTCGGAAGGCTCGAGCGGTTCCTGCGCGAGAACCCGTCGACCGAAAGCGCGCTCTTCCTCAGTCTCGGCGAGGAGGAGAACGACAAGATGAAGGGCGCCTTCGAGCGCACGGTCGCCGCGCTGCGCAGCCACGCCCCGGCGACCCTGCGCTGGCGGGCACAACTCACGCCCGGCGCCGTGCACCGCGACAACGCGAGGCGGGCGACGCCGGTCGCCCTGCGGTGGGCCCACGAACCCGGGTGGGTGCCGCCGGGAGAGGAGCCTCCCGGCTCGCGCCACGACGGAGCGATCGTCCGGTGAGTTGCCCGAACCGCCGGCGCAGAAGGTCGAGCGGCGAGGCGCTTCGCGGAGCCCGGCGGGTCGTGGCTGAGTTCGGCGGGGCGTTCAGCAGGCAACGCAACTGCCCTGGAGTGACCTCACGGTGCAGGTAGCGATCGTTCTGGCTGGCGTCTTCTTCCTTCTCGCGGGGCTTCATGTGGCCTGGCTCTTCCGGCCCGGCTCCGCGGCGCCTTCCGCCGTGGTTCCGAGCCTGGCGGGAAAGCCGGTCCTGACGACGGGGCCGGTGGCGACTGCGATCGTGGCGGGTCTGCTGGCTGCCGCGGGCGTGATCTGCCTCTGGCGCGTCGGAGTTCTCGCCTGGCCATATCCGGCGATTCCGCGGGCGGGCGTCTGGGTCCTCGCGATCGTGTTCGCCGGCCGGGCGGTCGGCGACTTCCGCTACGTCGGCTTCTTCAAGCGCGTGCGCGACTCGACGTTCGCGCGCTACGATACGGCGCTCTACTCGCCCCTCTGCGTTGCGATCGCCCTGGCGGCCTTCTATCTTGCGGCGTTCGGTGGTGCCGGGAAGTGACGTCGAGCCCGTCCTCGCAGCGGACGCCGCCGCGGAACTTCGAACTCGGGCGAGCGAAGTGGAGGCGCCCGGCCGACCCGGGGAAGCAGGAAGGAGGCCGAATGAATCGAAAGGAATTCATCTCGGAGGCGGGGGAGCCGGTCGGGCCGAGCGTGTTGCCGGTCCAGTCGGGCCGTCCGGCGCGCGGCGAGTATGCGGAGTACGCCCACGCCGACATCGGGTGCGTCGACGGCGACGACGCCTGCGAGGCGCTCGAACGGCAGGCGGCGGCGACGAGGGCCCTGTTCGAGGCGTTCGGAGACGCGGGGGGCGGGCTGTCGTACGGCGAAGGGAAGTGGACCGTCAAGGAGGTCCTCGGCCATCTCGCCGACGACGAGCGGATCTTCGCTTACCGGGCGCTCTGCCTGGCGCGCGGCGACGAGCGCGAGCTGCCGGGCTTCGACGAGACGCTCTACGTTTCCGGCGCCCGGTTCAGCGACCTGCCGATGCGCGCCCTGCTCGACGACTACCTGGCCGTCCGCGCCGCGTCGCTGACGCTGTTTCGCGGCCTCGACCCGGAGGCGTGGCTGCGGCGCGGAGTGGTCAACGGCTACGCGGCGACCCCGCGCGGCCTCGCCTTTCACATCGCCGGCCACGAGCTGCGCCATCATCGGGTCGTGCGCGAGCGCTACGTGCCCGTAGCCGAGCGCGAGCCGTGGTGGGCCGGCACTTCGCCATTCGCCGCGGCCGATCCGGGCGGTGCGCCGGGAGCGGGGTGAGGGGAGTGTCACCCGGAATCGCGTCATGGAGGGGAAGATGACCGAATCGCCGCTTGTCGCCTGGCACCGGATGCTGCGCGAGCGTGACGCCGCGGGGCTGCCGGCGCTGCTCGCCGAGGACGCGGTCTTCCACTCGCCGGTCGTGCACACGCCGCAGCGCGGACGCGCCCGAGTTGCGGCCTACCTCACCGCGGCCCTCCACGTCTTCGTCGGCCCGCGCTTCCGCTACGTGCGCGAGGTCGTCGGCGAGGGCGAGGCCGCGCTCGAGTTCGAGACGGAGATCGACGGAGTCCAGGTCAACGGAGTCGACCTCATCCGCTGGAACGAGGAGGGCCGCATCGTCGACTTCAAGGTGATGATCCGTCCGTTGCGGGCGATCCAGGTGGTCCACGAGCGCATGGCGGCGATGCTGCAGGCGGGAGGGGGACCGCGGTGAGCGAGCTCGCGCCGGCGAGGCGGGAGCGCCCCCGAGGGCTGATGGCGCACGGCATGGCGCTCGTCCTGCCGCGCGGCTTCCGGCGGGCGCGATGAACCCGGCCCGGGTGCGGCGGGATCGCCTGCGCCGACTGACCGACCTGCCGAACGTCGGACCGGCGACCGCCGGCGACTTCGAGCGGCTCGGATTCGGGTCGCCGCAGGAGCTCGCCGGTGTCGATCCCTGGGAGCTCTACGAGAGGCTCTGCCGGGCGACCGGCGTGCGGCAGGACCCCTGCGTTCTCGACGTCTTCCTCTCCGTCACCCGCTTCCTGGCCGGCGAGGCGCCGCGGCCCTGGTGGGAGTACACGGACGAGCGCCAGCGGCGCTGGGGCGACCGGCTCCGGCGCGCCCGCTGATGTCGCAGTCGTCGTGGAGCGCACCGTCGACGGTCGCCGGCTTCGTGCGCGCGGCGCCCAACCCGGTGCTGCTCGAGTTCGCCGCCGGCGAGCTGGCGCGCCGCGGCCGCGGGCAGGCCCTCGACATCGGTTGCGGCGCGGCGCGCAACGCCGTGCCGCTGGCGAGTCGGGGCTGGCGGGTGACGGGAACCGACCTCTCGTTGCCGATGCTCACCGCCGCCGCCGCGCGGGCGCGCGGCGAGTTGCCGGCCGGGAGGCTGCCGCTGGTGCGCGCGGCGATGGACCGGCTGCCGCTGGCCGATGCGAGCTTCGACCTGGTGATCGCCCACGGCATCTGGAATCTCGCCGCGTCGGGGGCGGAGCTGCGTCGTGCCCTGGCGGAGGCGGCGCGGGTGGCGCGGCAGGGGGCCGGTCTCTTCGTCTTCACCTTTTCGCGCTCGACGCTCCCCGCCGCGGCCGCACCGGTCGCTGGCGAGCGGTTCGTCTACGACCAGTTCGCCGGCGTGCCGCAGGTCTTTCTCACCGCCGACGAGCTCGACGACGAGCTCGCCGCGGCGGGCTTCGTCCCCGACGCGGCCATCCCGCGCCGCGAGTACAACGTTCCGCGGCCGCTTTCCGGCGGACCGCCCGCCATCTGGGAGGCCGTCTACCGGCGCCGGGGGTGACGCCCGGATCGGGCGAGCCGGCGACTCCCGCTTGCCGAAGTTCGTCCGCGAGCTTCGCCCGTCGCGTCCCGTCGAAGGCTGGCGGTCGCCACGATCCGGGTCCGCAGCCGCGCCCGGCGTCGTGGCCCGCTGTCGGCGCTCCTCGCATGAAGATGCGAGAGGTGCGTCCGGCGCCGGCCGGAGTGGCGCTCGTCGGGCGCATGCCCATGCCATGCACGGCGGTGGCGGCGCCACGTAGGGTCCTCTCTCCATCGAGAGGAGACCTCCGTGACCCGAACCGTTTCCGCGCTCCGCCCGCTCAGCTTCTTCGCCCTGTTCGCCCTCGCGGCCCTGGTCGCCGCGCCCGCCGAGGCCGTCCGCCGGCGCGCCTTCGCCACCTCGATCTCCGGCACCGGCAACCTCGCCAGCTGGCCCGGCGCCAGCGGCGCCACCGCGCTCGACAAGGCGGACGCCATCTGCCGCGCGCGGGCCGCCGCGGCGGGCCTGCCGAACGCCACCACCTACCGCGCCTGGCTCTCGACCGCGGCAGCCGACGCTTACTGCCACGTTCAGGGTCTCGCCGGCCAGAAGAGCAACGACTGCAACGGCTCCCCCCAGCCCGGGGCCGGCCCCTGGTTCCTCGCCAACGGGCTCTCCAACTTCACCGGCGAGCTCGACGAGCTGACCGGGCCGGAGCGCAAGATCTACCGGCCGGTGCTCGTCGACGAGTTCTCCGTCCTGGTCGATCCGCTCGCAGCACGGGTCTGGACGGGCACCGCTCCCGACGGCGCGGCGGCGACCTCGCGCTGCGCCGACTGGTCGTCGTCCGCCAACGCCGCGTTCGGGATGATGGGCAGCGCCGTGGCGTCGGCCTCGGCCTGGACGATGAACTCCGGAGAGGCCTGCAACCTCGCCGCTCGCCTGCTCTGTGTCGAGCCGGGCGCCAGCGAGGAGGTCGTTTTCGGCTGGAGCCCCGGCGCGATGGTCTTCGTGGCTTCGCAGACCGGCACGGGGAAGCTCTCCACCTGGCCGTCGGCGGGGGGCGCCACCGGCATCGCGGCGGCCGACCAGGTCTACCGCACCCTGGCGGCGGCCGAGCACCTGCCGGCTGCGGACTCCTTCGTCGCCTGGATCTCCGACTCCTCGGTCGCCGCGATCGACCGGATCACCGTCAACGGCCCCTTCCGCCGGCTCGACGGATACACGGTCGCCAACAACCGCGCCGGCCTCGTGAGCAGCGGGCTGTTCAACAGCATTCACGTCGACGAGAAGGGGCGCCACGCCACCTCTTCGGGGACGGCCTGGACGGGGACGTTCGCCGACGGAACCGCATCGACCAATCACTGCCTCGACTGGACGGACGACAGCTTCGGCGAGGACGGTCACGCCGGCTACTTCTCCTTCCCGCGCACCGGACGCTGGACGAACGGCAGCGACTGGAGCTGCAGCGGCACGGGGCGCCGGCTCTACTGCATCTCGAACGTCGTCACGCTGTTCTGGGACGGCTTCGAGTCCGGAAACGCCGGCGCCTGGAGCGCGGCGATTCCCTGACCCGGTGCGCCCGCACTCGCGGCCGAGCGGCGTAACATGCAGCTTCACCGCCGGAGGGCGGGGGAGGGGCGAGGATGAAGACCGGCGGGCGGGGCAAGGCGGCTGCCGAAACGATCGACGAGCACCTCGCCACGCTGGACGAGGACAAGCGGGCGGCGCTCGAAAAGCTGCGGCGGGACATCCGGGCGGCGGCGCCGCGGGCCGAGGAGTGCATCAGCTACCGGATTCCCGCCTTTCGTCTCGACGGCAAGCTGCTGGTGGCTTTCGGCGCCGCCGCGCGGCACTGCGCGTTCTACCCCGGTGACGTGGTCGAGGAGTTCGCCGCCGAGCTCTCCGGCTACGAAACCAGCAAAGGGACGATCCGTTTCGCGGCGTCGGAACCGCTGCCGGTAGCGCTGGTACGCAAGCTGGTGCGGGCGCAGCTCGCGCGCCGTCACGGCGGCGCCGCCGGGGCCGGGTGAGAGTCTTCGTCCTGCTCGCCGGCGCCGCGCTGCTCCTCGTCGTCCTCGACCGGCTGGCGCTCGCCGCCGAGCGACGCGGCTGGATCTACTACCGCGCGCGCAAGGCGAATCCGGCGAGTCTGGGCAGCGCGATGCTCGAGGTGCAGAGCCTCCTCGAGCCCGGCGTCCGGGAGGTCGTCGAAGCGCGCAGCGAGGCGCCGGCGGAGGCCGAGGCGAAGGGGGATCCGCCTGTCGGAGCGGCGGCCGGCCGGGCCGAGGGTGGGGGCAGGGAGTAACGACGTTTTCGCCGGCGAACACGGCGTCGAAAGGAGGAGCGTTGCGCGAGTTTCGGTCCAAGATCGACAGCTGGATCGTCGTCCTGCTCGGCGCGGGGCTGGTGCTTCCGCTGATCCTGGCGATCGTCCCGGCGGTGGCTACCGGTCGCGCGGAGACCCTGGTGCCCCTGGCGCTGCTGCTGCCCGTCGTCGGCTTCGTCGTCTGGATCTTCACCGCGACGCGCTACACGATCGAAGGCCGGACGCTGGTGGTGCGCAGCGGCCCTTTCCGCTGGCGGATCGACATCGACGGGATCGAGAGCGTGCGGCCGTCGCGCAACCCGCTCTCCTCGCCGGCGCTGTCGCTCGACCGGCTGGCGATCCGGCGGGGCGGCAAGCTGGCGATGCTCGTCTCGCCGGCCGACAAGGCGGCGTTTCTGCGCGCCCTGGCCGCCGTTTCGCCCGGCCTCGAGCCGCGCGAGGGCGGTCTGGTGCGCCGGCCGGCGGCCGGGCCGGGGCGGCGGTGAGCCCGGCCGGCCAGCGCTTCTCGGTGATACCCGGCGAGTGGGCGGTGGTCCGCCGCGCCGCCGGGGAACGATCGCCCGCGTGGCTCGACGAGGGACCGGGAGCCTTCGTGTCGATCACCCACACGGCCGAAGAGCTGTCGATCGTCTGCCCGGCGGCCGGCGTGCCGGAGTCCGAACGGGCCGAGCGTGGCTGGGCCCTGCTCAAGCTCCACGGGCCGTTCCCGTTCGATCAGGTCGGAGTGCTCGCCTCGGTCGCCGCGCCGCTCGCCGCGGCCGGAGTCAGCCTCTTCGCCCTGAGCACCTTCGATACCGACTACCTGCTGGTGAAGACGGTCGACCTCGGCGCGGCGCGCCGCGCGCTCGCGGCCGAGGGACACCTCGAGGTCGCGACGGATTCGAAGTGAGGATCGGCGCGTTCCGGGCAGCGGCGGTGCGGCTTCCTGCGCTATCGTCCACTGAATGACTGGACTGCGTACGATTCTGATCGTCGGCAGCGGTGGCTTCGTCGGCTCGGCGGCGCGTCACGTCCTCGCCACCTGGGTCCACACCAGCTGGTCGAAGGTCGCCTTCCCGATCGGCACGCTGACCGTCAACGGCGCCGGCTGCCTGCTCATCGGCCTGCTCGCCGGAGCCCTCGAGCACCGTCCGGACCCGGCGCCGGGCATCCGTCTCTTCCTGATGATCGGCGTCCTCGGCGGCTTCACCACTTTCTCGAGCTTCGCCTACGAGACCCTCGGCCTCGCCCGCGACGCGCAGCTGCTGCGCGCGCTCGCCAACGTGGCGGCGCAGGTCGTTGTCGGGCTCGCCGCCGCCGGCCTCGGCTGGCTGGTAGCGCGCCCCTGATTCCGTTGCCAGCCCGTCCGCCGATGAAATCGCTCTCCGACCTGCTCGCCGGCAACCGCGCCTGGGCCGCCGGCATCACCCGGGCCGACCCGGAGTTCTTCCGCCGGCTGATCGGCCAGCAAGCGCCCCGCTACCTGTGGATCGGCTGCTCGGACAGCCGGGTGCCGGCCAACCAGATCGTCGGCCTGCTGCCGGGGGAGATGTTCGTCCACCGCAACGTCGCCAACCTGGTCGTGCACACCGACCTCAACTGCCTGTCGGCGATCCAGTTCTCGGTAGACGTGCTGCGCGTCGAGCACGTCATCGTCTGCGGCCACTATGGCTGCGGCGGCGTGCTCGCGGCGCTGCGCGGCGACCGCCTGGGCCTGGTCGACAACTGGCTGCGTCACATCAACGACGTGAAGGCGACGTGCGGCGAACAGCTGGCGGCGCTCGACGGCGAGGCGGCTCGCCACGCCCGGCTGTGCGAGCTCAACGTGGTCGAGCAGGTGGTTCACGTAGCCGAGACCACCGTGGTGCGCGACACCTGGGCGGCAGGCCGCGAGCTGGCGATCCACGGCTGGATCTACGACCTCGCCGACGGCCTGGTGCGCGATCTCGGCGTCACCCTCGCCGCCGGCGACGAGATCGCCACCGTCGCCGAAACGGCCCGCCGCCGGCTGGCCGACTGAGACTCTGCATCCGGCGAAACGCCGGATGCAGAGTCTCAGCCGGCCGAGCGGCCTGACTGCTGCTCGTCGCGCCGGAAAAAAGTCGCCTCAGGTCCATTCCATTCAAGACAAGACAAGACGAGTCAAGTCAAAACAGAACAAGAAAAGACAAGGCAAGAAGAGAAAAGACAAGGCAAGAGCCCATGGAGGGAAAAAGGCTGGAGACGCAGGAGGGTCGCGGGCTGCGAGTTGCCTGGGCCGCCGCCAGCGGAGCGATCGAAGTCCGTAGCCCGTAGCCGCTCCGCCAGCTTTTCCCTTCTATGGAAGCTTTTCGTCTTTCCCGACTCTTCTTCGACATCAAGTCAAAACCAAGGCCAGAGAAGGAAAATCTAGGTGACGCAGACGGGGCGCGAGCTGCGAGTTGCCCGGGCCGGCGCCTGCGAAGCGATCGAAGCCCGAACCCGCTCCGCCAGATCTTCCTTCGCTGGAAGCTCTTCGTCTTTCACTTTCTGTTTCTGGTTTTCTGCTTCTGGCTTTCTGGCTCAGGCCGGACGGACGCAGTTGCGGCCGCTCTTCTTGGCGCGGTAGAGCGCCCGGTCGGCGGCGGCCAGCGTCTCGTCGACCGTGGCCTGCGGAGCGTGTTGCGCGGCCCCGAACGACAGGGTGACCGGCAGCAGCTGCTCGCCGACGCGCACCGGGGTCTCCTCGATGCGGGTGCGCGCCGCCTCGGCGGCGACGAGCGCGCCCTCGAGGTCGGTTTCGGGCAGCAGGAGGAGGAACTCCTCGCCCCCCCAGCGCGCCACCGTGTCCTGGGCGCGCAGCGCGCCGCGCAGCGTGGCGGCGATCTCCTGCAGCACCCGGTCGCCGGCGGCGTGCCCGTGCTCGTCGTTGACCCGTTTGAAGTGGTCGATGTCGGCCATCACCAGCGCGATCGGCGCCTCCGAGCGCGCCGATCGGCGGCGTTCCGCCTCGAAGCGCTCGAGCAGGGCGCGGCGGTTGGCGAGGCCGGTCAACGAGTCGGTGCGTGCCGCTTCGGCCAGCTGCAGGTTGGCGGTGCGCAGCTGCGCCGTCCGCTCGTCGACCCGCGCCTCGAGTTCGCGGCGCAACTGCTCGAGCTCGCGCAGGGTGCGTTCCGACCGCTCGGCGAGCGTCTGCGCGGCGGCGACGAAGAGGATGAAGAAGCCGGCGATCGGCGCCCCTGGAACGGTCGGCAGGAGGCCGAATTCCATGAGCAAGTCGAGCAGGAGGCAGAGGGCGAGAACGACGAACCCGGCGGCCAGGAGGCGTGCCTCGCGGTCACCGCTGAGTACCTCCAGAACGGCGCGGCTGCCGGCCAGCAGAATGAGCACGGCGCAGGAGAGGAGCGACAGCGCGAGCAGGTCGGTCGTGCCGGTAACCAGCGCGCTCGGCAGGGGCAGGAGAGCCGAAGCATAGAGTAGGCGGACGCCCCGGACCGGATGCCGCGGAGCGAGTACGGCGAAGAGTTCGAACAGACAGATCGATGCGACGACCACGCCCAGGTGGTTGGCAATCTGCAGACCCGGGTCGGTGGTGGTGCCGGAGCGGCGCAGAAGAATGCCGGTGACGTCGACCAGCAGGGCACCGGAGATCGCTCCGGCAAGCCAGAGATGGCCGCGTCGCTCCCTGCGCCGCAGCCAGAGGTCGAGCTGGATGATGCCGAACAGGACGTACAGACCCGCTCCGAACGCATCGATCAGGTCCGGAATCTCTGCCATCGGAGCCATCTTGAAGGCTTGCCGGAGAGAGCACAAGCCGCGCCCGGGCGGGCTGCCACGCCGCCGCCGGCGGGTGACTGCCGCCGGTGCGTCCTGTAAGCTCCCCGAATGAACCCGGGCATCGCCGCGGCGCAGAGCGAAGTCACGGTGGTCATCGACTACCGGGCCCGGCCGGGCAATGCCGATGCCTGCCGGCGCGAGCTGACGGCGCTCGCCGCGATCGTCGTCGAACGCGAACCCGATTGTCACGGCATCGAGCTGCTGGTCGACGTCGACGACCCGCACCGGATCCTGCTCGTCGAGCGATGGTCGAGCCGCGCGGCCTACTTCGGGCCGCACCTCGAAACGCCGTACTTGAACGATTTCCGCGAGCGAGCCGCCGGCTTCGTCGCCGGACCGCCGGAGATCCGCTGCTGGGCGAGCTGCGACTCCTTCGCGCCGGCGCGCCCCCGCCCGGCCTGAGCCCGGGCGCCACGGCGGCAGTGCGATGGGGTCGATCCTGCTCGTGGCGGTGCTGATCCTGCTGGTCAACCTGCCCTTCGGCTACTGGCGCGCCACGACGCGCAAGTTCTCTCCTGCCTGGTTCGTGGCCGTGCACGGCGCCGTGCCGATCGCCGTCGGGCTGCGCTGGCTGGCCGGGGTCGGCTTCCGCTGGTCGCTGCTTCCCCTCTTCGTCGCCGCCTATTTCGGCGGCCAGATCCTCGGCAGTCGGCTGCGTCGCCGCGCCGCCTGAGCGCGATCACCGGCCGAGCGGAGCCCGCGATGCGGATCTGGAGCCTGCACCCCGCCTACCTCGACGCCCGCGGCCTGGTGGCACTCTGGCGCGAGACGCTGCTCGCCCAAGCGGTGCTGCGCGGCGAGACGAAGGGGTACCGGCACCATCCGCAGCTCGAGCGGTTCCGCGCGCGGCCGTCGCCGCTGGCGGCGATCGCCACTTACCTGCGCGCCGTCGAGGCCGAGGCCGTGGCGCGCGGCTACGCCTTCGACGCCGCGAAAATCGGGCCGGGTCTCGATGCGGGGCCGATCCCGGTGACCCGCGGCCAGCTCGAGTACGAGTGGCACCACCTGCAGGGGAAGCTGGCGGTGCGCGACCCGCAGCGCGCGGCGCGCCAGGCGGGCGTCGAACGCCCGCGCCCGCACCCGCTCTTCCGGGCGGTCGCCGGACCGCTGGCAGACTGGGAACGGACCGGCGAGCCTGCCGTCGGGCGCCGGCGCTGAACCGCACCGGCCGCCGCTCCGGGCGGGGCGTCAGGCGAGGTTGTGGAAGACCTTCTGGACGTCGTCGTCCTGTTCGAGACTGTCGATCAGCTTGAGCACTTCCAGCGCCGCCTTTTCGTCGAGCTCGGTCGGCGTGATGGCGACGTACTCGGCTTCGGCGGACAGCGGCGAAATACCGCGGTCCTCGAGCGCCTTCTGCAGGTTGCCGAAGTCGGACAGAGCGCAGCGCACGAGCAGTTGCGGCTCTCCCTTCTCGCCGGCCGTCTCGCCCAGCTCCTCGAGGCCGAAGTCGATCAGGTCGAGCTCCAGCGCTTCCGGGTCGATCCCCTTGGGGTCGAGACGAAAGGCCCCCATGCGGTTGAACAGGAATCCGACGCTGCCGGTGTTGCCGAGGTTGCCGCCCCCCTTGTTGAAACGGGTGCGGATCGACGAGACGGTGCGCGCCGGGTTGTCGGTCGCCGTCTCGACGACCACCGCGATGCCGTGCGGCGCATACCCCTCGTAGATGACTTCCTGGTAGTCGGCCGCCTCGCCGCCGCTCGCCTTCTTGATCGCCGACTCGACCTTGTCCTTCGGCATGTTGACCGCGCGGGCGTTCTGCATGGCGCGCCGCAGAGCCGGGTTCGCCTCGGGGTTGGGACCGCTCGCCTTGACGGCGATGGTGATCTCCTTGCCGATCTTGGCGAACTGCTTCGCCATGCGGTCCCAGCGGGCGAACATCGTGTGTTTGCGGGTTTCGAAGATACGTCCCATGGGCTCTCTCGGGTCTGCGGTGGATCGGGTGGTGCGGCGCCGACGGGTCGTGGACGGGCCGGGCGCGCGCGTGAAACCGGTGGCGGCAGTCTATCGCGCCGGGTAACCCACCGTCCGGCGGGCCTTCGCGCCGCCGCTTGCGCCCGACCCGTCCGGCGTGCTCGGATTCTGCCGATGGGCGACGAGACTCCCGCGGCGCGCCGCGAGCGCGACAGCCTGGGCGAGATCGACGTCCCGGCGGGCGCCTGGTGGGGGGCGCAGACCGAGCGGGCGCGGCGCAACTTCCCGGTCTCCGGGCTGCGCTTTCCGCGCCGTTTCCTGGCGGCGCTCGCCACGATCAAGGCGGAGGCGGCGCGGGTCAACGGCGAGCTCGGCGTGCTGAGCGAACCGCTGGCCGCGGCGATCCGGGAGGCGGCCCTCGAGGTGGTCGCCGGGCGGTTCGACGACCAGTTCCCGCTCGACGTCTTCCAGACCGGCTCGGGGACGTCGACCAACATGAACGCCAACGAGGTGATCGCCAATCGGGCGATCGCCCGGCTCGGCGGCGAGGTCGGCTCGAAGCGCCCGGTCCATCCGAACGACCACGTCAACGCCTCGCAATCCTCGAACGACGTCATCCCCTCGGCGATCCACGTCGCGGCCTACGGCGCCCTGGTCGAGGAGGCCGAGCCGGCGCTCGGGCGCCTCGCCGCGGCGCTGGCGGCGAAGGCGGCGGAGTTCGACGACGTGGTCAAGATCGGCCGTACCCACCTGCAGGACGCCGTGCCGGTGCGCCTCGGCCAGGAGTTCAGTGGCTACGCTCAGCAGATCACCAATGGCTTGGCGCGTCTCGAGTCGGTGAAGCCTCGACTGGCCGAGTTGGCTCTCGGTGGTACCGCCGTCGGCACCGGACTCAACGCCCCTCCGGGCTTCGCCGATCGGGTCATCGCCCGTATGGCGGAGCGCTCGGGGCATCCCTTCGTCCCGGCGCCCAACAAGTTCGAAGCTCTAGCCGCCAAGGACGCCTGCGTCGAGGCCTCCGGCGCCTTCAAGACCATCGCGGTGTCCTTGACCAAGATCGCCAACGACATCCGGTGGTTGGCTTCGGGGCCACGTTGTGGTTTTGGGGAGATCAGCATTCCCAGCCTGCAGCCGGGGAGTTCGATCATGCCGGGCAAGGTGAATCCGGTGATTCCGGAGTCCGTGTTGATGGTCGCGGCGCAGGTGATCGGCAACGACGCTGCCATCGCCGTCGGGGGCATGGCCGGCAATTTCGAGCTCAATGTGATGATGCCGATGATCGCCTACAACCTGCTGCAGTCAGCGGAGATCCTCGCCAGCGTCTCTAGGCTTCTCGCCGACCGCTGCGTGCAGGGGATCGAAGCCAACGGCGAGCGCACGCGCGCCCTGGTCGAGGAATCCCTCGCGATGTGCACATCGCTGGCGCCCAAGATCGGGTACGACAAGGCTGCCGCCATCGCCAAGGAGGCCTTTGCGACGGGGATGACGGTGCGAGAGATCGCCGAGCGGGACGAGGTCCTTCCCGCCGACGAGTTGGACCGAGTGCTCGACGCTCGCAAGATGACCGAGGGCGGCATTCCGGGGTAGAGCAGGAACCTCGGGGTACCGAAGGTTGACGCGCGAGGCGCGGCGTCCGACCGATCAGTGGGTCAGTTTGCGGTACTTGAGGCGATGCGGCTGGTCGGCTTCGGCCCCTAGGCGGGTGCGTCGGTCGACCTCGTAGTCCTGGTAGTTACCCTCGAACCACACCACTTCACTGTCCCCCTCGAATGCGAGGATGTGGGTGGCGATCCGGTCGAGGAACCAGCGATCGTGGCTAATGACCACCGCACATCCAGCGAAGGAGAGCAGCGCCTCTTCGAGGGAGCGTAGGGTGTCCACGTCGAGGTCGTTGGTCGGCTCATCCAGGAGGAGTAGGTTGCCGCCGCTCTTCACCAGTATCGCTAGGTGGAGGCGGTTGCGCTCTCCACCGGAGAGGTCCTTGACCAGTTTCTGCTGATCGGCTCCGCGGAAGTTGAAAGTCGACGCGTACGCCCGCGACGAGAGCTCCTGCTTGCCAACCTGAATCAGGTCCTTGCCTCCCTCCGAGAGGAGTTCCCAGACGGTGCTCTCGCCGTCGAGGGCGTCGCGGCTCTGGTCGACATAGGAGAGAACGACGGTCTCGCCGAGCCTCAGCTGACCGTCGTCGGGGGTCTCCTCGCCGA
>JAIOJQ010000004.1 GCA_019911865.1 Thermoanaerobaculia bacterium
GGAATGCCCTTGGGGCCCAGGGTGAAGACCAGGACGTAATCGCCGATCTGGCCGTCGATGAAGCGCTTCCGGTCAGGCCGGAAGGTGAGGACCCGGGTCTCGCCATCCCAGCGCGAGTCGAAGCGGACGGGCTCGCCCTCGGCGTCGACCAGCTCGACCTGCCAGACCTCGGGGTCGAGACCGTGGAAGCGCATCTCGTAGAAGGGCGGGCAGAGCGCTCCCGGCGGGCAGCCCGGGCAGTTCCACTTGACCAAGCAGTTCTTCGGGATGGGGTCGAAGATCCGACAGCCGCGAACCGCGCACTCGAGTACCAGCCGGTCGGGTCCGGGCAGGATCGGGCCGCCGCAGTTCCAGGGCAGGCAACGGAAGGCGTCGCCCGCGTCGACCACCCGCACGTAGGTGTTGACGCCGGCTGGCACGGCGCCGGCAATCCCGGCCGGCGGGGTGGCGCTCGCCCAGGCAGTGACGATCCGGTCGCCGGCGCAGGCCACATAGTTGTAGTCGCCGTAACGCGGGCAGCCGCCACCGGTTCGGCAGACCTCGCCCGGCGCCGCGCATCCGGTCGAGTAGTCGCACGGGGCGTTGGAGCCGCCGCCGCCCGGCAAGCCGCAGCGCCCCGCCATCTGGGGCTGGACGGAGCAGCTCTCGGCGTCCTGGGAGCTGCGCGGCCGGCAGGGCCAACCGGAGGCGCACTGCGGGTCGTCGACGGCGCCGGTCAGATCAAGCTCGGTGCCGCGGCTGATCGAACTCGAATCCGGGATCGCCTCGCCGAGGTAGAAGCCGGTGAGGTCGTTGTTGGCGGCGGTGACGTTGCGGCGGTCGTAGAAGGAGGCGTAGGCGCGGCCGTTAGCGGCGCAGACCCAGGGCATGAAGCGCCGGCCGGCGACGTTCCGATTGACGCTCGTCGAACGCGGAAAGCTCGCCCCGCCATCTCGCGACTCGCGTACGACGACGTTCTCGTTGCCGGCGACGGTGTTCGTGGCAAAGGCCACGAAGACGCGGTCGTCGTTGCGATCACTAACCGCGACGGTCGGGCTCGAGAGGATGTTGCCATCGTTGCACCGGTCGAGGCCGGGCATCGGGCAAGGCACGCTGGTAAAGCTTGCAACGGTGACCGGGAAGCCGGCCTGCTGGGCGAGGCCGGCACGGCACGAGCTGAACTTGTTGAGCAGGATGCTGCCGCCGCTGCGGTAGGCGACGTAGACGAAGCCGTCGCCGCCGACGGTGATACGCGGGAAGTCGCCCGTTCCGACCGCTGCGGGCGCGGTCCAGTTGGCGCCGCCGTCTTGGGAGCAGACGATCGAAGGCGTCACGAAGCCGGAGCCGAAGTTGCAGCTCGCGGCCGCGCCGCCCGGCACGAAGTTGCGCCAAACGGAGTAGATCTGGTCGTTGCCGGCGGCGGCGTTTTCTCGGTCGGCGGCGATGTGCTCCTGGTCGGGGAAGCAGAAGCTCGCCGCGGCGTTCGAACAAAGCACGGCATTGGCGACAAAGTTGAAAGTCTGGCCGCCGTCGCTCGAGGCGCTGATTCCAGTCGAGCAGCCGTTCTGGCCGCCCCAGGCAGCGGTGCCATTCGGGAAGCCGATGAAGCCGTAGTAGAACGTCCCGCTCTGAGCCCAGGCCACCGACGGATCGCCGTCGACGTTGGCGTTGGGTCCCGGTGTGCCACCGCGGAAGTTGAAGGTCTGTCCCCCGTCGTTGGAGTTCGAGAACCCGCCGTTGGTCGCTACGACGATGTCCTGCGCATCGTCCGAGACGGCAACCGAAATCTCGGCACCGCCGGCAACGGCAAGTACGGGGTCGTCAACCGGGTTCGGATCGTCCCAGAGAAGGTGGAGATTGCGCATCAGATGGTAGTGGAAGCGATCGAAAGGAAGGGGTCCCGCGGGAAACCCACCGTGCCCGGGGCTCTCGTCGTCCCCGGGCTCACTTCGCTCGGGTGCGGCGGGCTGACGAGTCTGCAGCCGCTCGAGGGCGCGCTTTCCGGCCCCGGGGTCCCCCTCCTTTTCGAGCGCGATCTCGCCCGCGGCGCGCGCGGCGAGTTCGAGCAGCTTCGGATCGGCCTCGGGCAACAGGTGGGTCTCGACGCGCACGAGGGTCGTTCCATAGGCCACGGCCACGGTCAGGCTGGGCGAACTCCGCTCGGGCCCGATGTTGCCGAGCGGCTCGCCCCGCCGGGCGATCGGCAGCGTGTAGCGCTTTTCGAGCGTCGGCCAGCCCCGCAGGAGCCGCCACCGGCTCTTTCCCGGCCACTCGTCGTCGATCTCCCCGAGCCGGGAGACGGCCTCCTCGAACGAGCGCCGCGTCTCGGTGGTGACCTGCATCCGAGCCGGAAACGCCCCTTTCATCTCCTCCTGCCGCCCGGCTGGCACCGACACGATCTCGAGCAGATTCCGCATCGGCTGCTTGAGCACGGACCACCCCGCGGGCGCTCCGATCCTGATCCCGGGCCCGACCTGGACCTGCTGTGGCCTTGTCTGGGCTGGGCCCGAAGACGCCGACCCGGCCGCAGCAAGACCAGCCACCACGACGATTCGAAACGCGGCGCGAACTCTCATGGGAGTCCTCCTCTTGACTTTCGGTGCGGCTTTGGCCTGTGGGCTCTCCCTCTCTGATACCGGAAAGTTCCAGTCGATAGGTCAGCGTCGCCGGCCGGACCGTGGGCCCGCACCGCGCCCGGTCTTGGCACCTCCTTCGTTTCCCCCCAGAAGGGGACGCCCTGAGGCTCCTCGGCAGACCGGAGGCTTGGGGACCCCCAGGAGTGGCGAAGGGGACGGATTACGCCGCGAGGTGATCACCGGTCTCTGGCTCGCCCTCGCCTCTCGAGCGGGGGCACCTTCGGCCGGGCCTCCCTCTGGCGGTCACTGCGGCCTACCGGGTTCACTTTCGGAGGGAGCGTAAATACGGGGTCCACGGGCAATCCGGGCGAGACTGCCTGTCGCCTCTGCCCGAGATCTGGTGCCCTTCCCCGGGTAGCCCGGCCCCGCCATGGGGTTTGCCCGGCCGGTCCTAGCCAGATTCTGACCACACCCCCCACGTTGACTCGCTGATCACCCCCCGGGGCCGCTTTCAGCTGCCGCGGCCAGACCGAGGCTGAAAGGCGATGTCCGGTTTCGCCAGTTTGCCTGTAACTAGAAATAGAGGAACCAATCATGGGAACGCATCGCAGGCTGCCTCGTCAGTCCTGTCCTTGGCTGTTGCTGGCCTTGGCCTTCACTACCGTCGCGTGTCGCTCGAGTCGGGTCGACAGTCCGCCTCCACCCCACGCAGAGAACCTGGCCGCCGCCGAGGTCTCCGCAGACTCACCGCCGCCCGAGATTGCTCCACCGCCGCCGCCACCCGAGCCTTCGGTGGACCCGGCACCGGGCGGCGACGACGCAGAGCCAGCGGTCTCCCATTCCGTCGCGTCTCCTCCTCGCATCCAGCGGCCTCCCGCTCCACTTCCCTCATCGTCATCGCCTCCAATCCTCGACTCGCCGAACTGGATGCCCCTCGACGAACCACGTTCCGCAGGTGAACTGCAACCCTCGCCTACGCCGCAAGACAGTGAAATCCGTTTGGAAGACATGCTGGAGCGCCTGCGTTGGGTGAAGGAGCGCCGCGACAGCGCCGCGGATGCAAGAACGCGCGCCTACTACGAGAGTGTCTTAGCGAGTCTCCATGGTCAGACTGCGCAGGCCCAAGCGGCGACCTTTGACTTGGCAACAGCCTTCCTTCCTAGGGACGCTCCAGGATCCGCGCTGGATACGCCGCGGCCGAATTACACATCGTTCAGCGAGGCTGATCGCGCCCTCGCAGAACTGGATACTGGGAGTGCAGCCTTTTCGGCGCCACAAACGATGCGCGTTGGTGAGAAATCCCAGGCGAGATTGCGAATCTCGCCGGTCGCGTCAGAGACGGAGCTCGAAAGAGGCCTGAGGGCCGTAGCTCCTCCGAACGCTCCGGTGGAGGCCAGCCCCTCTGTCCCCATTCACCAAGTCATGGTCGCCAAGCTCGACACCACGGCCGGACTCGGAGTGCGGCTCTTGAGTGGAGAGAGCGAGAGGGTGCTGGGCTCCGAATCAATAGAGGAATGGGTGTGGGAAATCGAGGCCCGGCAAGCCGGAAGCGAGACTCTTCACCTCGAGCTCTTCGCTGTATTCGAGATTCAGGGCTCGCAGCGCAAAGTACTCCTGCGCACTTGGGAAGCCAAGATTCCCGTGAACGTCGCGCCCTTCCAGGTGGTGGCCGCGCGTTGGTTCGGCAAGCACTTCCAGTGGTTCTTCGCCGTCATAGTAGTCCCTCTCGTGGGCCTGCTTTGGCGGCGTTGGCGCCGCAAGACAACGCCCGCAGCGGTCGACGGAACTCCTACCGAGCCCGAGGTTCCGCAATGAAAGCCATCGAGCCACCTTACTTCCCCATCATCTACCTGCGCGGGTACGCGATGACCATGTCCGAGATCGAAGACACGGTCGCGGACCCCTATATGGGCTTCAACCTCGGCTCGACCAAGATCCGGCAGCGCTGGGACGCCCGGATAGTCAAGTACATCTTCGAATCGCCGCTTATCCGCCTGATGAAGGATCACGGTTACGAAGACGTCTACGAGAATGGCGAAGAACTCTCGATCCACGGCACTGTCTCGCCGCGAACAATCTGGATCTTCCGGTACTACGATGACTCCTCCGAAAGCTTCGGCGAGGGAAAGATCCAGCAGATCGAGTACTACGCGGCACGGCTCGGCCGCCTCATCGAGCGGGTGCGCGACCTGACGTGCGGCGTGGCGGGCGAGGGAGGTGAACGCGTCGCGAAAGCGCGGCAACGGTGTCGCGTCTATCTGGTCGCTCACTCGATGGGCGGTCTCATCGCGAGGTGCTACCTGCAGAACACAGCCGCAAGCACGACAACGCCGGTGGACAAGGTCTTCACTTACGCAACGCCTCACGGAGGGATCGACTTGCGCGGTGTCGGCAACGTTCCGAGCTTCCTCAGAATGAACGATATCGACAACTTCAACGAAACCAGAATGCGGACCTTCCTCAAGCTTCCGAAGAACGTGCCGGTTCAATCGCTCAACGGCAAGTTCGATCCCTCGCGCTTCTTCTGCCTCGTTGGAACCAATCACCGCGACTACAGCGCGGCGATGGGCCTAGCGAAGCATGTCGTCGGACCGATGAGCGACGGGCTCGTGATGATCAAGAACGCCGCGGTCGAGGGTTCACCCAGGGCGTTTGTCCATCGCGCACATTCTGGACACTACGGAATTGTCAACTCCGAGGAGGGATACCAGAATCTCCGACGGTTCCTATTCGGGAACCTTCGCGTGGAGGCTCTCCTGCGAATCTTGTCGATCGCGCTTCCGCCCGAGATTGCGAAGAAATGCCAGCAAGGCAAGAAGGTGAAGGCCTCCTACCATGTCGAAGTAGTAGCTCGCATGCGAGGGAAGCGCTGGGACCTTCATCGCCGTACGACAGGCGAAGAGTCTGCCATTCTCGTACCTTTCGCGAAAGTCGAAGCAGCCTCTGAAATCAACCTGGTGAGCGCATTCCTGATGAGCTCCGAGCGCGTCGATTTGCGACGCGCTGGCCTCGGCTTCAGTATCGACTTGGGTGTTCTGGTTCCCGAGTATGAGGTTGATGGCGCCCTATTTCTGAAGCACCATTTCGACGGTGGCTATCTGTTCCGCGACAAGGTCAACCTGGAGGTGAGCTGGGGTGTCGGCGAGAGGCCCCGCATGAGGTTTGGCTTCGATAGCCAGGCACCGAACGGGATGACTGGCGAAGCGTCCGTGGCCCCGGTAGCTGAAGGCGGAGGGACTGTGGGTTACGAGTTCCGAATTGCGATCCAGCAGGACACCAAACCGGGTATGAAAGCAGAGCTAATACTCCGAACCTTCGGTTGGAACTGAGAGGCACATGGTCTCGGCCTTCTTCGGGAGTCCGTCGAACGAGCTCGGGATCACCCCAGGAGCGAGAGTCGAGTCCGCTCAAGTTGCTGAGATAGGAGCACCTCGCCTCGGCCCCCCGCCAGGCTACAGACGATAGACTTGCTCCCGGAGTTCAACGCTGATGGGACCTTCGAACGTTCTTGGGGCAGGCCTGCTCACCCCCGCGGCCATGGCGGCCGCGGCACAGCCGCTGTTCGGCTACCGTTGCAGAATGACCGGGGTCGAATTACCGTTCGGCCCGACCGATCGGCCCTGCCCTTTCACGATAATTGCTGGCCATTTTCGGACGGGCTTGGGACGGATGACACAGGCAGGTGGGCGTCAAGCCTCCAGTAGCGCGGAGCCCTCTCTCGCTGAAGATGGGCAGAATTGACCCCGACAGCCTTCGCACGTTCGCTACCCGCCTGGGCGTCCCCATCGTCGCCGCCGCGCTCGAGGCCCGGCGGTAGGTGGTCAGTCCCTCCGGCCCGAGCTGCCTCAGGCTCGCGGACATCAGTCCATTTCGAGTACTTTCGGGAGTTCAGCTCGAGGCGCCCCATCGGGCCGGTGTAGCCTCGCGCAAGAGGCCAGAACTTGGTGAAGGAGATGACGGCGTGTCGAGATTGACCCATCTGATCCGGCAACTGGAGTCGAAGGAACCGCAGCTGGCAGCCGACCTGAAGTGCGAGGTGGAAGCGCTCTCGGCCCGCCGCGCTTTCGGGCTCAATTTCGAGCGCCACATCCCTGAAACCGTCGAGCTGCCCGGCCGTCCGATCCGCAAGGGCGACAAGGTCCGCTTTCTCCCGCAGCGCGGCAAGAAGCCGAGCAGCGTCGACGGCCGACTCTGGCGCGTAGCCCGGATTCGCAGGACCGAGGACGGACCAATCGCCGAGCTCGTCCGGCACGAGAGCTCCGAAGCCGCCGCCGAGTTGACCAAGAGACGTGTCGAAGACCTGGTAGTCGTCGCCGAGTTCCGCGATCCGATCTACCCGGGTCTGATCTCCACCGGAAAGATCGAGCGCGGGGGCGACAAGCCCTACCACACGGTGATCAACGCCGAGAACTACCACGCCCTCCAAGCGCTCCTCTACACCCACGAGGGCAAGGTCGACGCCATCTACATCGACCCCCCCTACAACACCGGCGCGAGGGACTGGAAGTACAACAACGACTATGTCGACAAGGACGACGCCTACCGCCACTCCAAGTGGCTAGCAATGATGGAACGTCGCCTCAAGCTCGCGAAACGCCTCCTAAGCCCAGCGGGCTCAGAGCCTGTGAATCAATCCCGCCGCGTGGTGGTTTGGCGGGAAAGAGGCTTCATTGAGGGTGGATTCTTCGGCCGGC
>JAIOJQ010000433.1 GCA_019911865.1 Thermoanaerobaculia bacterium
CCGCGGCGAGCTGATCGGGTCGCGGTTCAGAACGGGATGTCGTCGTCGCCGAAATCGGCTTCGCCGCCGCGACCCGGCGGCAGAACAGCAGCGCGTCGCACCCCGCCGCCAGCGCCGCCGCCCCCCGCTCGGGCAAGTCGCCCCACGGCTCCAGGGCGCCCATCTCCAGATCGTCGGAAAACAGCACTCCCCGGAAGGGAGGGCCGAGTCCGCGGCGCAGGAGGCGGGTGGAGATCGGCGGCGACAGCGTCGCGGGCCGCAGCCCGGAGTCGAGCGCCGGGTAGACACCGTGCCCCGCCATGGCCGCGCCGGCGACAACGGCGAGCCGCCGGAACGGTTCGAGATCGCGTTCCAGTTCCCGCCGCGATCGGTCGACCCGGGCCGGCTCCTGGTGGGTGTCGGCGGGTGCCGATCCGAGACCGGGAAAGTGCTTTACGCAGGCCCCGATCCCCGCCGCGGCGAGCCCTTCCACGAACGCCTTTCCCCGCGCCACCACCCCACGTGGCGCGGCGCCGAAGCAGCGCCCGTCGAGCGCATTGCCGCGGCAGCCGTGGTCGAGGTCGAGCACCGGCGCGAAGTCTAGGTCGAAGCCGGTAGCGCGCAGGGCGCTGCCGATCCAGTGCGCCGCCCGCCGCGTCAGGTCGGGGGGATGGCGCGCCAGCGCCGCGGCGGCCGGTGCCGGCCCGAAGATCGAGCGCAGACGATCGACTCTCCCCCCCTCGGCGTCGATCGCGAGCACGCTCTCCGGAGCGGCAGCCCGCACCTCGGCCACCAGTTCGAGGAGCTCTTCCAGGTCGGCCGGGATATTGCGCTGCACGAGAAGGACGCCGAACGGTCGCAGGCGGGACAGCAGCCGGCGCTCCCCGGGGGCGAGCCGCGTCCCTTCGAAGCCGAGCACCAGCAGCTCGCCCCCCTTCACTTGAGGCGGTCCTGCAGGCTGGCCAGCAGGTTGAGCGCCGCCAGGGGCGTCAGGCGGTCGAGATCGGCTTCGCGCAGGATCCGGGCGACCAGTTCGTCGGCGGGCGCGAAGAGCGGCATCTGCCCCGGCTTCTGGGCCGGGAACTCGGTTCCCTCGGCGAGGCGAGGCCGGCCGTGCGGGTCGAACTCCTTCTTCTCGAGGTTGCGCAGCACCTGCGCCGCCCGCTCGACGACCGCCTCCGGCAGGCCGGCGAGCCGCGCCACGTGCAGGCCGTAAGACTTGTCGGCACTTCCCGGCACGACGCGGCGCAGGAAGAGGATCTTCTCCTCCCACTCGCGGACCGCCATGGTGCGGTTGACTACCCGCGGCAGCAGCGCCTCGAGCTCGGTCAGCTCGTGGTAGTGCGTGGCGAACAGGGTGAGCGGCTTCGGCCCCTCGTGAAGGTGCTCGACGATCGCCCAGGCCAGCGACAGGCCGTCGAACGTCGCCGTGCCGCGCCCGACCTCGTCGAGGATCACCAGGCTCTCCGCCGTGGCCTGGCGCAGGATGTTCGCCGTCTCGATCATCTCGACCATGAATGTCGATTCGCCGCGCGCCAGGTCGTCGGAGGCGCCGACGCGCGAGAAGATGCGGTCGAGCGCACCGATCACCGCCGAGCGGGCGGGAACGAAGCAGCCGCACTGCGCCAGCAGGGCGATCAGCGCCACCTGGCGCAGATAGGTCGACTTGCCCCCCATGTTGGGACCGGTCAACAGGACGATCTGCGACCTCTCCGGATCGAGCTCGGCGTCGTTGGGGACGAACTCGGCGCCCAGCCATTTGTCGAGCACCGGGTGGCGCCCCTCGCTGATCCTCAGGCCGCCGCCGCCCGGCGCCACTTCGGGACGCTGCCAGCCGCGCCGCGCCGCCAGCTCGGCCCATCCGGCGAGCACGTCGATGCGCGCCACCGCCTCCCCCACCCGCGCCAGACGGTCCGCCGCCGCGGCCACGTCGCCGCGCAGCTCCTCGTAGTGCTTGCGCTCGAGCACGCCCTGGCGCTCCTCGGCGCGCAGGATCCGCTCCTCGAGGCCCTGCAGCTCGGGCGTCACGTAGCGCTCGGCCTGTACCAGCGTCTGCCGGCGCTGGTAGTCGGGCGGCACCTTCGCGGCGTTGACCTTCGAGATCTCGATCGAGTAGCCGAAGACCCGGTTGTAGCGGATCTTCAACGAAGCGATGCCGGTGCGCTCCCGTTCGCGCTCCTCGATGGCGAGGATGTGCCGCTTGCTGTCACTGGCCAGTGAGCGCACCTCGTCGAGTTCGGCGTCGACTCCCTCGGCGATGACGCTCCCCTCCTCGGGGCTGACCGCCGGCGACGGGGCGAGTCGGCGGACGAGTTCCGCGTGCAGGTCCGGCAGGGGATCGACCGCCGCGGCCGCCGCCAGAAGCGCCGAGGGCGAGTGCGCGAGAGAGGCGAGCAGCTCCGGCAGGTTGCCCAGTGCCTGGCGCAGCGCCGCCGCCTCGCGTGGCGAGAGCGTGCCGATCACCGCCCGTCCGGCCAGGCGCTCGAAATCGGCGAGGCCGGCGAGCTGCTCCTGCAGGCGCGTCCGCTGCGCCGCCTCGGCGAGCAGCGCCGCCACCGCCTCCTGACGTTCGGCGATCCGCGCCGGATCGCGCAGCGGACGGCGCAGCCACTCGCGCACCCGCCTCCCGCCCGCCGCCGTACGGGTCCGGTCCACCGTATCGAGCAGCGAGCCGCGCCGGCCGCCGTCGCGGGCCGAGCGCAGGATCTCGAGGTTCGCCAGCGTCGTGCCGTCGAGCATCAGGCCGTCGGAACTCTCGCGCAGCGTCAGGCCGCGCACGTGGGCGAGGCCCGAGATCTGGTTCTCCTGCGCGTAGGCGAGCGCCGCCGCCGCGGCGCGCACGGCCGCCTCGCCGTCGACCAGGCCGAAGCCGCGCAGGGTGGCGACTCCGAAGTGACGGCGCAGCTTCTCCGTGGCCGCCGCCGGAGCCTCGAGCCGTGTGCCGATGGCGGTGCGGCAGATCCCCTCCCGCTCCGCCCAGGCGCGCACGGCGGCGGGCAGCGCCGCCTCGTCGGCGAGCAGCTCGCTCGGGCGTGCCGTCTCGAGCTCGGCCAGCATGCCGGCGGCGTCGGCGAAGCGGCGCGCCGTGAAGGCGCCGGTCGACACATCGAGCAGCGCCAGTCCCGCTCCGCCGTCGTCGTCGGGAACCAGCGCCGCGAGCAGGCTCTCCTCGCGCCCGTCCAGCAGTCCGCTGTCGGCGAGCGTGCCCGGCGTGTAGATCCGCGTCACTTCGCGGCGCACCAGGCCGCGGGCCTGACTCGGCGCCTCGACCTGGTCGCAGAGGACCACCTTGCGCCCCATCTTGAGCAGGCGGGCGATGTACCCTTCGGCGGCGTGGTGCGGTACGCCGCACATCGGCGCCTCGTTCTCCGTCCCCCGGCCGCGCGCGGTAAGGGTCAGGTCGAGCAGGCCGGCGGCGATCTGCGCGTCTTCGAAAAACAGCTCGAAGAAATCCCCCATCCGGTAGAAGAGCAGGGCGTCGGGGTGACGCGCCTTGACCTCCAGGTACTGGCGCAGCATCGGGGTCGGCTCGGCAACGGACACGGCGCGCGAGTCTACCCGCACCAGCGAATAGACTGGATGCCGATGAGCGCGCCGCGCACCGTCCTCGCCCTCGACTTCGGCTCCTCCGAGCCCTCGGCGGCGCTGGCCCGCGACGGCCGCGTGCTGGCCGTCGAGAGCGCGAGCCGGCGTGCCGGCGAGCCCGCTCCCGAGCCGCTCGAGCTGACCGACCGCCTGCTCGCCGACGCTGGCCTGGCCCTGGCGCAGGTGGAGGGGGTCGTGGCCCTGCGCGGCCCCGGCTCCTTCACCGGCCTGCGCATCGCCTGCGCGACGGCCCTGGGCCTGGAGGGCACCGGGCTGGCCGCCACCGCCGTTTCGACCTTCGAGGCGCTCGCCCTCGTGGCCGGCGAGGGCGAGCGCCTCGAAGGTCGAAACGGCGGTGGCGGCCAGCCCGGTGCCCTCCAGGCCCAGGGCCGTCGCGCAGGCGATGCGCAGGCCGGTGAAGG
>JAIOJQ010000434.1 GCA_019911865.1 Thermoanaerobaculia bacterium
GCGGTTGGGTGTCGTTCGGCGCATGCCCACCCGAGATGTAGCCGCGCAGCGGCGCGACAAGGCTGGCCGCAGGCCACCCGGAGGGCTCGGCCTTGCGCGCCGCGAGCAGCGGAATCGAATGTGGGGCGCCGATGGACGACACCGGGACCGCGATGCCGGGGCACTGGCCGCTCTCTGGGGTATTGACGCACGGACTCATTTCGATATTCTTGCGAACGTGAGCTTAACGGTCGAAGAGCCTATCCGCGCTGGTCAAGGCGAATGCGAGGTTCTCGTCTTCGATGAGGCGCGGGTTCGCCGCGCGCGCGAGGCGCTCCTCGATGAAGGGACGGCGCAGGACACGGCGGACCTGTTCCGCATGCTCGCCCACCCCACTCGACTACAAATTCTGCGAGCGCTCGCGCGCGAAGAGCTCTGTGTCTGCGACCTCGGCCAGGTGCTTGGACTTTCCGTTTCGGCGACCTCCTACCAACTCCAAGCCCTGCGGCGGGCCAAACTCGTTCGTTTCCGCACCGAGGGCAAGCTCGCCTACTACAGGTTAGCGGACAGTTTCGTGTTGGCCCTCTTGGAGGATGCTCTCCGACATTTCGCAGAGGCGCAGCCGCGATGATCCGGTTCGCCCGCCCGTTCGTCTGGCTGCTGCTGGTCGCGGTTGCGCTCGCCGCAACGCCGTGGGAGGGGCTCGCGGTGTCCGACAGCGGCGCCTCGACCACGGCCGCCCTGGGCGCCGGACGGCAGGACGGGAAGGGTGGCGACGGTGCGGGCGAGGCGGGTTGCTGCATCTGCCTCTGCTCGCATAGTCCGAGCCCGCTTCTCCCCGCGAGCGCTTCGGCAACCGCGACAGCGGTGCTATTGCCGAAAGACGCGATCGTCCTGCGGGATCTGGCCCCGGCACCCGCGCTCCACACCCGCCTCGTGTTTCACCCCCCGCGCCGCGCCTAGCGCGCAACGTCGTCGAAGTCAACGTGAACTCGCCCGCCGCAACGGGCACGACCGGGTAGCCACCGAGCTTCCGGTGGGAGGGGAATGCAATGCGAAGCGCAATTCTGATCGCGCTCGCCGCGCCGAGCTTGTGGCTTCTGGCACCCGCGCCCGCGACGGCCGCCGATCGCCCGAGCCTCTCGCTGGTCCAGGCGCTGGAGCTGGCCCACGCGCGCAACCCGGGACTCACGGTCGCCCGCGAGACCGTGGCCGAGGTCCGTGGCGAGCTCACGGCGGCGCGGCTGCGGCTCCAGGAGAACCCGGAGATTGGGGCCAGCGCCGGCCCACGGAGCGCATCCGAAGACGACCCCTCGTCGACGGATCGCGAGGTGGGGCTCGAGCAGCGACTGGAGATCGGCGGCCAGCGCCGTCACCGCATGGATCGGGCGAATGCCTCGATCGCCGTTGCGCAGGCCGCCGCCGACGACGCGGCGCGCCAGCTCGACCTCGCGGTGGCGGAGACGTTCTACGAGGCGCTCGCCGCCCGCCGCAGCGTCGAGCTCCTGGAGCAGAACGAGGCCCTCGCTGCCGCTCTCGAAGAGCTGGCTCGCCGGCGCCTCGACCTGGGGGAGGGAACCCAGCTCGAGCTCAACACGGTCCGCGTTCGCCGTGCCGAGGCCGCACGTCGCCTTGCGGCGGGCAGGGCGCAGCGCGAGGCCGCGTACGTCACCCTGACCGAGCTTCTCGCGGCGCCGCCCGGAGAGGCGTGGGAGCTCTCGGGGGATCTCCCCGCAGGGGCCGAGGTCGCCGGCGTGGCGGAGCTGGTCGCCCGCGCCGTGGAAGCGCGCCCAGACCTGCTGTCCACCAGGCAGGAGATGGACCGGGCTCGCGCCGCGGTCGCGCTCGCGGACGCAGAGGCGGTCCCCGACCTGACCCTCGCCCTCTCCTATGGCCGCGACGAGCGGCAGGACGTCGCACTCGGCGGCTTCCGCATCCCGCTCCCCTTCGTGCAGCGCAACCAGGGCGAGCGCGAGTCGGCACGCGCCGCGCTACGCGCGAGCGAAGCGCGGCTCGAGCAGCGCCGGTTGGCGGTCGCCGCCGATGTGCGCCGTGCCTTCCAGGCCTACGAAGCCGACCTCGCCGCGAGCCGGCTTTACGACGCCGACGTTCTCGCCGCGCAGCACGAGAGCCTGGAGCTCCTCGAACAGGGGTACGCGGCAGGAGAAATCGACTACACCGAGCTGGTCGTGATCCAGCGCGAGCTCCTCGACGGACAGCTCGGGGCGCTCGAGGCGCGTCGCAATTTCGCCCTCACGACGGCACGACTCCTCGCGGCTGCCCACCTGCCTCAGACCCACGCTCGCATCGGAGGTACTAAGTGAACGCTCTCGAGTATCGGCGCACCCACGTCCTACTGGCAGCCGCGATTGCGCTCCTCGCGGTCGCCTGTTCCGACCGGCCGGCCCCTCACGAAGGGACCGAGGAGACCGAAGAGTCCGAACAGCTTCCGGAGCGGGTCGAGCTCGGCGCCGAGGCCGCCGAGGCGCTCGGCATCACCTTGGCCGCTGCCGAGTTCCGGAACCTCGCGCCGGCCCTCGACATCGCCGCCGAGCTGTCGCCGGTTCCCGACCGCCAGGCGACGATCGGTCCGCGCGTCGCCGGCCGGGTGCTGCGCGTCTTCGTCAACGTGGGAGACGCGGTAGCCGTCGGTGCACCGCTGCTCTCCCTCGAGAGCGCGGAGGTGGGCGACGCGCACGCGGACCTGCTCGCTGCCGAGGCGCGGACGGCGGTCGCCCACCTCGGCGCTCTCGATGGAGAGCAGCGGTTCACCGACGGCTACGGCGTCTCCCACGTTGACGAAGACTCGCAGCACCCGGCCGGCGACGCGCGGACCGACCGTTGCCTGGCGGTCGGGAACCGGCGACAGCTCGGCGG
>JAIOJQ010000435.1 GCA_019911865.1 Thermoanaerobaculia bacterium
GGGTGGGCCGCTTCGCCGCCGTGGCGGCGACCCTGGCGATCGGCGTGCTGGCCGGCGCCGAGCTGGCCAGCTGGCGCGGCGACCGGCAGATCGAGGCCTTGCGCGCCGAGATGGCCTCGCTCCACGAGACCGTCGCCACCGCCCTGCTGGCCGGGGAGTCGTCGTCGCAGCGCCTCGCCGGCGTGGCGTACGGACGCGGCGTGTCGCAGAGCGATCCGCGGGTCGCCGACGCCCTGCTGCGCGCCTTCGAGAGCGACCCCGACGTCAACGTGCGGCTGGCCGCGCTCGAGGCGCTGCGACCGCTGGCCGGACGGGCGCCGGAGCGGCCGCGGCTGGTCGCCGCCTTGAGTCGCCAGGCGTCGCCGCTCGTCCAGCTGTCGCTCATCGAGATGCTGCTCGAGGCGGACGGCGAGCGCGGCCGCGAAGAGCTGCGGCAGCTGCTCGACGACGACCAGCTCGATCCGGCCCTGCGCGGCCACCTGCGCGGCCGCCTCGGCGGGAGCATCTGAAATGGCCCGCGAAATCCGGAATCTTCACTCCTGCCCGGGAGCCTTCACCGCAGTCCGATCCGAAGGAGATCGAGCATGAACCGCCTTGCCCCCTTCGCGCTCCTGTTGAGCGTCGCTCTTCCCGCCGCCGCGGCGGCCGCCGATCCGCCGGACCGCCTGGTCCTCCCCCTCTCCGACCCGGCGCGCCCGGCGCGGCTCGAAGTCGGCGTGATGATGGGTTCGGTCACCGTCGTCCCCGGCAAGGCCGGCGAGGTCGTCGTCCACGTGTCGTGGAGCGGCGGCGAGGCCGGCCTGCCGCCGGATCACCCCGGGGTCGGCCATCCGCGCTTTCCGGTCCCGCCGCCGCCCCCGCCGCCGCTGGGCGAGGAGCGCGAGGAGCGAGAAGATCGCGAGGCGCGCGAGGAGCGGCGTGCCGGCATGAAGAAGCTGACCTCCGGCTCGGGCGGGCTCGAGGCCGAGGAGCACGACAACGTCGTCGAGATCGGCAGCGCGTCGCTGATGCGGCCGGCCGATCTGCGCATCGAGGTGCCGCCGGCCAGTTCGGTCGATGCCTCGACGATGGCCGGCGGCGAGATTTCGGTCACCGGTCTGTCGGGCGAGCTGGTGCTGCACAACACCAACGGCAACATCCGGGTGGTCGACGTCACCGGGCCGGTCAACGCCTCCACCGTCAACGGCAACGTCGACGTCCGCTTCGCTGCGAAGCTGGCGAATGCCGCGATGGCCTTCTCGACCCTCAACGGCGACGTCGAGGTGACCCTGCCGGCCGACGCCAGCGTCAACGTCCTGCTGCGCTCGGACAACGGCGACGTCTACTCGGACTTCGACGTCGTCCTCGACCGCCAGCCGGCGAAGGTGTCGGAAAACCGCGAGCACGAGCGCTACCGCGTCTCGCTGTCGCGCGAGCTGGTCGGCCGGATCGGCGCCGGCGGCCCCGAGCTCTTCCTCAAGACCTTCAACGGCGACCTGCTCCTGCACCGCGCCAAGTAGCACCTCGCGTCCCCGCCGCGGCTGTGCCGATGTGCCGCGGGCGCCCGACGACGATGCACGGGTGGCCCGGTTGTCCGGATCCACCAGGTCCACGAGACCAGACCCGGATTGCTACGATCCTTCAGAGAACCTGGAGGATCGTCGTGCTTCGAGCCCGGTCCGGGAGACTTCTGATCGCCGCGCTGTCGGCAGTTGCTCTGGCGAGGCTCGCCCTCGGTTGGGCGATCCCGGGATTTCTGACCGGCGATGACGTCGAGATCCTCGAAGCCGGCTTCGCGCGCGCGACGGGGCTCGAGTTCGTCCCGTGGGGGATTCGCAACACTCTGATCTCCGACCTGCTCGTGGCGCCTCCGGTCGCGGCGGCGCGATTCCTCGGCGTGGCGGACATCTGGACGCTCTGCTGGATCGCGACTCTGCCGTTCGTCGCGCTGTCGCTGGTGAGCATCGTCCTCCTGCTTCGGATCGCAGAGAAATGGACGGGTGAGCCGAAGGTCGCCCTCCTCGCAGCAACGATCTACGCTCTGCACTGGCTCCCGTTCGGCTATGCCGGGACGGTTTACCCGCGGACCGCGTCAACCACGCTGGTGCTGGCGGCGGTAGCGCTCCTTCTCTTCCGCAAATCGGTCTTGCGCCGGATCGGAGCGGGCCTGCTGCTCGCCCTGGCTTTTGCGTTCCGATACAGCGAGGCGATCTATCTCCTGCCGGCGGTCGCCTTCGTGATGGCGACGAGCGATGGACCCTCTCCGGCTGCTTCCCGCGTGCGCCGGGCAGCGGAGTTGGCGGGAGGTTTCTTCGTCGGGGTCCTCGCATTCTGCGGGCTCTACGATTGGGCCATGCGAGGCGAGGCGTTCGCCAGCCTGATCGAGTTCGCCCGCTACACCCTGGTCGAGCGCCAGGCATCGGCGCGGGTGGCCGAGCAGCCCGTTTACTGGTACCTGTGGCGATCGCCGAAGTGGCTCGACCCGGTAGCCCTTGGCCTGCTCTGTGTGGCGGCTCGCCGGCGAGCCCACTGGGTCCTTCTGGGTTTCGTTCTCCTGCCACTGGCGGTGCTGTCTCTCATCCACCACAAGGAGCTGCGCTACCTTCAAGGGATCGTCCCCTTCGCGTGCCTGCTGGTCGCACTCGGCGCGGTCGAGGTTGCGAGGCGGCACGGGAAGCGATTGGTGGCAGCCCTGTTGGTCCTGTCGATCGGCTGGTCGCTGGCGCAGCTGCGATTCCTCCGCCGCAAGAGCACCGCCGCCGTACAGGCCGCGCAGGCGGTGGCGGCGCTACCCGCAGTTCGACGATTCGCGGCGCCGCAGCTCTGGGCATTCGGTGACCGGCTCTTCTTCGGCAATGACGTGGCACTGTCGCCGATCTCGCTTCCACCGGTACCGGAACTGCTGAAGGCGGAGATCGCGGGAGCCGATCGGGTCGCGCTCTGGGTCGACACGGTAGCGCCGGGCGACGCGATGATGGCAGCCCTCGTGGCCGATGGCTGGTGCGAGGAGTCGCGCTTCACGGCGGGGCGAAGCCGACCCGTGGCGCTCTTCCGCCCCTGTCGCTGAGGGATCGGCGTCCGGGCTAGACTTTCGGCACGATGCCCCGCGCGCCCCGGATCGCTTCGCACCTCGCCGCCATTCCCGCCTCGGTCTACTCCTCGCTCGCCGAGCGGCTGGGCCGCTTCGCGGGGGAGAGCTATCCGCTGCACGTCGGCGACACCTGGATGGAGCCGGCCGAAGGGTGCCGGATGGAGGACCTGGGTGTCGCCGAGTATCCGGGGATGCACCGCTACGCGTCGGTGCACGGCATGCCGGCGCTGCTCGACGCGATCGTCGAGCGCGAGCGCGCGGCGAACGGTCTCTCTCTCGAGCGCGACGACGTGCTGGTGGCCGCCGGGGCGACGGGCGGACTGGGGGCGGTCGCCGGGGCGATCCTCGAGCCGGGCGACGAGGTGCTCATCCTCGCCCCGTACTGGCCGCTGATCGAGGGGATCGTCCGCTCCTTCCACGGCACGCCGGTGGCGGTACCGGTACTGGCAGGGGAGGTCGATTCGGCGGAAGCGGCGCTCGCCGCGGTGGGGCGACGGCGCAGCGCCCGCACGGTGGCGCTCTACCTCTCGACGCCGAACAACCCCTCCGGGCGCCTGCTGCCGCGCGCCTGGATCGAGGCGCTCGTCGGGTGGGCGCGGCGGCACGACCTCTGGGTGATCACCGACGAGGTCTACGACGGGTTCGTCTACGAAGGCGAACACGTGCGCGCCCTGCCGCTCGCCCCCGAGCGGACCTTTCTCGCCCAGACTTTTTCCAAGCGCTACGGCATGGCGGGCAATCGCTGCGGCTACATCGTCGGCCCGCGCGCCGTGATGGGCGAACTGCGCAAGGTCGCCACCCACACCTTCTACTCGACGCCGACCGCGGCGCAGATCGCCGCGGTGCGGGCGATGGCGGGGCCGGGGGACGCTTGGGCGGCGGCAGCGTGCCGGCAGTACGCGGACACCGGCCGGCGCGCCGCGGCGCGCCTCGGCCTGCCGGCGCCGGCCGGCAGCACGTTTCTCTTCTTCGACGTCGCGGCGGCGCTCGGCGCGGACGGGCTGACTGGATTGCTCGAGCGGGCGGTCGAGCGCGGACTGCTGGTGGCGCCCGGGCCGAGCTTCGGCCCGTATCCGACCCACGTCCGGCTCTGTTACACGGCCGTCGAACCGGAGCGGGCGCTGCGCGGCGTCGAGGTGCTGGCCGGGCTGCTCGGACGCTGAGAGCCTGGCAGGAGGACGGCATGGGGAAGAAGGGGAAGCGGGGCGACGCCGGCAACGGCAATGGAGGGCGACCGGAGATCGACGAGCGCGAGCTCGGTCGACGGATCGCCACGGCGCGCGAGCTCTGCGCGCCGCACCGGATCGCCGACGGGCGGGGGTTCCGCCTCGCCGACCATGATCCGGGCGGTTCGGGTCCTCTCACGAAGGCCGACAAGGCGCACGCCGCGGACCGCCTGGCGCGCTCGACCGAGGCGCTCACCGAGCTGCAGGACCGCCTCTACGCGCAGGATCGCTGGGCCGTCCTGCTGGTCTTCCAGGCGCTCGACGCGGCGGGCAAGGACAGCGCCATCAAGCACGTGATGTCGGGGGTCAACCCGCAGGGGTGCCAGGTTGCCTCGTTCAAGGCCCCGTCGGCCGAGGAGCTCGACCACGACTACCTCTGGCGCTGCACGCGGCAGCTGCCCGAGCGGGGGCGGATCGGCATTTTCAACCGCTCGTACTACGAGGAGGTGCTGGTGGTGCGAGTCCACCCGGCAATTCTCGCCGGGCAGAAGCTGCCTCCGGAGCAGGTGACGCGGCGGATCTGGAAGGAGCGCCACGAGGACATCCGCGGCTTCGAGCGCTATCTGTCGCGCAACGGGGTGGCGATCCGCAAGTTCTTCCTCCACGTCTCGGCGGAGGAGCAGAAGGAACGCTTTCTCGAGCGGCTGGACGATCCGGAGAAGCACTGGAAGTTCCAGGCCGGGGACGTGCGCGAGCGGGCGCACCGGGCGGAGTACCTGCGCGCCTACGAGGAGTCGATTGCGGCGACGGCGACGCCGGAGGCGCCGTGGTTCGTGGTGCCGGCGGATCGCAAGTGGTACACCCGGCTGGTGGTCGCCTCGGCGGTGGTCGACGTGCTCGGTTCGCTCGGACTCGCCTACCCGAAGCCCACGGCCGAGGAGCGGCGCGACCTGGCGGCGGCTCGGGCGGAGCTCGAGGCCGAAGACTGAGGCGAGGGCCGGCGAGAGCCGGTGGCCGACGCGAGGGGACGGCGAGCTTTCCCGGCCGGGAATGGACGGTGGTCGACGCGAGGGGACGGCGAGCTTTCCCGGCCGGGAACCGGCGCGCACTTCGTGAGGGACGAAACGGCGGGCGCGCGCCTGCGCTCAGGCCCTGATCTGGGGCGGGCGTGCCGGCCCTGCCGGCAGGTGATGGGGCCTTCGAGCTTCCCGGCCGGGAAAGCTCGCCGCCCCCTCGCTCACCGTCCGGTTGAACCCGCCTCGTGGGATGCCGGATGGCGGGTGCCGGATTCCCCGTGCAGCGCGCTTCAGGCCCTTGTCGTTCTCCTTATATGGAAGCTTTTCTGTCTTTTGCCTCTAAACAAGAAGTCTTGGCCTTTCCCGGGAGGGCTGCCATCCTCGCTCGCGGCCTGCGGCCGCTCGGTCGGACGGCTGGCGGGGGTCACGGCAGGCGGCGGTGGGCGGCGACGGGGATGGCGCGGCGCACGCTTTCGACGCGCGCCAGGTCGATCTCGGCGAGGGCGATGCCGGTGCCGTCGGGGACCCGGGCGACGATCTGGCCCCAGGGGTCGACGATCATCGACTGGCCGTGGCTCTCGCGCAGGCCGCCGTCGTCGTGGGCGCCGTGCTGGCCGGGGGCGAGCACCCAGCACTGGGTCTCGATGGCGCGGGCGCGCACCAGGACTTCCCAGTGCGCCTTGCCGGTAACGGCGGTGAAGGCGCTCGGGATGGTGATCACGCTGGCGCCGCGTCCGACCAGGGCGCGGTAGAGCTCGCCGAAGCGCAGGTCGTAGCAGATCGACAGTCCGATCGTGCCCAGGGGGGTCGCGGCGACGACGACTTCGCTCCCCGGCGCGACGGTATCGGACTCGCGGAAGGTGACGCCGCCGGGGACGTCGACGTCGAACAGGTGGATCTTCCGGTAAGCGGCCAGACGCTCTCCGTCGGGACCGAAGAGGACGCTCGTGTTGTGGCAGTGGTGCTCGTCGGGACCCCGCTCGGCGAAGGAGCCGAGGAGCAGGTGGATGCCGAGCTCCCGCGCCAGGGCGGCGAAGCGGTCACAGAGCGGGCCGTCGAGCGGCTCGGCGAGGCGCACTTTCGCGGCGTGCGGGCCGAGGTAGTCGGTGTTTTCGGGGGTCGCCACGAGGCGCGCCCCGCGCGCCGCGGCGGCGCGGACCGCCGCCTCCGCCGCGGCGAGGTTGCCGTCGCGGTCGGAGGTCGAGCGCAGCTGGCAGACGGCGGCGAGGAAGGAGCTCACGCCGCCGCGACGACCCGCGCCAGAACCCGCCGCAGGGCGGCGGCGACTTCGGTGGCGACGCCGGCCAGCTCGGGGCTCTCGAACATCGACATCGCCGCCGCCGGGTTCATCGCGCGCACGACGGTGCCGCGCGGCTCGACGGCGACGCAGACGTTGCACGGCAGCAGCACCGCGACCTCGGGCACCGCCTGGAGGGCGCGGTGCGCCGAGGGGGGGTGGCAGGCGCCGAGGATGAGGTTTTCGGGCACCTCGACGCCGAGCTTCTCGGCCAGCTTGGCCCGGATGTCGATCTCGGTGAGGACGCCGAAGCCCTCGCGCGCGAGCTCCTCGCGGCAGCGGGCGACGGCGTCCGCGAACGGCAGAGTCGTCACCGCCTCGAAGGCGACGCGTGATTCCCGGACGGCGAGGTCACCAGCCACGGAGGATCTTCTCCGTCTCTTCGTAGTGCGCCGTCTCGTCCTCGACGATCGTCTCGAGGTGGGTCGCCAGGCCCTTGTCGCCGAAGGCCGCCGCCTGCTCGGCGCGCGCCTTGTAGTCGGCGATCGCCTGCTTCTCGGCGGCGAGCACGTTCTCGAGCATCTGTCTGGCGTCCTTCGCTTCGGGGACCGGCCGCGGCACGGTGACCGGCCTGCCGCCGAAGCTGGCGATCTTGTCGGCGAGGAACTGGGCGTGGGCCAGCTCCTCGGGGACTTCGGCGGCGAAGAACTGCTTGAGCATCGGCCGGTGGGGGCCGGTCACGGCGGCGGCGTAGGTGACGTACATCAGCACCGCCTGGTACTCGCCGGCGAGGTCCTCGTTGAGGGCGGTGATCAGCGATTCACGGTTCATCTTTCCTTCCTTCCTCCGGAGTCGCCTCCGGTCTCGTGTCTCGTTTCCGGCGCACGGCCGGATCGGGAACCTGTCAGGTGGGCACCCCGAAGCGCGGCAGCAGCCAGCGTTGCAGGAGGATCCAGACCGCCAGCGTGACCAGGATGACGACGGCGTCGTTCACCGGTCGCCTCCGGATTCGCGGCGGTCGCGCAGCATGCGATGCTCCTCTGCGGCGCGCTCCTCGAGCGCGTCGCAGACGGTCTTGCAGATGGCGAAGGCGGTCGGATCCGAGACGCGGTAGTAGACCGCCGTGCCTTCGCGCCGTGCCGCCACCAGGCCGCCGTGGCGCATGCGAGCCAGGTGCTTCGAGATGTTGGCCTGGCTGCCGCCCACCGCGGCGAGGATCTGCGAGACCGTCAGCTCCCGGTTCTCGAGCAGGTGGAGGATCTTCAGGCGCGTCGGATCGGAGATCGTCTTCAGGCGATCGGCGATACGCAGGAACAGCTCGTCCGTCGGCTCCGGACTCACAGCATCTCCTCGACGTCCCAGGCGATCATCTTCGCCCGTTCCGTGCAATCTTCGCAGAAGGAACGGACGGTGGACACGAGCGGCTCGAGGTGGGCGTCGTCGACCAGGGTGAATACCACCGCCGAGCGGTCGGGAAAGGCGCGCGAGCCGAGACGCGGTCCGGTCGTCCCGACGCCGGTAGCGGGGGCGAGCTCGGTGTACCCCGTCACGCCGGCCCGCTCGAGCACGACTTCGAGCTCTTCCTTGTGGGCGGCGTCGACGACCAGCATCACCATCTTCATGGCGTCACCCCTTGAGGCCGGCCTTGCGCAGGATGGTCATCATCGGACACCAGCCGGTGAAGCCGGACTGCAGCAGGTTGAGGCCGACGAAGGCGGTGAAGAGGTAGAACCCCGGGTGCACCCACCAGCCCAGGGCCAGCGAGAGCAGGACGAAAGTTCCGGCGATGGCGCGCAGGGCGGCGTCGACTTTCACGGCAGACCTCCTCATTCGGACTGCGATTCCTCTCCGGCGGACGGCGCGACCGCTTCGATGCCGACCGTGGAGACGTACATGTAGTAGAGCAGCGGGATGACGACGAGGGTGAGCGCCGTGGCGACAACGACGCCCGAGATCAGGGCGACGGCGAGGCCCTGGAAGATCGGGTCGAGCAGGATGACCAGGCCGCCGACGACCAGCGCCGCTGCGGTCAGCGCGATCGGCCGGAAGCGCACCGCGGCGGCTTTGATCACCGCGGCCTCCAGCCGCTCGCCCGCTTCCAGCTCGAGGTTGATGAAGTCGACCAGCAGGATCGAGTTGCGCACGATGATGCCGGCCAGGGCGATGAAGCCGATCATCGAGGTGGCGGTGAAGAAGACGCCGCCGAAGGCGTGCGCCGGGATGATGCCGATCAGGGTGAGCGGGATCGGCGCCATGATGATCAGCGGCGTGACGAAGGAGCGGAACCAGCCGACCACCAGAAGGTAGATGAGCACCAGCACGGCGCCGAAGGCGATCCCCATGTCGAGGAAGACATCGTGGGTGATCTGCCACTCACCGTCCCACAGCAGCGCCGAGCGGGTGCCGTCGGCGGGGCGGCCGGAGAAGAGGATCTCGAGCGGCTGCCCGGCGGCGTCACGCAGGGCGGCGATGCGCTCCTCCATGTCGAGCAGGGCGTAGACGGGCGACTCGGAAGCGCCGGCGACGTCGCCCAGCACGTAGGTCACCGGGCGCAGGTTCTTGTGGTAGACGAAAGGCGAGAGCTGCTTCTCCTCGGCGCGCACCAGCTCGGAGAGCGCCACCAGCCGGCCGTCGGCGCCGTGCACGTCGACCGCCAGCAGCTGCGCCGCTCCGGAGCGGTCGGCGCGGTCGAGGCGCAGGACGACCGGGACGGTCTCGCGGGCCCGCGGGTCGGCGAGGTGGGCCGCGTCGGCGCCGGCCAGGGCGACACGCAGCGTGCGGGCGACGACCTCGGGCGAGACGCCGGCGCGCGCCGCTTTGTCGCGGTCGACCGTGAGCTCGAGCAGCGGCCCGGGCCCCTCGACGTGCCAGTCGACGTCGACTACGCCGGGGGTGGTGCGGAAGATCTCAATCACTTCGCCGGCGAGGCGCAGCCGCTCCTCTTCCGTCGGAGCGTAGAGCTCGGCCACCAGGGTCGACAGCACGGGCGGGCCCGGCGGCACCTCGGTGACCTTGACGTTGGCGCCGTGGCGGGTCGCCACCGGCTCGAGCAACGGCCGCAGCTCGCGAGCGAAGGCGTGGCTGGCTCGATCACGGTCGTGCTTGGGCAGCAGGTTGACCTGCAGGTCGGCAACCAGCGGCCCCGAGCGCAGGAAGTAGTGGCGGACCAGACCGTTGAAGTTGAACGGCGCCGAGGTGCCGACGTAGGTCTGCACGTCGGTGACCTCGGGCAGGCGGCGGACGACGTCGGCGAGCTCGCGTGCCACCGCGGCGGTGCGCTCGAGGGTCGTCCCCTCCGGCATGTCGACGACTACCTGCACTTCGCTCTTGTTGTCGTGCGGCAGCATCTTGACGACCGCAACCCGGAACGGGAAGAGCGTGACCGAGGCGAGCAGCAGCAGCGCGACGCCGGCGAGCAGGACCCAGCGCTTGAAGGCGCTGCGCAGCAGCGGAGCGAAGAGCCGCTCGTAGAGGCGGTGCAGACGCCCCTCACCGGTGGTCTCGTCGTCGGGGCTGTCGGCGTGGCCGCGGCGCATCTCCTCGGCGTGGCTACGGAAGAGGCGATAGGTCAGCCACGGGGAGACGACGAAGGCGACGATCAGCGAGAAGAGCATTGCTGCCGAGGCATTGATGGGAATCGGCCGCATGTACGGCCCCATCAGCCCGGAGACGAAGGCGAGCGGCAGCAGGGCGCCGATCACCGTGAAGGTGGCGAGGATCGTCGGGTTGCCGACCTCGTCGGTAGCGTAGATCGTGGCGCGGCGCGGGCTCGCCCAGCCGAGCTGGAAGTGGCGATGGATGTTCTCCACCACCACGATCGCGTCGTCGACCAGGATGCCGATGGCGAAGATGAGTGCGAACAGCGTGACGCGATTGAGCGTGTAGCCGAAGAACCACGATGCGGCCAGCGTCAGAGCGAGGGTCACCGGCACGGCGACGGCCACCACCACCGCTTCGCGGCGGCCGAGCGCGAAGGCCATCAGCAGGACGACCGAGAAGGTCGCCAGGCCGAGGTGCTTCATCAGCTCGTTCGACTTCTCGTCGGCGGTGAAGCCGTAGTCACGGGTGGTGGTCACCTCGACGTTGGCCGGCACGACGGGGCCGCGCAGGCGCGCCAGCACCGCCTCGAGGTCGGTCACCAGGTCGACCGCGTTGGTGCCCGGCTTCTTGGCGATCGCCAGCGTCACCGCCGGGGCGTCCAGCCCCTCGGGCAGTCCCTTGCGCGCGCCGGCGGCGCCGGCGGTCATCCAGACGTACTGCGCCGGCTCGTCGGGTCCGTCGGTGACGGTGGCGACGTCGCGCAGGTAGATCGGTCGATCGCCGTAGACTCCGACCACCGCGCGGGAGACCTCGTCGGCGGTGTGGAAGAGGGCGCCCACTTCGACCGCGGTATCGACGTCTCCCGACTGGAAGCTGCCGGCGGGCAATTTCCAGTCGAGCCCGGCGAGTGCCTGGTGGACCTGGAGGATCGACACGTGGTGCGCGGCGAGCCGCTCGCGGTCGAAGCTCACCGAGACGGCGCGGCGGACACCGCCGAGCACCTGGACCTGGGCGACGCACGGATGGCGGACCAGCTCGGCGCGCACCTCCTGCGCGACCCGCCGCAGCTCGAGCGGCGATGCGTCGCGCGACCACAGGGTCCAGGCGAGGATGGGGACGTCGTCGATGCCGCGCGGCACGACGAGCGGCGGCGGCGCGCCGGCGGGCATCAGAGCCGCCTGCTCGGCGAGCTTGGTGTGCACCGCCAGCGCAGCGCGGTCCGGGTCGGTGCCGACCTCGTAGCGGACGATGATCAGGGCGCCCGAGGGCTGAGAAGTCGAGTAGACGTACTCGACCCCCGGGATCTCGAAGATCGCCTTCTCGAGCGGCGAGACGAGGCGGCGCGCCACCTCCCCGGCGCTGGCGCCTGGCAGTTGCACGAAAACGTCGATCATCGGCACGCGGATCTGCGGCTCCTCCTCGCGCGGCGTCACCAGCACGCCGAAGGCGCCGAGCAGCAGGGAGGCGACGACGAGCAGCGGCGTCAGCTTCGAGTCGAGGAAGGCGGCGGCGATCCGGCCGGCGATGCCGAGCGGCTTGCGCGTCTGGCGCAGGCGCAGGGCCTCGCGCCGGGCGTCGTCGGGCAGCCCCCGCTCGGCGTCCACGCCGGGACGCGTCGTTTCGTCGTGGTTCACGGCGTCACCTCGAGCGGCGTGCCGAGCGGCGGCGCGACCGCCAGGCCGAGGGCGAGACTTTCGTCGCCGGCGAGGCCGGAGAGGACCTCGACGCGGCCATCGGCGGTCGCGGCGCCCAGCGTGACGACCCGGGACTGCGCCAGGCCCTGCTCGTCGCGCACCACCACCAGGTCGAGCCCGCCGGAGCGCACGATCGCCTCGCGCGGTACGACCACCGAGTCGCGCTGGCCGAGCGGCAGGAAGGCTCGCCCGGCCGAACCCGCCGCGATCGAGGGTGAGTCGGCCCCGGAGGGCAGGTCGATCTTGACCGTGAATGCGTGGGTCACCGGATCGGGACCGGGGCTCACCTCGATCACCGTTCCGGCGAGCTGGCCGAGGTCGGGGCGCGCGTCGAGGGTCACCGTGATCGCGGCGCCGGAGACGAGGGAGGCCGCTGCGGCGAGCGACTCGGGCACCTCGACGACCAGGCGGCGACCGGCCTGCGATTCGATGCGCACCAGGGGTCGACCGGGGGCCGCGAGGTCGCCGACTTCGGCAAAGCGGGCGGCGACGCGGCCGGCAAACGGCGCCCGCACGCTCGACTCGCGGGCCACCGAGCGGGCGGCGGAGACGGCCCCCTCGGCCTGCTTCACCGCGCCGGCTGCCTGTTCGAACTGCATCCGCGCCATGTCGAGTTCGAGCTCGGAGGCGGACTCGGTCGCGGCCAGCGCCTGGAAGCGCTCGTGGTTGCGCGTCGCCAGGACGAGCGCGGCGCGCGCCTGGGCGAGACCGCCTTCGGCCTGGGCGAGCTGACCCTCGGCGGTGGTCGGGTCGATCGACAAGAGCGTCTGGCCGGCGGCAACGGAGTCTCCGAGCTCGACGTGCACGGCGGTGATCATCGCCATGACCCGCGACGAGACGTCGGTCGAGCGACCGGCGGCCACCGTGCCGGAGATTTCGGTGTGATCGGCGGCGGCGAGTCGTCCGGCGCTGGCGATGCGAACGGCGACCGGCTGCAGCGCGGCGACTGCGGCGGGGGCGTGGGAGTCGCCGCACGCGGCAAGCGGCAGCGCGAGCAGCGGCAGGGCGAGGATCCTGGAGAAGGTCTTCACGGGTCGGGGCTCCGTCAGCGGGTCGGGTTCGAGGCGACGAGAACGGTTTCGGGGGCCTCGCCGGCGGCGAGGGCGAGGTGGAGGCGGGCGAGCCAGGCTTCGGCGCGCGCCACCAGCTCGCGCATTTCGGCTTCGCGGCGGGCGGTGGCGGCGTCGAGCAGGTCGAGCGACTTGACGACGCCGGCGCGGAAGCGCTCTTCGACGATGCGCACGGATTCCGCCGCGGCGTCGAGCGCGGCGGCGGCGGTGGCACGCCGCTCGAGAGCCACCGAGGCGGCTTCCCAGGCCTGCTGCGCCTCGAGCCGGACGCCGGCGGCGAAGCGCTCCACGTCGGCGCGGCCGGCCGCGGCATCGGCGCGCGCGGCGGCGACGGCGGCGCGCTTCTTGCTGCCGTCGAACAGGTCGATCGAGGCCATCGCGGCAATCGTCGTCGCGTCGCCGTGGTCGCCGAAGAGCTGGTCGTCGACCAGGTCATGGCGCGCCACGACGCCGATGCGCGGCAGCCGTCCGGCGCGGCGGGCCTTCGCTTCGAGCTCGCCGGCGGCGAGCATCTTGCGGGCCGCTTCGAGGTCGGGCCGGCTGTCGGCGCGCGTCAGCCAGGAGTCCGGATGGTCGGTGAGGCCAGGCGGTTCGGCGAGCGGCGCGAGGACGTAGCGCGAGTCGAGCGGGTCGGCGAGACGGAAGGCCAGGTTCGACTCGGCGAGGCGGGCGTTGCCGCGCGCCTCGGCGAGCAGGTCGTCGAGCCGGGCGAGCTCGACCTCGGCGCGCAGCAGGTCGGAGCGCACCAGCATCCCCTGGGTGGCGTAGTCGCGCGCCAGGCCGACGTGGGCGGCCACGGTGTCGCGCGCCTTGCCGAGCAGCGCGGCGGCCTCGCGCGCCTGGGCGAGGCGGATCCAGGCCTCGGCGGCCGCGACGGCGGCCCGGTCGGCGACCCGGGCGGCGTCGCGGCCAGCGGCTTCGGCAGCTAGCCGGGCCTGCTCGACGCGGGTCGAGATTTCGCCGCCGGTCCAGATCGGCATCTCGACCTCGATGCGGGTGATCGCGGTGGTCAGCGCATCCGGGTCGTTCGGATCGCCGGCGACGAAATCGCCGAACGAGAAGCGCTCCTGGTTGAGCAGCATGCCGAAGGCGTCAGCGGGCGAGTCGGTGCGGATCCACTGCTCGGACAGCCGCACCTGCGGCAGGCGGTGACTCCGCGCTTCGCGGCTGCGCGCTTCGGCGGCGTCGATCCGGGAGCGGGCCGCGACGGTTTCGCGGGCGCGCTCGCGGCCGCCGGCGAGGGCGTCGCCGAGTGTCAGCGGCGGGGCGGTCGGCTCGGCTGCCGGCTGGGCGAAGGCCGGCAGCGCGAGCAGCAGGAGAAGGGCGAAGGGGGCATGGAATCGATGAATAACCATACAGTTATAAAGTATCATCCGGGCAGGCGGCGCTGTCAACCCCCCGCCGAGCGGGGAAGGGTCGCGAGCCGGGAAGAGCCGCCGGCCGCCGATCCGTTCAGCGCCGCGCGGGGCGCCGGCGCGGTCGGGCGGCGAGCGGATCGTCGGGCCAGTCGTGCTTCGGGTAGCGCCCGGCCAGCTCCCGCCGGACGAGCGGGTAGGTGGTCTTCCAGAAGCTGGCCAGATCCCCGGTGACCTGCTGCGGCCGGCCGTTGGGGGCGAGCAGGTGGAGCAGCACCGGCACCCGGTCCCCGGCAAGGCGCGGCGTCTCGAGCAGGCCGAACATCTCCTGGATCCGCGCCGCCAGCACCGGCCGTTGCGGATCGGAGTAGTCGACCCGCAGCCGGCTGCCGGAGGGCACTTCGAGCCGCTCCGGTGCCTCGCGATCGAGCGCCTCGCGCTGCGACCAGGAGAGCGCGGCGAGAATCGTCGCGGCGAGCGGCGCGCGCCGCAGCTCCTCGAAGGAGCGCCGGCCCGCCGCCAACCCGGGCAGCAGCGCGAGCAGGAACGCGTCGTCGACGACCGGCAGCGCGAGCTCCGGCCGCGCCGCGGCGAGAAAGGCGAGCCGGGCGCGCAGGGCGACGAACTCCGGCTCGTCGAGCGCCAGCGCGCTCGCGAGGTTCGTCGCGGCGCAGCTCGCGAGCAACGCCGCGGCCGCCTCTCCCGGCGCCAGCGGCAACTCGCGCGCCGCGAGCTCGAGATCCGAGAAGCGGGTCACTCGTCGCGCCACGACCCGCGCCCGCGCCTCGTCCCAGGCGACCTCGTCGCCCTCCTGCACCAGCGCGGCCGGCAGCCATTCACGTGACAGCGCCGAGGCGAGGCGGACCAACCCCTCCGCCCGCTCCCCGCCACGCCCGGCATCGAGCGCCACGGCGACGAACAGCTCGCTGTCGCGCACCGCGCTCGCCCGCCCGAGCCGCACGCCGCGCCCGCCCACCATCACGGCACGGTCCGACCCCGCCTCTCGCCGCCGGCAGAGCCGGTCGAGATACGCCGCCGCGATCGCCCGCAGCAACGGCTCGTCCAGACCGCCCGCCGCCGCCGGCAGGCGCAGCGAAGCGGAAGCCACCGACGAAGAGAAAGGCAAGGCTCTTTTGTTTAGAGACGAAGACGAAGACGAAGACGAAGACGAAGACGAAGACGAAGACGAAGACGAAGACGAAGACGAAGACGAAGACGAAGACGAAGACGAAGACGAAGACGAAGACGAAGACGAAGAC
>JAIOJQ010000436.1 GCA_019911865.1 Thermoanaerobaculia bacterium
CGGCCGCGCCCTGATCCTCGCCCAAGGGCGGCCGCTGCTGGTCGGCGCCGCCAACGACGCCACCGACCACTCCGCCTTCGCCGTGCTGCGCGTCACCAGCGCCTACCTCTTCGCCGACGGCTTCGAGCGCGGCGACGCGACGGCCTGGGCGGGGAACTGACAGCGGGAACGGCTTAGCGGCCGAGCAGCCGGAGCAGCTCGGTGGTGCGCGGATCGTCTTCGCCGAAGGCCTGCTGACGAATCGCCAGCGCCTCCTCGCGCAGGGCTCGCGTGCCGGCAGCGTCGCCCGCCCGGTCGGCGAGGGCGGCCGCTTCGAGGAGCCAATCGGCGAGGCGCGGGCTGGTGGCGTCGGTCTTGCGGCGGATGGCGAGGGCGCGGTCGAACTCGGTGAGGGCCTCGGCGAGCGCCGCCGGCGTGCCGGCGGCCGCCAGATCGAGGGCGATCTCGCGCCGCGCGTTGGCCGCCCCCGCGTGCTCGGCGCCGACCCCCGCCTCGGCGATGGCGAGCGCCCGCCGGTGATGGGCGAGCGCCGCCTCGACGTCGCCCTCGCGCCGCGCCGCCTCGCCGAGCGAGAGCAGCGGCTGGCGCAGGTCGTCGGAGCTCTCCCCCTGCACCTGCTCGAGACCGGCGATCGCGTCGACCAGCGCCGCGCGGCCGGTGCGCAGGTCGCCCTGGCGTACTCGTGCCGTGCCGAGGTTGCCGAGCGCCGCCAGGGTGTAGACGTGCCGCTCGCCGAGCCGGGCGCGGAACTGCTCGTGGGCGCGGGCGAAGCGCTCGGCCGCCTCGGCGGGGCGGTCCTGGGTGAGCAGCGAGTGGCCGAGCAGGCGCTCGCAGGAGGCGGCTTCGAAGTGGCCGAGAGCGGTGAAGATCGCCAGCGCCTCGCCGAGCACCCGGTCGGCGTCTGCCGAGCGGCCCTCGTTGAGGAAGACCAGCGCATGCTTGACCAGCGCGTGGCCGACCAGCACGTGGTCGTCGCCGAGGGCGCGGCGCAGCGCCGCTGTCGTCTGAGCGAACAGCTGCTGCGCCCGCGGCCGGTCGCCGAGGAAGCCGACCAGCTCGGCGAGCGCCAGGCGCGCCTCGCTGGTCCTCGGGTGCTCCGGCCCGAGAGTGCTCTCGAGCACCGCCAGCGCCGCTTCGATGTCGGCGCGCGCCGCCTCGTACCGGCCGGCGAGTTCGTGCATCTGGCCGCGCGCCAGGCGCGCCATTGCCGTCTCGGCGTGCGCGTCGCCGTGCACCCGCCGCTGGCGCTCGAGTACCTCGTCGGCCAGGCCGAGCGCCCGCTCGGTCTGGCCGCGGTAGTACTCGCTGCTCGCCAGGCCCGCCAGGCCGCGCGTCACCTCGGCGGGGTCGGCGCCCGGTCGGCGCGCGAGGACCGCCAGGGCCTGCTCGAACTCGGCCACCGCCGGATCGAGCTCGCCGCGCGCGTGGAGGACCTCGGCGAGAGTGAGCCGGGCGGCGGCCGCCGCGGCCGAGTCCACCCCCGCCAGGCTTTCGCGTCGTTCGACGGCGCCGCGCGCCAGCCGCTCGGCCGAGTCGTAGCGGCCGATGCGCCGCTCGATCTGCGCCACGGTGTCGAACAGCGCCGCCTGGACCTCCGGTTCGCCGGTGAGGCCGCGCTCGAGCTCGGCGACGCCGGCGTCGAGCAGCTGACGCGCCGTCACCTCGGCACCGAGCGACTGGTCGGGATCGGCCGCCGCGAACAGGCCGACGAGGAACTTCTGCACCTCCATCGCGCGGCGCGCCTGCCGCTCGGCGTGGCGCGCCGAGACCAGCGCCGCGACCAGGCCGCCGACCAGCGACAGGAGCACCAGCACCGCGGCGCTGACGGCGACGCGGTGCCGGCGCACGAACTTGCCGGCCCGGTAACCGAGGGCGTCGCCGCGCGCCCGGATCGGCCGGCCGGCGAGCAGCCGCGCGAGGTCGTCGGCGAGC
>JAIOJQ010000437.1 GCA_019911865.1 Thermoanaerobaculia bacterium
CAGCGCGGCGCAGGCTCCGCGGCCGGCCACCCGGACGCCGAGTACGAGGCAGCCGGCGCCAGCCTGGTCGCTTCGGCGCCGGCCGCGATGGCGGGTGCCGACCTGGTGCTCCGGGTCGCCCCGCCGACCGACGACGAGGCCGGCGCGCTGCGCTCGGGCTCGATCCTCGTCTCGCTGCTCGACCCCTACCGCAACCTCGGACAGGTCCGCCGGCTCGCCGAGCGCGGCGTCTCGGCCTTCGCCATGGAGCTGGTGCCGCGCACGACGCGCGCCCAGGCCATGGACGTCCTCTCCTCGCAGGCGTCGATCGCCGGCTACAAGGCCGTGCTGCTCGCCGCCGGCCGGCTCGGCAAGTACTTCCCGCAGCTGATGACGGCGGCCGGCACCATTCAGCCGGCGCGCGTCGTCGTGCTCGGCGCCGGCGTCGCCGGCCTGCAGGCCCTGGCCACCGCCCGCCGCCTCGGCGCCATCGTCGAGGTCTCGGACGTGCGCGCCGCGGTCAAGGAGCAGGTCGAGTCGCTCGGCGGCCGCTTCATCGACCTGCCCGAGATGGGCTCGGCCGAGGGGACCGGCGGCTATGCGAAGGAGGTCACCAGGGAGTTCCTCGACCGCCAGCGCGAGATTCTCACCGAGCGTATCGGCCATGCGGACGTCGTCATCACCACGGCGCAGGTGCCCGGGCGCAAGGCGCCCGTACTGGTGACCCGCGCCATGGTCGAGGCGATGCGCCCCGGCTCGGTGGTGGTCGATCTCGCCGCCTCGACCGGTGGCAACTGCGAACTGACCGAGGCGGATCGCGAGGTCCGCCACGGCGGCGTGCTCGTCCTCGGCCCGTCCAACCTCGCCGCCGAGCTGGCCCACGACGCCAGCCTGCTTTACGCGCGCAACGTCTTCAATCTGGTCAAGTTGCTGTGGAAGGACAAGCAGCTCTCGGTACCGCTCGAGGACGAGGTCGTGGCCGGCACGCTGCTGACCCACGAGGGGAAGGTCGTCCCCCCGGCGGTCGCCGCCCTGCTCACCGACACCGCCGTCCGCGCCTGACGGCTCGCGCCCGCCGGGCGCCCCCGGGTCGTGCTGTCCCGTCCCGTCACCCTTTCCGGGTAACAGGGATCGAGGAGACCCTCATGGCACGCACCGGCCCGGTATTTGCGCTTCTCTTCGTATCCCTGGCCCTCTGGTCGCGCGGCGAGGTCCGCGCCCAGCTCCCGGGCGCGCTCGACACCACCTTCGCCGCCGGCGGCCTGCGCCACGTCGATATCCGGGTGGGCGGCGCGCCGCGCTCGAACAACGCCACCGGCCTGCTGGTCCAGGCCGACGGCAAGATCGTCCTCGGCGGCGCCGCGACGGCGAACGACGTCGGCGCCCAGCGCATGGTCGCCGTGCGCCTTACGGCGGACGGCGACCTCGACAGTTCGTTCAGTGGCGACGGCATCGCGGCGATCGACGGCTATCCCGACGGCGAAGGGCTGGCCCGCTTCTACGAGGGCCGGGTCGCCGCGGCCCCTTCCGGCGGCGTCTATCTCTTCAACGAGGTCTACGACGGCTTCTGCTGCCCCGCCTGGTCCCTCGCCCGCTTCAGCGCCAGCGGCGGGCTGGTCGCGGGATTCGGCGAGGGTGGACTGGTGACTGCCGGAGGCTTCGACTATGCCAGCACCGGCGACGTCGCCTCCCGCGCCGACGGCCGCGTCCTCGTCTTCTGGGATCTCAACGACGAGGGAGGACCGATCCCCGACCAGCAGTGGGTGATCGAGCAGTTCACCGCGACCGGCGCCCCCGACGGCGGATTCGGGGAAGGCGGCGCGCGCGTCTTCGGCTTCGACCTCGGAGACTCCTGGGAGGACTACAGCCACGCCATGACCCTGCAGCACGACGGCAAGGTGCTGGCGAGCGGCCTGGCGGACGTCGGCACCGGCGAACTCGACATCGACTTCGCCATCGCCCGGCTGACGGCCACGGGGGCGCTCGACGCCTCCTTCAGCGGCGACGGCAAACGCACGCTGGGTTTCGGCGGTGATGACGAGGAGGCTCTCGCGGTGGCGTCCGACGCGAGGCGGCGGATCCTGGTCGCCGGCGTCTCGAACGGCAACTGCGCCATTGCGCGGTTGCTCCCCGACGGCAGCCTCGACCCTTCGTTCTCCGGCGATGGCAAGCTCACCTTCTCCTTCGCCTCCGACGCGGGTGGCGCCTTCGACCAGATCTTCGGCCTGGTGCCGCAGGGCGACGGCAAGCTGATCGTCGCCGGACGTGCCACCACGACGGCGGGAACGGGCCGCCGGGTCGGCGTGGCGCGGCTGAACGCGGACGGCAGCTTCGATCCGACCTTCTCGAGCCTCGCGGGCCGACCCGGCCGCCAGATCTTCGACTGGGCGACCGGCACCGGCACGGTCTCGGTCGGCCGCGCCGTGACGCTGGCCGGAGACGGCCGCATCGTCGTCTCCGGCGGCGCCGAGCGCGCCCCCGGCGACATGGACTTCGTCGCCGCGCGCCTCCACAACGACTACATCTTCGGCGACGGCTTCGATCGGGGTGGCTTCGCTGCCTGGTCGAGCCATGCCGACTGACGCCCGGCGGAGGCCGTTGCGGGGCGGACCGCGATAGCATCGCGGCCCGGTTCGTCGGTCCGGGCTCCCCCCAGAGGTCACCATGCGCCGCCCCGTCTTCGCCCTCCTCGTCGCTTCTCTCGCTTGCTCCGCGCTCCCCGGCGCCGCCCAGGCGCCCGGCACGCTCGACGGCACGTTCGGCACCGCCGGCAAAGCGGTGGTCGACGTTCCGATCGGCGGCGTTGCGCGCAGCAACATCGCCTTCGACGTGGCGATCCAGGCCGACGGCAGGATCGTGATGTCGGGCTCCTCGTCGCTGATCGGCGCGGCGACCGGGCCGGAGCGGATGGTCGCCGTCCGCCTGCTCTCCGGCGGCGCACCCGACCCCGCCTTCGGCAGCAGCGGAATCGCCCGCATCGACGGCAATCCCGGCGGTTCGGACAACACCCGCTACTACGACGGCCGGGTCGAGCTCGCCCCGGGTGGCGGGCTCTTCCTCTTCCACGGCACCGACGCCAACCCGGTCGGATGGGTGCTGGCGAAGCTGACCGCGGCCGGCGGCCTCGACGCCACCTTCAGCGGCGACGGGCGGGTGATCATCTCGGCCGCCGATCTCGGCGCCGGCGACATCGCCGTTCAGCCGGACAACCGGCCGCTCGTGCTCGACGACTTCCTCGACACGGCGCCGAACCCCGACCATCAGCAGATGACCGTGAGCCGGCGACTCGCCACCGGCGGACCGGACACCGCCTTCGGCGACGAGGGGTTTCGCGTCGTCCAGTTCGATCTCGGCTCGCTGCGCAACGACTGGGCCCGCGTCGTCCTGCTGCAGCCGGACGGCAAGATCCTGGTCGGCGGTCGCGCCGAAGCCTCGGCGTCGAACTCCGATTTCGCCCTGGCGCGCGTCACGGCCGCCGGCGACCTCGACCCGACCTTCGGCGGCGGCGACGGAAAGGTGACGCTCTCTTTCGACCTGCCGATCGGCAACTACGACGAGGCGCGCGCCCTCGCGGTCGACGACCGCGGCCGGATCTGGATCGGCGGCATCGCCGGCAACGGCAGCTCCGACAACGAGGCGGCGATCGCCCGGCTGCTGCCCGACGGCGCGCCGGACCCGGGTTTCTCCGGCGACGGCAAGCTGACCTTCAGTTTCAACGCCCCGGCGAATGCCTCCTACGATCAGATCTTCGGCCTCGCCCTGCAGGGGGACGGGCGCGTGGTGGCCGCCGGCCGGGCGACCAACGCCACCGGCGGCGGTCGCTGGTTCGGCGTGGCACGCATCCGCGAGGACGGCACTCCCGACCCGACCTTCGCCGGCGACGGCACGACCGCGTTCAACACCGCCACGGGCAGCGGCTCGATTTCGGTGGGCCGGGCCGTAGCGCTCGCCGCGGACGGCCGGATCGTGGTCGTCGGCGGCGGCGAAACCGCGCCGCAGGACATGGCCTTCGTCGCCGCGCGGTTGCACAGCGACTACATCTTCGCCGACGGCTTCGAGCTGGGCTCGACCGCGGACTGGAGCCTGCTGGTCGACTGAGCCGCCGGCTGCGGCGGTTGCCGGCTCCGGGACCCGGGGCTACACTTCCGCCGCTTCGTCATGGCGGTGGAGCGGCAGCGGGAGGCGCGATGGGCCAGCAAGACGTCAGGGAACTCGAGCCCGAAAGCCTGCGCGCCTTCACCCGCCACCTGCTCGCCGACCTGCGCGCCCTCGAGGTGATGCTGCAGCGCGGCGCCCTCGAGACCGGGGTGCGGCGGATCGGGGCCGAACAGGAGCTGTTCCTGCTCGACAAGCGCTTCCGGCCGGCGCCGATCGCGCTGGCGATGATCGACCGGCTCGACGATCCGCACTTCACCACCGAGGTAGCCCGCTTCAACCTCGAGTTCAATACCGATCCGCTCGACTTCGGCGGCGGCTGCCTGTCGCGGCTCGAAGCGCAGCTCGGCGAGCTCACCGGCAAGGCGCGGGTCGCGGCGCACTCGCTCGACTCCGAGATCGTGATGACCGGCATACTGCCGACCATCGACATCTCGGACCTGACGCTCGAGAACATGACGCCGAAGCCGCGCTACTTCGCCCTCAACGAGGCGATGCGGCGCCTGCGCGGCAAGGACTGGGAGTTCTACATCAAGGGAGCCGACGAGCTGATCATCCGCCACGACAGCGTCATGGTCGAGGCCTGCAACACCAGTTTCCAGCTCCACTACCAGGTCGGCCCGGAGGAGTTCGCGCCGCTCTACAACGTCACCCAGGCGGTGGCGGCCCCGGTGCTGGCGGCGGCCTGCAACTCGCCGCTGCTGTTCGGCCGCCGCCTCTGGCGCGAGACCCGCATCGCGCTGTTCCAGCAGTCGGTCGACCACCGGGCCGCCGGGCTTCACCTGCGCGAGCAGGCGCCGCGCGTCTCCTTCGGACGTCGCTGGGTGGACGAGTCGGTGCTCGAGATCTTCCGCGAAGACATCACTCGCTTCAAGGTGCTGCTGTCGGCCGAAATCGAGGAGGACTCGCTCGGCCAGCTCGCCGCCGGCGAGGTCCCGTCGTTGCAGGCGCTGCGCCTGCACAACGGCACGATCTACCGCTGGACCCGCCCCTGCTACGGCGTCCTGGGCGGCAAGCCGCACCTGCGCATCGAGAACCGCATCCTTCCCGCCGGCCCCACGGTGCTCGACGAGATGGCCAACGCCGCGTTCTGGTTCGGGCTGCTGTCGGGCATGTCGCGCATCTGGCCCGACATCCGGCGGGTGATGGAGTTCGACACCGCGCACGAGAACTTCGTGGCCGCGGCGCGGCTCGGGCTGCGCGCCCAGTTCGGCTGGCCGGGTCACCAGCAGGTGCCGGCCGACGAGCTGATCCTCGAGGAGCTGCTGCCGCTCGCCCGCGAGGGGCTGGCCGCGCGGGGCATTGCGGCGGCCGACTCCGACCGCTACCTCGGTGTGCTCGAGGAGCGGGTGCGCAGCCGCCGCACCGGCGCCCAATGGCAACTCGACTCGTTCGCGGCGCTGCGCGAGCAGGGCGGACGGGCCGAGCGCCTGGCGGCGATCACCGCCGCGACGATCGAGAACCAGACCCTCGGCGAGCCGGTCCACCGCTGGCCGGTGGCCAACCTCGAGCACGCCGGAGGCTGGGAGAAGCACTACGCCCGCATCGAGCAGTTCATGACCACCGACCTGATCACCGTCGGTCCGGACGAGGGCGTCGAGCTGGTGGCCAACCTGATGAAGTGGAAGAACATTCGCCACGTGCCGGTGGAGGACTCCGGCCACCAGCTGATCGGCGTCGTGTCGCAGCGCTCGCTGATCGCGCTGCTGGCCGACCGCTCGGCCGACCTCGGCAAGGGCCCGGTGCCGGTGCGCGAGGTGATGTCGACCGACATGGTCACCGTCTCCCCCGAGACGCCGACCCTCGAAGCGATCCGGCTGATGCGCCACCACCGCGTCGGCAGCCTGCCGGTACTCAAGGACGGCCGCCTGGTCGGCATCGTCACCGAGTTCGACTTTCTGAAGATCGCCGGCCAGCTGCTCGAGAAGGAGCTGCGAGGCCAGTCGCCCGCCCCGGCCTGAGCCGGCGACGCCGCGGCCTCAGCCGCCCAGCTCGAGGATCAGCCGTTCGAGCGCCGCGCGCTCGAACGGATCGAGTTCGGCGCGCAGGGCGGCGCGAAACGCTTCGAGCGCCCGCTCGCGATCTCCCGTCTGCATCGCCAGCGCGCCGAGCGTCTTCCACAGGTCGGCGCGGCCGGGCTCGAGGCGCACCAGCGACTCGTAGGTGATCAGCGCCTCGCGCGGCCGGCCGAGAGCGAAGGCGGCGCGCGCCGCGTTCTCGAGCGCCACCGGGTCGGCGGGATCGCGCCGGGCCGCCTCGCGGAAATCGGCCAGCGCCGCCTCGAGCCGCCCCGCCTCGGCGAGCGCCGTGCCGCGCTCGAGAAAGAGC
>JAIOJQ010000050.1 GCA_019911865.1 Thermoanaerobaculia bacterium
GGCACGCGCCGGCCGGCGCAGCAAGGCGCGGCGGGCCGCCGGGTCGAGGGCGCTCCAGTCGCGCCGCCTCACGCCGGTACCCCCTCGACGGGCAGCACCAGCAGGCCGTGCGCCCCCGCCCGTTCGAGCGCTTCGCGCCGCTGCCAGGTCAGTTCACCGCGGCAGAGCGCCTGCAGGGCCAAGCGGTCGGCGCCGTCGACCTGCATCACCGTGGGCGCCTCGGCGTCGGGCAGCAGGTCGAGCAGGCCGGCGAGCCGTTCGCGCTCGACCTGGAGCAGGACGAGCCGGCAGGCGCGGTGGCGCAGGATGCCGTCGACGCGGCGCAGGAGGGTTGCCGCGAGCCGGGCGGGAGCCGGAGCCAGGGGCGCCCGCGGACCGGCGAGCACCGCTTCGCTCGCCAGCAGATCGGCCACCGGCACGAGGCCGTGCGCAGCGAGCGTGGCGCCGCTCGACACCAGGTCGCAGACCGCGTCGGCCTGGCCGAGCTGAGGGGCGATCTCGACCGAGCCGGCAAGGGTCACGATTTCGGCGGGGACCTTCTCGGCGCGCAGCCAGGCGGCGAGCAGTCCGGGGTAGCTGGTGGCGATCCGCCGGCCGGCGAGGTCGGCCGGGCCGCGCCAGGTCCACGCCGCCGGCACGGCGACGGCGAGCCGGCAGCGGCCGAAGCCGAGGGCGCGCCACTCGCGCACCGCCGGCGGCCGGGGGGCGCCGCCTTGGCGCTCGAGCAGCACGTTGCGGCCGACGATGCCGAGGTCGCAGTGACCCGCCGCGATCAGGCCGGGGATGTCGTCGTCGCGCACCCGCAGCAGGTCGACCGGCTGTTCCCGGCCGGGCCAGAAGAGCTGGTCCTCCGCCTCGCGCCAGACGAGGCCGCAGGCGGCGAGCAGGGCGCGCGCAGACCCGGCCAGCCGTCCGCTGCGCTGGACGGCGATCCTCAGGCGGTCGCGCGCGACCGCGGCAGGGGGGACCCTGGGCGCGGACACGGATCAGCCGGCGTGGTGGCGGTGCAGGATCGCGGCGGCGTAGCCGCCGGCGCCGCGGTCGAGCGTGCGCGCGACCCGGCCGATGGTGGTGACACTGACCTGCGTGCGCTCGTGGATCTCGCGGTAGGGGATGTTGGCGAGCAGCAGGGGCACGACGCGCCAGCGGTCGGCCATCGCCTCGAGCTCGGCCGGCGTGCAGAGATCCTCGAGAAAGGCGCGCATCTCGTCCGGATCGCTCACCGCGGCGAGCGCTACCGCCAGATCGCCAAGGGCGACCTGCGCATCGTCGGGTTCGGCCGGCCGCCGCTTCATCGTGATGACACGCTAACACACTAGCGTATTAGTGCGCAACTGCGGAGACCGTCACCGCCGGCGCGACGGGAACCGTCACCGGTTGCTCTATCCCTCGGAAAGTGAGCATGTTACGTTTCCTCACCGGGGGTCCGGGCGGGCGTGAAAATCGGCGAACACAGAGAAGCCTTGCAGCTGCGAGTGCGGGTTCTGTCGCGCATCACCGGCATCGCGCTCGGGGTGCTGGCGCTCGCCTTCTGGTTCGTGCAGGTGGTGCAGGGCAGTCACTACCGCGAGCTGGCGGAAAACAACCGGCTGCGGCGCCTGCCGGTCGAAGCGCCGCGTGGCACCATCGTCGATCGCCACGGTCGGGTGCTGGTGGAGAATCTGCCCGCTTACAACCTGCTGCTCGACCGCTCGCGTGGTGACGACCTCGCCGCCAGTCTCGACTTTGCCGCGCAGGTGCTGGCGCGGCCGCGCGACGAGCTCGAGCAGCTGCTCGTCCGCTATCGCGGCGTGCCGCTCTTTCAGCCGGTGCTGCTGGCCGAGAACCTCTCGTTCACCGAAGTGGCGCGCTTCCGGGTCGCCGAGCTCGAGCACCCGGAGTTCGACGTCGAAGCGGCGCACCGTCGCCTCTACCGGCTCGGCCCGCACGCCGCGCACCTGCTCGGCTACCTCGGCGAGGCGCGCCCGGAAGAGCTGGCGCACCAGGGCACGGGACTGGCACCGGGCGACTGGGTCGGTCGCCGCGGCATCGAGCGGGCCTTCGACCAGCGGCTGCGCGGCGTCGACGGCGAACGCATCGTGGTGGTCGACAGCCGCGGCCAGCCGATCGCCGAGCACGGTCGTCAGTTCGGCCAGCCGGGCGAGCAGCTGCGGCTGACTCTCGACGGGGACCTGCAGCAACAAGCCGAACGGTTGCTCGCCGGGCAGGTCGGCGCGATCGTGGCGCTCGACCCGCGCGACGGCGCCATCCGCGCCCTCGTCTCGTCGCCTGCCTACGATCCCAACCTCTTCGCCCGGCGGCTCGGCGCCGAGCAGTGGCGCGAGCTGGTCGAGAATCCCCGCCATCCGCTGCAGAATCGCGCCCTGCAGAGCGCCTTCCCTCCGGGTTCGGTGTTCAAAATGATCGTCGCCGTCGCGGCGCTCGCCGAGGGGATAGCCACGCCGCAGCGCACCGTCTGGTGCCCCGGCTCGGCGGAGCACTACGGCCGGCGGTTCCACTGCTGGAAGCGAGGGGGCCACGGCCGGGTCGACCTCGAGGGGGCGCTCGAAAGATCGTGCGACGTCTGGTTCTACGAGATCGGCCGCGACCTGGGCATCGAGCGCATCGCCGCCTGGGCGCGCCGGTTCGGTCTCGGCGCGGCGAGCGGCATCGATCTCGAGGGCGAGCGCAGCGGCCTGGTTCCCGACGAGGCCTGGAGCCGCCGGGTGCGCAATCACCCGTGGTACCCGGGCGAGACGATCTCGGTGGCGATCGGTCAGGGGGCTCTCCTCGCCACGCCGCTCCAGGTCGCCGTGGCGATCGCCGCGGTGGCCAACGGCGGGCGGCTCGTCACGCCCCACCTGCTCGAGGGCGACGGCAAACCGCCGCGACCGATCGACGTCTCGCCGGCCGCCCTCGCGCCGGTGCGCTCGGGGCTCTGGCGGGTGGTCAACGCCGGCGGCACCGCCGCGGCGGTCCGCCTGCCGGGCATCGAGATCGCCGGCAAGACCGGCACGTCGCAGGTCGTTTCGCACGAAGCCTGGCAGGACACCTCCAACCTGCCCTGGGAGCAGCGCAACCACGCCTGGTTCGCCTCCTACGCACCGGCGGCGGCGCCCGAGCTGGTGATCGTCGTCTTCGTCGAGCACGGCGGCCAGGGATCCCGCGTCGCCGCCCCCATCGCCAAGGATCTGCATGCTCTCTGGTTCCGGGTCGATACCGGGTCGCCTGCCGCGTCCTGAGGAGAGGCCGCGCCTCGCCGCGCTGGCGAGCCTGCACCCAGGCCTCCTCGCGGCGGCGCTCGCCCTGGCGGCGATCGGACTGCTGGTCGTCCGCTCGGCCAGCGCCGAGGCGCCGACCGACTACTTCTCCCGCCAGCTCGTCTGGTTCGCCGCCGGCCTTGCCGCCATGCTGGTCGCCCTAGGATTCGACTATCACCGCCTGCTGGCGATGGCGCCGGTCTTCTACGGCGCCGGACTGGTGGCGCTGGTGCTGGTGCTCTTCGTCGGCCACGAGGCGGGCGGCGCGGTGGGCTGGTTCCGCGTCGGCTCCATCGGCATCCAGCCATCGGAGTTCGCCAAGCTCGCCACGGCGCTCTTCCTGGCGCGCTATCTCGCCGGGCTGGCGGAGCGTCGGCTCGAGACCGGTCACATCCTGCGCGCCCTCGCCATCGCCGCGGCGCCGATGCTGCTCACCGCGGTCGAGCCCGACCTCGGCGGCGCCGCGATGTTCGCGCCGATGCTCGCCGGCATGCTGCTGGTGGCCGGCGTGCGCGCCCGGCTGCTGATCGGCAGCGCGGTCGCGGCGGTGGTGTTCATCGGTCTCATCTGGACCTTCGGCATGAAGGACTACCAGCGCCAGCGGGTGATCACCTTCCTCGCCCCGTCGCAGGATCCGCTCGGCGCCGGCTACCACGTGCAGCAGTCGAAGATCGCCGTCGGGTCGGGCCAGCTCACCGGGCGCGGTTACATGCAGGGGACGCAGAGTCAGCTGCGCTTCCTGCCGGCACGCCACACCGACTTCATTCTCGCCGTGCTCGCCGAGGAGTCGGGTTTCCTCGGCGTCGCCACGGTGCTGGCGCTCTACGGGGCCTACCTGGCCAGCGCCGCGTCGATCGCCCTGCGATCGCGCGACCGCGCCGGCATCCTGCTGGTGACCGGACTCGCCTCGATCACGGCGTTTCACGTCCTCTACAACTCGGCGATGGTCATCGGGCTGCTGCCGGTCACCGGAATTCCGCTGCCCTTCCTCTCCTACGGCGGCTCGTTCACGCTCGCCACCTGGATCTCGGTCGGGCTCATCCTCGGCGTCGACTTCCGGCGCTACGTCAACCGCTAGGAGGGGCCGTGGGCGCCAAGATGCTGGTCGAGAGCGACCCCTACGAGACGCGCATCGCGCTGCTCGAGGAGGACCGTCTCACCGAGTACTTCCTCGAGCGCCGGCACCAGCGCGGCGTCGTCGGCAACGTCTACAAGGGGCGGGTCACCCGCGTGCTGCCGGGCATGCAGGCGGCGTTCGTCGACATCGGCCTCGAGCGCGACGCCTTCCTCTACGTCGCCGACGTCCTGCCCGCCCTGCCGCCGGGCGAGGAGGGCGACCTCGACGCCGCCGACCTGCTCGAGGGCGACGCCGGCAATCCGTCGATCGACACACTGCTGCGCGCCGGGCAGGAGCTGCTCGTGCAGGTGACCAAGGACCCGCTCGCCAACAAGGGCGCGCGGGTGACGACCCACGTGACGCTGCCCGGGCGCTTTCTCGTCCTGCTGCCGACGGTGCGTCACCTCGGCGTTTCGCGGCGCATCGAGGACGAGACCGAGCGGGCGCGCCTGCGCGCCCGGCTCGAGGAGCTGCCCGCCGAGGGCGGCGGCCTGATCGTGCGCACCGCCGGCCAGGGGCGCGACGCGGCGGACTTCGCCGCCGACCACGCCTGGCTGTCCTCCGCGTGGCGGCGGATCCGCGACGGCGCCGCGCTGGTTTCGGCGCCGGCGCTCGTCCACCAGGACCTCGACCTGGCGCTGCGTGTCGTGCGCGATCGCTTCTCGGCCGACTTCACGGTGCTCTGGGTCGCCGGCGAGGAGACCTACAGCCGCATCGTCGAGTTCCTCGACCAGGTGCAGCCGGCGCTGGTTTCGCGGGTCAAGCTCGACCGCGAGGAACGCGCGCTGCTCGAGCGCTTCGACGTCGACCGCTCCATCGAGGCGGCGCTCAAGCCGAAGGTCTGGCTGCCTTCGGGCGGCTACCTGGTGATCAACCCGACCGAGGCGCTGGTGGCGATCGACGTCAACACCGGTCGCTACGTCGGGCGCAGCAACCTCGAGGAGACGGCGCTCGCCACCAACCTCGAGGCGGTCGTCGAGGTGGTGCGGCAGATCCGCCTGCGCGACCTCGGCGGCATCGTGGTGATCGACTTCATCGACATGATGGAGCGCGGCCACCGCGAGGAGGTCTTCGCCGCTCTCGAGCGCGAGCTGACCAAGGATCACGCCAAGCACAAGGTGCTGGCGATCTCCGAGTTCGGGCTCGTCGAGCTGACCCGCGAGCGGTCGCGCACCAACCTCGAGCGCCAGCTGACCACCGCCTGCCCGTACTGCCAGGGAGTCGGCCGCATCCCCTCGCCGGCTACCGTGAGCCTGCGCGTCCGGCGCGCCGTGCTCCGCCTCGCCGCGGCGGCGCCGGCGCGCGAGCTGCTCGTCCGTTGCCATCCCGAGGTGGCGCGGGCGCTGCGCGACAGCGAGCGGGGCATTCTCGTCGAGCTCGAGCGCGAGCTCGGCGCGCGCGTCCTGCTGCAGGAGGATGCCGAAACCCACCAGGCGAGCTTCGATATCCTCGAAGTGTGACGGCGCGACCGTTCGCATTCGACGGCTTTCACGGCGAGGCGGCGGCGGATTTCGCCGCCGACCCGGCCGCCGAGGCGCGCCGTCTGCTCGACCCGGCTGCGGCGCTGCGCACCCTGCACTGGGGGCGCAACTACCTCTACGTGGCTCGCCTGACGGGGGCGCCCGGCGCGCCGGAGGTGGTGGTCAAGCAGTTCCGCGGCGACTCGGCGCGCGAGCGCCGGCGGCTCGCCCGCGGCGCCGGCAAGGCGAGGCGCAGCTGGGAGATGGCCCGCGCCCTCGCGGCCGCCGGCTTCGTCACTCCCGAGCCGCTGCTGCTGGTCGAGCCCGACCGCCCCGGCGGTGTGTCGCTGTTCGTCTGCCGCCACCTCGCCGGGCGCATCGAGCTGCGCTACCCGCTGCGCGCGCGCAACGCCGGCCGCGACGCCGCCGAGTACCCGCAGCTCGACTTCGCGGCGCTCATCGAGGCGGTTGCGGGGCTCGCCCGGCGGCTGCACGATGCCGGCTTCTGGCACCGGGACTATTCGGTCGGCAACCTGCTGCTCGAACCGCGCGGCACGCGGCCCGGGTTCGGCGCCATCGCCCTGGTCGACCTCAACCGCTGCCGGCGGCCGGGTCGGGTGTCGACGCTGGCGCGCCTGCGCGACCTCTGCCGGCTGCCGCTCGACCTGCCGGAGGACCGCCAGCGTCTGCTGGCCGCCTACTTCGGCGGCTCGCCGCCGCCGCTCGCCACGGCGGCCTACGAGCTGATGCGGCGCTCCTTTCACGGCCGCCACCGGCTCAAGCCGAGGTTGCGCGCCTGGCGCGACGCCGTGAAGTCCTGGCTGATCCCGCGCGGCACCCACGCCCACATTCCGCCGCCGCCCGAGGGCGCCGGGGCGCGCGACAAGATCGTCTGGGACCACCTCTCGGACCAGCCGCACTCGCACGCCGGCCGCCTCGAGCGCGCCGGCGTCCGCCTCGCCGACCTGCCGGTCCACCTGCGCACCTGGGGGACGTTCCTGGCGGCGGTGCCGCGCATCCGCCGGCGCTACCGCGAGCTGCGCGCCGCGCCGCCGCCGGCGCCCTTCGCCTGGCCCGGTGCCGGGGTGGCGCTGCGCCCGTTCGAGCGCGATCCGGCGGCCCTGCTCGCCGCCTTCGACGACCTCGGCCTGCGCCAGGCGCTGATCCGGCTCCACCCCTGGCAGGAACGCCACGACGCCGAGGCGGAGCTGGCGCGCGAGCTGGCCGGGCGGGGCGTCGAGCTGACCTTCGCCCTGCCGCAGAACCGCGAGCTGGTGCGCGATCCGGCGCGCTGGCGCGCCGCCGTCGAGGAGCTGGCCGAGCGCTTTCTCCCCTTCGGCCGCCGGTTCCAGATCGGCCAGGCGATCAACCGCAGCAAGTGGGGGGTGTGGAACTACGGCGAGTACCTCGCGCTGGCCGCCGCGGCGGCGGAGATCCTGCGCGCCCGCGGCGCGGTCGAGCTGGCGGGGCCGGCGGTCATCGACTTCGAGGCCCACGTGACCGCCGCGGTGGTCAACCTCCGCCATCCGACGCTGCGCTTCGACGCCCTCGCCTCGCTGCTCTACGTCGACCGGCGGGGCGCACCGGAGAACCGGCAGCTCGGTTTCGACACCGTGGACAAGGTGACGCTGCTCGCCGCGGTGGCCGAAACCGCGCGCCGGATCGGCAGCGGCCGACACTGGATCACCGAGGTCAACTGGCCGCTCGCCGAGGGACCGCACTCGCCGGCCGGCCGCAAGGTGGCGGTCGGCGAGCGCGAGCAGGCCGACTTCCTGGTCCGCTTCTACCTCCAGACTCTCGGCAGCGGTCGGGTCGAGCGGGTCTTCTGGTGGCAGCTGGTGGCCCGCGGCTACGGCCTGATCGATCCGGGTGACACGGGCGTGCTGCGCCGGCGCCCCGCCTTCGCCGCCCTGGCGACCCTCGAGCGGCAGCTGGCCGGCTCGCGCTGCCTGGGAGCGCGGGCACTGCCGGCGCCGGCCCGGGCGATGGCCTTCGCGCGCCCGGACGGCGGCGAGACGCTGGTCGCCTGGACGACCGGCGGCGAGCTGCGCTGGACGCCCGGAGGCAGGCTCACCGGGCTCGTCGATCGGGGGGGCCACGCGCTCCAGCCGTCGCCGGACGGCGCGGTCACGCTCGGCCCGTCGCCGCTCTACCTGCGGTTTGCGGCGCCGTGAGCGCCGCGTGGAGCCACGCCGGCGCCTTTCCTGCGTAGGATTCGCGGTGATGAGACGAGCTCGACAGCTGACCGTCGCCCTTCTGCCGCTGGTTTCCACGGCGCTCGCTGCGCAGTCTGCCGCCGTCCGGCGCTCGCCGGTGGTCGAGGTGGTCGAACGGGTGGCTCCGGCGGTGGTCAACATCTCGGCCGAGTCGATCGTGCGGCGGGCCGATCCCTTCTTCGGCGGCTTCTTCGGCTCCCGGCCGCGGCGCACCCAGTCCCTCGGCTCGGGCCTGATCATCGATTCGGGTGGCGTGGTGGTGACCAACGCGCACGTGATCGAGGGGGCCTCGCGCATCGTCGTCACCACGCGCGACGGCCGCGAGCTCGAAGCCGACGTGCTCGGCGCCGACCGCGACGCGGACCTGGCGGTACTCAAGGTCCAGGCGCGCGCTCTTCCCGCCACGCCCCTCGGTCGCAGTGCCGACCTGCTGATGGGTGAAACGGTGGTGGCGATCGGCAACCCGTTCGGCCTCTCGCACACCGTCACCACGGGAGTCCTCTCGGCGCGCGGGCGCACGGTGGCGGCGGAATCCGGCGAGGCGCGCTACACCGACTTCCTGCAGACCGACGCCTCGATCAACCCGGGCAACTCGGGCGGGCCGCTGGTCAACCTCGCCGGGCAGGTGATCGGCATCAACACGGCGATCGTCCAGGGGGCCAACGGCATCGGCTTCGCCATCCCTGCCGACCGCGCCCAGCGGGTGGTCGACGACCTGCTGCGCTTCGGCGAGCTGCAGCCGCTGTGGACCGGCCTGAGACTCGAGACGGTCGACGCCGAGCTGGCGCGCCGCGAGGGGCTGCCGGGGGCGCGCGGCGCCCTGGTGGTGCGGGTCTTTCCCGACTCGCCGGCGGCACGCGCCGGCGTCCAGGCCGGGGATCTTCTCGCCAGCGTGGCGGACAAGCCGATCGCGGCGCGCGAAGACCTGACGACGGCCTTCCACTCGGTCGCCCCGGGGACGCCGATCCGCGTCGAGGTGCGGCGCGGCGAGCGCTCGTTCGTGCTCGCGCTCTCCGCGGTGCGGCCGCCGCGCGGACTGGGGCTCGAGGTGCTCGCCGAAGCCCTCGGCCTGGCGGTGACGAGTTCCGGCGAGGGGCTGGCGATCGGCCGGGTCGCAAACGGTTCGGAGGGCGAGCGCATCGGCCTGCGCGCTGGCGATCGCCTGCTGGCGGCCAACGGCCAGCGGCTCGCCAGTGCCGAGCAACTCGGCCACGAAGTGCTGCGCGCCCTCGATCGCGGCAGCCTCTTCCTGGTCGTCGGTCGCGGCCGCTACGCCTACAACCTCAATCTGCCGATGTGAGGCGGCCGGCCGGGCCGTCTCAGTCGAGGTCGAAGGGGCGCTTCGGGGGGAGATCGGGCTCCTCCTCGGCGCGCTTCAGCGCCTCGCGGAACTTCTCGTCGAGCAGCCGGTCGCGGTCGGCCAGGGCGGCCTTCTCGCGCTCGAACAGCTCCTCGGCCCGCGCTTTGCCGCTGTCGAGCTCGGCAAACAGGGAGTCGAAGCTGTGTCCGCCGGCGAGCGGTGCTTTCGGCGTCCGATGGGAGAGAATCGTCCCGGTCTCGGCGTCGACGACGAGCTCGGCGGCGCAGTCGGGACAGCGGACGGTGAGCTTGCGGGTTTCGGCCACGAGAGCATTGTAGCCGTGCTTGACACCCCCCGGCCCGTGGCATACAAACCGTTGAGCAGGGGACTCTTGGGGAGCTTTGCATGAAGCGATTCGGTCGCGGGATCACCATCGTCGCCCTGGGGCTGGCCGTCGCGGCCTGCACCGGCAAGGGGCCGTCCAGATTCGGCGCGGTCCTGCCGCTGAGCGGGGCGGCGGAGGTCTACGGCAAGTCGATCCGCCAGGGGATCGAGCTGGCCTACGAGCAGGTGCAGGCGGATCCCGAGGCCCCGAAAGTGGAGCTGCAGGTGGTCGACTCGCAGAGCGACCCGCCGACCGCCCACGACAGGCTCGACCGCGTCTACGCCGACGGCGCCCTGGCGGCGATCGGCGGCGTCACCAGCGCCGAGGCGCTGGCGATGGTCGAGGTGGCCGACTCGCGCCGCCGCATCCTGCTCTCCCCCTCGGCGTCGCTGCCGCAGCTGTCGGGGATCTCGGAGAACTTCTTCCGCGTCTACCCTTCGGACTTCTCGGAGGGGACGGTGATGTCGCGCTACGCCTTCGACGAGCTGAAGGTGCGCACCGGCGTCATCCTGGCCAAGGAGGAGACTTACGCCAAGGGGATCCAGACGGTCTTCGCCGAGGAGTTCCAACGGCGCGGCGGCAAGATTCTCGAGACCATCGAGTTTCCGGCCGGCACCACGGATTTCGCCGCCCTGGCCGACCGCGTGGTGACGCTCAAGCCCGACTTCGTCTACCTGGCGGCCTACGCGGACGAGATCGCCCGCCTGGTCGCGCAGCTGCATGCCCACCAGTTCAACGGGCTGATCCTCACCACCTCCTCGTTCGCGGCGGCCGAGACGATTGCCTCGGTGCGCGACAAGGGGGAGGGGATCTACTTCACCCAGACCTCCTTCACCACCCAGGGCAAAGACCTCGCCCCCAACGTCCGGGCGTTCGTCGACTCCTTCAAAGCGCGCTGGGGGAGGGATCCGGACATTTACGCGGCGCACGGCTTCGACGCCTTCATGATCCTCGTCGAGGCGGTGCGCCAGGGCGGCGACTCGACCTCCTCGTTCTGGAAGGGGATGCGCAACATCCACGAGTACCCCGGGGTGACGGGCGCCCTCCAGTTCGACGACCGCGGCGACGTGCAGAAATTCCCGCACGTCTATACCGTGACCGACGGACGGGCAGTCGACGTCGAGGAACAGAAGAAGCAGCGCATCGAGGCGGCCCGCGAAGAGATGCGGCGACTCGAGGAGGAGCTGCGGCGCCTGAAGAACCAGGGCAATTGAAGATCCGCCGTTGATCGCGACGGCCCGTGAGCTCGTGCGGCACCGGGGACTCCTGGCGACCCTGGTGGCGCGGGAGCTCAAGGGGCGCTACCGCGGCTCGGTGCTCGGTTTCGTCTGGTCGCTCGCCCAGCCGCTGCTGCTGCTCGCGGTCTACAGCTTCGTCTTCGGCCATGTCTTTCCGCCGCGCCCAGGCGCCGGCGATCAGCCCTATCCGCTCTTCCTGATCACCGGTCTCTTCCCCTGGATCTGGGTTTCCACCGCCCTGTCGGAGGGGACCGTTTCGCTGGTCTCGAACGCCGGGCTGATCCGCCGGGCGGTCTTTCCGGCCGAGCTGCTGCCGGTCGTCCCGGTGCTCTCCAACCTCGTCCACCTGATGCTCGCCCTGCCGGTCGTCGCCCTGGCGATCGTCGCCGGCCGGATCGACGGCGCCGCGGTAGGTGGCTGGGGGGCCCTCGCCTTCCCGCTGATCGTCGCCCTCGAGCTGCCGCTGGTGGCCGGGGCGGCGCTCGCCCTGGCGCCGTTGCACGCCCACTTCAAGGACGTCCGCGACCTGCTGGCGAGCGCCCTGACCCTGCTCTTCTTCCTCACCCCGATCCTCTTCTCGGTCGAGGCGGTGCGCGCCGCCGTGCCGTCGCTCGCCTGGGTCGTCCGCCTGTCGCCGGCCACCCCGTTCACCGTCGCCTACCAGCAGGCGCTCTTCGCGGGGGTCTTCCCGGCGCCACGCCTGTGGCTCGAGATGGGGGCGATCGCCCTCGTCGCCTGGGGGATCGGTACCTGGGTCTTCGGGCGGCTGCGCGAGACCCTGGTGGAGGCGGTGTGAATCCGGCCATCCGGGTCGAGCAGGTCGACAAGCAGTACCGCCGGCTCGCCCCCGGCCACCGCCTGCGCACCCTCAAGAGCGCCTTCATCGGCCGCTCGCTGGCGAGCGGAGCGGCCGCGGCCGACCTCATTCCGGCCCTCGCCGGGGTCAGCTTCGAGGTCGAGCGGGGCGAGGCCTTCGGCATCGTCGGTGGCAACGGTTCGGGCAAGTCGACGCTGCTCAAGCTGATCGCCGGCATCCTGCGCCCGGACGCCGGCCGGGTGGTCACCGATGGCCGCGTGGCGGCGCTGATCGAGCTCGGCGCCGGCTTCCATCCCGAAATCTCCGGCCGCGAGAACATCTACATCAACGGCTCGGTGCTCGGGCTGACGCGGCGCCAGGTGGAGCAGCGCTTCGACCGCATCGTCGAGTTCGCGGGGCTTGCCGACTTCATCGACGAACCGGTGAAGAACTACTCGTCGGGCATGTACGTGCGGCTCGGCTTCGCGGTGGCGATCCACACCGACCCCGACATCCTGCTGGTCGACGAGGTTCTCGCGGTGGGCGACGAGGCGTTCGCCCACCAGTGCCTGCGGCGAATCGAGGAGCTGCTCGCCGGCGGCCGGACGGTGGTCTTCGTCAGTCACTCGCTGGCGCTGGTCGAAGACGTCTGTTCGCGCGTGCTCTGGCTCGACCGTGGACGGGCGCGCCTGATCGGCGAGCCGCGAAGGGTGGTCGACGCCTACCGCGCCGCGGTGGCCGAGGCCGAGGGGAGGGCGCACCGCGCGGTCAAGGAGGAGCGCGAGCGCAGCGAAGCGACGGAGGAGGCCGGGGCCGAGTCGGTCGAGCCGCCCGCCGACGAAGCGGCCGGAGAGCCGGAGGCGCCGGACGAAGTGTTGCGCTGGGGCTCGCGTGCCGCCGAGATCCTGCGCGTGCGCCTGCTCGGCGCCGACGGCGACGAGCGCTACCATTTCCGTTCCGGCGAGGCGGTGACGTTCGAGATCGAGGCGGTCGCCCACCGGCCGCAGGACGATTTCGTCTTCGGCATCGGCGTGGCGACGCCGCGCGGCACCGAGGTCTGGGGGACCAACACCGAGCTGTCCGGCCTGCGGCCGGAACGCTTCGACGGCGAGGCGCGGGTCCGCCTCGTCTGCCCGCAGCTGCGCCTCGCCCCGGGCGAGTACCTGATCGACGCCGCCGTGCACGCCCGCGACGGCGCCCCTTACGACTACCGGCGCAAGCTCCTCTCGTTCAGCGTCACGGCGGAGGATCGCGGTGTCGGCGTCTACTTTCCCGAGCACCGCTGGGAGTTTTCCGGCCGGCTCAGGGTCGCAGCGAGGAGTGGATCATGAGCGAACGCGAGGGCGCCGCGGCGCCGCACGTCGACGTCAAGATCTCCGACGAGGAGATGAAGGGGCGCTATGCCAACCTGCTGCGGGTCACCCACACGCGCGAGGAGTTCATCCTCGACTTCATCCAGGTGGTACCGCCGCAGGGGATCGTCACGGCGCGGGTGATCGCCAGCCCCGGCCATCTCAAGCGCATCGTCCAGGCCCTGGGAGCCAACCTCGCCCGCTACGAGGAAGCCTTCGGCGCGGTCGCCGAGGCGCAGGGTCCCGACGGCGGCCGCGGCACCAACTGAGCGACGCTCAGCGCGCTGCGCTGGCGGTGCCGCGCGGAGCGATTTCGGCGACCACGCCGAGGTGGTCGGAGAGGCGGTCGGGCAGCGTTTCGTAGGACGTGAATTCGAGCTCGTCCGAGATCAGGATCCAGTCGAGGCGGACCATCGGCCGCCAGCTCGGAAAGGTCGCATGTCCGGAGAAGCCGGCCGGCCGCAGACGCAGCTCGCGGCGCAGCAGGTCGAGGCTGCGGCGCCGCTCGCTCCACTCGCAGTTGAAATCGCCCAGCACCGCCAGCGGCCGGTCGTGGCCGCGAAATCCTTCGACCAGCTGCTCGACCTGGCGGCTGCGCACGCGTTCGGCGAGGAAGTCGAGATGGATCGACACCACGTCGATCGGCCCGCAGTGCGAGCACGGCGCCTCCAGCGTCGCAGCGACGAAGCCCTTGGTGTCACGCCAGTTCTGGCCGAAGGCGTGCGAGCGCGGATCGCCGAGCGGCAGCCGCGCCAGCAGCGCCGTTCCCGAGGAGAGGTCGAAGCGGCCGAGCGAAAAGGGGTTGTGCTCGCCGCGAAAGGCGTGCGGCATCTGCGCCAGCTCGGCGAGCGTGGCGACGTGATCGAAGCCGCCGCTCCAGGCGGACGGCCCGTCGGCCTCCTGCAGGGCGACGACGTGCGGATGTTCGCGCCGCAGCACCGCCGCGATGGCCGCGAGGTTGCCGCGCAGGGTGGACTCCGAGAGCAGCGCCTGGTGGCGCCCCTGGCGCCGGGCGTGGGCGACGTTGAGAGTCATCAGCCGGAGCCGGTCGACGCCCGGCTGCGCGCCGGTCCGCTCGGCGCGGCGGTCGGGGCCGCGGCGCCGA
>JAIOJQ010000438.1 GCA_019911865.1 Thermoanaerobaculia bacterium
GCCCAGAGCTGGGCCCGTTCGAACCGGCGGGCAGCGGCCGCGCCGAGGCTCCCTTCACCGGCGAGCCGCCCGGCCTCCTCGGTCAGCCGCGCGGCGGCCTCCTCGGTCCTCCCCGTCGCCTCGAGGATCCGCAGCTCGAGCTCGAAGACGACCGGCGGCGCCTCGCCGCCGAACAGCGGCCCGAGCAAGGCCTCGGCCTCGGCGAATCGGCCCTGCGCAACTTCGATGCGGGCCAGCAGCACCCGCCCGCCGCTGTAGTTCGGCCAGCGCTCGACGATCGCCGCGGCTTCTACGTGTGCCGCCTCCAGATTGCCCAGCTGGAAACGGAGCAGCGCCATCCGGCGCCGTACGTCGAGGCCGTCACGCTGCACTTCGTCGGCCTCGGCGAGCACTCGCAGCGCAGCGGCGGGGTCGCCGGCGCGCGCCTGGAGGTCGGCGAGTTCGAGTCGGGTCGCCAGCGACTGCGGGTCGCGCGCCAGGCGCTCGCCGAGGATACGCGCCGACACTGCCGGGTCGTCGCTCGCCTCGAGCGCCCGCTGCAGCAGCTGCTGGATGCCGGGGTGGCGCGGACGCAGCCGGTCCGCCTCGGCGAGCGCGTCGGCCGCCAGGCCCGGACGCCCCGAGCCGAGATAGACCTGGCCGAGCGAGATGAGCGCCTCGAGATCTTCGGGATCCCTCTCCCGCAACTTCTCGAACGCTGCGCGCGCGACGTCGAAGGCGGCGGGATCCCGTTCGGTCCGCAACAGCTCGACCCGCCCCTGGAGGCGCACGCCGTCCAGATTGTCCGGCGCCAGGCGGAGAGCCGCCGCGACCTCGCTCGAGGCATCGTCGAAGCGGCCGACTCGCAGCAGCAGCTCGGACCTTTCCAGGCGGACGTACGGATCGTCCGGCACCGCCGCGATCACCCGGTCGAGCAGCACCAGGGCGGTCTCGACCCTCCCCTCTTCGGCCAGCTGCCGGGCATCGAGAAAGTCGGCCGCCGGCGACTGGGCGGCGAGGATCCCGGCCCCGCAAAGGGCCGCCAGAGCTGCGAACAGCAGGAAGCGCGAAGGCGGAGTACGTCGCATCGCGGCGATGCTATCCGCAATCCGCTTGCCACGGAGGCCTCCGGCCGGTAGGATCGCCGGGCTTTTCAACTCCCTCGCCCAGAACGACTTATTCCACTGCCCATGCGCTCGCGCGGCCCCCGTCTCGGAGAACTGCTCGAACGCCGCGGCGTGCTCTCGCGCGATCAGCTGCTGCGCGCCCTGCGTCACCAGAAGGTAGTCGGCGGCAAGCTCGGGACCTGCCTGCTCGAGATCGACGCCGTCCCCGAGGACGAGGTCGTCCGCGCCCTGGCCGAGCAGCAGAACGTGCCGTGGGTGTCGCCGGAGGATCTGCGTGCGATCTCCGCCGAGGTCCGCTCGCTGCTGCCCGCCAAGGTGGCGCGAGCCCACTTCGTGGTGCCGGTGCGCGCCACCTCGACCCAGGTCGAAGTGGCGATGATCGACAGCCGCGACTTGCGGGCGCTCGACGAGCTCGCGTTCGTCACCGGCCGCCGCGTGCGCCCGCTCGTCGCCACCGAGGCGCGTATCCTGGAAGCGCTCGAAAAGCACTACGGCGAGGAGTGCCCGCAGCGTTTCGCCAAGCTGGTCGAGCGGCTCGACCGGGCGCAGTTCGTGCGCCGCAACCGGGACGAGCCGGCGCGCCCCGAGCAGCTCTCGTGGGACTCCGGACTGGGAGTCCGCGCGACGCCACCCGACGCTTCGCCGCTTGCGCCGGTGCCTGCGCCGCCGCCCCCCCCGCCGCCACACGAGTTCGTTCAGGCGGTGCCGGCAGCCGCCGCGCCGCGCGCCCAGCAGCTCGCCGATCTGCAGAGCCTGGTCGCCAAGGCCTCGATCGCACTCGAGCTCTGCATCATGCGCAAGAAACTGCATCGGGCCTGAAGGAAGGAGCGGTTCGTTGACACCCCCGGGAGCGT
>JAIOJQ010000439.1 GCA_019911865.1 Thermoanaerobaculia bacterium
GGCGAGGAGAGCCCCGGCGGCGGCGCCCTGCTGCTCGCCCCGCCGGTCGGCGCCCGCCTGCTCGCGGCGATGGTCCCTGGTCTGGTCGGGCGCGAAGCGGCGGCCCGCGGCGCGCTGCTCGGCGGCGTCGGAGCGACGCTCGGTACGCCCCGGATTTCGATCGTCGACGACGGCGCGCGCCCGGACGGCCTGCTCGCCGCCGCATTCGACGGCGAAGGGGTGCCGTGCGGCGCGGTGACCCTGGTCGAGGCCGGCCGGCTGGCCCGACCGCTGCTCGCCTGGTGGGAGAGCGATACGCCGGCGAGCGCCACCGGCTGCATGCGCCGGGCGAGCTGGCGCGACCTGCCGCGCCGCGCCCCGACTCATCTTCACCTGCTGCCCGATCCGGAGGTTTCGCCGCGCGACCTGCTCGCGGCGGGCGGCGCCGTCGCCTACGTGATCGACGTCGAGGGGGGGGTGCGGGCCGACCCGGCGAGCGGCACCTTCGCGCTGCCGGTCTCGGGTTTCGCGCTCCTCGATGGCCGGGATGCCGGGGGCTTCGGCCGCCGCTGGCTGCGCGGCAACCTGCGCCACTGGCTCACCGGCGTGCGCGCCCTCGGGCGGGATCTCGCTTTCGTCGCCGGCGACGGCATGTTCGGCGCCCCGAGCCTGCTGTGCGAAGGACTCGAGCTGAGCGACGCGGCGAGCTGACCGCGGGCGTCCGCCGACGGGGCGGAGTCGTCAGCCGGCGATCGCGGCGGTCGTCGCCAGCGCCGGATCGTCGCCGGCCGGCGGCGCGAGGCGCAGCTCGAGCCGGCCGGTCGAATCCCGCCCGGGCAGGAAGCCACCGCGGGTCGGGCGGCTGCGGCTGCGCGGCGTCGAGGGGACGACGCGCGTCGGCGAGGGGCTGGCGCCCGGCGAGACCTGGTTGACCGTGCTGCCGCTCAGGTCCTCCGGAGTCAGCAGGCGGGTCCCCTCGGCCCCGTCGTCGTAGCCGTACTCGCCGGCCGCGGCCTCCTTCTCGGCGAGCTCGGAATTCCAGGCCCCGGACTCGCCGCCGCCGTCGTCGCGCGGCACCGGCGAGGTCCCCGGGCGAGCGAGGCGTGCGAAGCCGCCGGACGACTCGCCGGTCTCGCCGGCCTCGGCGTCGTCGCTCTCGCTCCACGCGTCGTGCTGCGCCGCCTCGCTGCCCGGTTCCGGATAGTCGATCAGCAGCCCGGCGATGCGGCCGCCGTCGCTGTAGAGGGACGGGGCGGACGAGCCGTGGATGCCGCCGCTCCAGGCCTCGAGCATGGCGACGGTCGCCTGCCGGTTGCCGATCACGTCCGGATTGACGCGCGCATCGGCCAGACCCGGATCGAGGCGGAAGGCGCGGGTGTAGGCGCGGCGGGCGAAACGGTCCATCCCCCACCCTTCGTAGAGCTGGCCGATCTGGTAGTGCGCCCAGGCGTTGCCGGGGTCGCGCTCGACCACGGCACGGAACTGGCGCAGCGCCGCGGCGCGGCGGCCGGTGCGCGCCAGCAGGAGTCCGTAGTTGAAGTGCGCGGCGGGAGATTCGGCGTCGAGCTCGAGGCTGCGGCGGAAGGCCTCCTCGGCGGCGCGCCGGTCGCCGGCGAGCGCCAGCAGGTTGCCGAGATCGTTGTGCGCTGCGGCGTCGCCGGGCGCGGTGGCGACGAGCGCCTGCTGCGCCGCCAGGGCGCGGTCGAGATGCTTCGGCGGCGCCGGCGCGGCGGCGAGCGCC
>JAIOJQ010000440.1 GCA_019911865.1 Thermoanaerobaculia bacterium
GCGGCGGCCATCGCGGCCCGGCCGGGCGGCGCCCTGTGGCGCCTGCTGGCGCCCGACGCCGCGCTCGACGAGCTCGCAGCGCGCCCGATTCTCGAAGTCGCCCGGGGGGTGGTCGAAGCCCGTGGGTTCCCCGTCGGCTGCCGTCCGGCAGTCGATCCCGCCCTCGCCACCCCCCGGGTCGATGTTCTCGCCGATGCGGACGAGCGCCAGCGCCGTCACGCCGCCGAACTGGCCGAGGCCGAGGAGCGCCACCGCGCCGAGCTGGCGGGCGTCGAGCGCGAGGCGACGCTGCGCCTCGCCGGCGTCGCCCGCCAGCGCATGCTCGAGCTGCTCGCCCGCCATCGCCCAGGCGCCGGGGCGGAGACCGACGCGTGACGCGCAGCTTCCGCCACGGCGTCCACCCGGAAGGGCACAAGGAGGCCACCGAGCACCTGCCGGTCGAACGCATGCCGTTCGTCGACCGCTACGTGCTGCCGCTGTCGCAGCACACCGGCGCACCGGCCACGCCGCTCGTCGCGCCGGGCCGCCGGGTGAGCCGCGGCGAGGCGATCGCCGCGCCCGGCGGCTTCGTGTCGACGACCCTCCACGCGCCGGTCGACGGCCGGGTGGTCGCCATCGGGCCCCGGCCGCACCCCGCGGGGCGGCTGGTCGAGGCGATCGAGATCGAGATCGACCCCTGGTCGCCGCAGAGCCCGCCGCGGGCGGCGGCGGTCGACCCGGCCACCCTGTCGCGCGACGAGTTCGTCGCCACGCTGCAGGAGGCCGGTCTGGTCGGCATGGGGGGCGCCGCCTTCCCCACTCACGTCAAGTACCGGCTGCCCGCCGGCCGGGTCGTCCGCCAGCTGCTGGTCAACGGCTGCGAGTGCGAGCCCTTCCTCACCTCCGACCATCGGCTGATGGTCGAGCGCGCCGCCGACGTGGTGCGCGGCGCTTCGATCGTCGCGGCGCAGCTCGGCATCGTCGAAGTGCTGTTCGGCGTCGAGACCAACAAGGCCGACGCCATCGCGGCGCTCGAGGCGGCGACCGCCGGCCGGCCGGAGATGCGCGTCGTGCCGCTGGCAGTGAAGTACCCGCAGGGGGCCGAGAAGATGCTGGTGCGCGCCCTGCTCGGCATCGAGGTGCCGTCCGGCAAGCTGCCGCTCGACGTCGGCGCGGTGGTCAACAACGTCGCCACGATGACCGCCATCGCCGACTGGTTCGACCGCCGCCGGCCGCTGATCGAGCGGGTGGTCACCGTCGCCGGCCCCGGGGTGCGGCGGCCGGCCAACCTGCTCGTCCCGGTCGGCACGCCGGTGCGCGCGGTGCTCGAGCACTGCGGTGGCCTCGCCGAGGCGACGCGCGAGGTGGTGATGGGCGGGCCGATGATGGGGGCGCCGCTCGCCAGCCTCGACGTGCCGGTGCTCAAGGGGACCTCCGGCCTGCTCGCCTTCACCGAGGCCGAGGCGCGGCTGCCGGCCGAGTACAGCTGCATCAAGTGCGGCCGCTGCGTCGAAGCCTGCCCGCAGCTGCTCAACCCGTCGCGCCTCGGCCGGCTGGCGCGCGCCGGCCGCTGGGAGGAGATGCTCGCCTACCACGCCATGGACTGCGTCGAGTGCGGCTCGTGCAGTTTCGCCTGCCCGTCGGGCATTCCGATCGTGCAGCTGATCCGCGTCGCCAAGGGGGCGCTGCGCCAGCAGGCGGCGCGGGAGAAGGTGTCGTGAGCCTCGACGGGCACCTCGTCGTCCGGCCGGCGCCGTTCCTCAACCCGACGGTGACGACACCGCGCATCATGCTCGACGTGCTGATCGCGCTGGTTCCCTCGCTGGCCGTCGCGGTCCGCCAGTTCGGCCTCTCGGCGCTGCTCGTCGTCGCCGCGGCGACGGCCGGCTGCATCGCCACCGAGTGGACCCTGGCGCCGGGGGCGCGCGGCCAGTCGCTGCGCGACCTCACCGCGCTGGTCACCGGCGTGCTGCTCGGCCTCACCCTGCCACCCTCCTTTCCGCTCTGGATGGCGGCGCTCGGCGGCGGCGTGGCGATCGCCCTCGGCAAGCTCGCCTGGGGAGGACTCGGCCACAACCTGTTCAATCCGTCGCTGGTCGGCCGCGCCTTCCTGCAGGCCGCCTTTCCGATCGCCATCACCACCTGGGTGGCGCCCGGCGGCCCGCTCGCCCTCTATCGCGGCAACTTCGCCCTGCCGCTGCTCGCGGCGCCGGCCGACGCGCTCACCGCGGCGACGCCGCTCGGCCGGATGAAGTTCCTCGGCGAAGGGACGCCGATCGAACCGCTGCTGCTGGGCGACATCGGCGGCTCGCTCGGCGAGACCAGCGCCCTGGCGGCCCTGGTCGGACTCGCCTGGCTGCTCCTGCGGCGCGCCTGCGACTGGCGCATTCCGGCCGCCATCGCCCTGTCGGCCGGACTGTTCGCCGAAGTCGCCCACCGGATCGCGCCCGGACGCCACCCCGGCGCCCTGTTCACCCTCGCCGCCGGTGGCCTGCTGTTCGGCGCCGTGTTCATGGCCACCGATCCGGTCACCTCGCCGCTGGCGCCGCGCGGCGCCTGGATCTTCGGCGTCGGCACCGGCGTGCTGGTGGTGCTGATCCGGTTCTGGGGCGGACTGCCCGAAGGTGTCATGTACGCCATCCTGCTGATGAACGCCGCCACCCCGCTGATCGACCGCGCCCTGCAGCCGCGCGCCTTCGGCCACGGGCGCCCGGCGAGCGGAGGCGGGCGATGAGCGGTGGCGGCGGCAGCGTCCGCCTGGTCGCCACGCTCACCGTCGCCGGCCTGCTGTCGGGCCTCGCCATCGTCTCGGCCCACCGGCTCACTCAGCCGCGCATCCGCGCCAACCAGGCGGCGGCGCTCGAGCGCGCCGTGCTCGAGGTGCTGCCCGGGGCGACGCGCATGGAGCGCCGGGTGCTGCGAGACGGCCGCCTCGAGCCGGCCACCGGCCCGGCCGGGGCGCTCGACGAGTCGCTGTTCGCCGGCTTCGCCGACGCGGACGGGGCGCCCCGTTTCGTCGGCTGGGCGGTGCCCGCTTCCGGCGCCGGCTTCCAGGACACCATCAAGCTGATCTACGGCCTCGACCCGGCCGGCGCGCGGGTGATCGGCATGGCGATCCTCGAGAGCCGCGAGACGCCGGGCCTCGGCGACCGGATCTACAAGGACCCCGAGTTCGTCGCCGAGTTCGCCGACCTGGCCACCGAGCCGGTCATCGAGCTGATCCAGGGGCACGGCGAGGCGGCCAACCAGGTCGACGCGATCACCGGCGCCACGATCTCCTCGCGCGCCGTGGTGCGCATCCTCAACCAGGCCACTGCCGCCTGGCGTCCGCGCCTGCCCGACCCGGCGGACGTCGCGCCGCACGGCGACGACGGCGCCGCTGCCCTGCCGCGCGACGTCGAGCGGGGCGGACCGCTGCCGGGCGGACGCGCCGGGGAGGGATCGTGAGCGGCCCGGCGGCCGATGGCGGCCTGCGCGCCGAGCTCCTCAAGGGGATCGCGCGCCAGAACCCGGTCTTCGTCCAGGCGCTGGGACTCTGCCCCGCCCTGGCGGTGACCAACTCGGCGATCAACGGCCTCGCCATGGGACTGGCGACGCTCGGCGTGCTCACCGCCTCGAGCCTGCTCGTCTCGGCGCTGCGCCGCGCCATCCCCGGCCAGGTGCGCATCTCGACCTACATCGTGATCATCGCGACCTTCGTCACGGTGGCCGACTTCACGCTCCAAGCGCTCGCCCCGGCGGTGCACCGCGAGCTGGGCGCCTTCATCTCGCTGATCGTCGTCAACTGCCTCATCCTCGGTCGCGCCGAGGCCTTCGCGTCGCGCAACCGCGTGGCGGCGTCTCTCGCCGACGCGGTCGGCATGGGCAGCGGCTTCCTGCTCGCGCTGCTGACCATCGGCGCGGTGCGCGAGGTGCTCGGCCGCGGCGCGCTCTTCGGCCAGCCGCTGTTCGGTCCGCGCTTCGAGCCCTGGGTGGTGATGGTGCTGCCGCCCGGCGGCTTCCTGGTAGTCGGCACCCTGCTGCTCGTCTTCGCGCGCTTCGCCGAGGCGCGGCGGCGCGCCGCCGCGCGGCTCGCCGCCGGGGAGGAGGCGCCATGACCGCCGGCCTCGTCGCCATCTTCGTCTCGGCCTTCCTGGTCAACAACTTCACCCTCTCGTACTTCCTCGGGCTGTGCCCCTTCTTCGGCGTCTCGGGCCGCCTCGAGACCGCCTTCCGGCTCGGTATCGCCAACACTTTCGTGCTGCTGATCACCTCGCTCGCCACCTGGCTGCTCAACACGTTCGTGCTGGTGCACGCTCCCTACCTGGCGCTGATCGCCTACATCCTGGTGATCGCCAGCACCGTGCAGTTCGTCGAGATGGTGATCAAGAAGACTCTGCCGGCGCTCTTCCGCGCTCTCGGCATCTACCTGCCGCTGATCACCACCAACTGCGCCATCCTCGGCCTCGCCCTCTTCCAGACCAGCCGCAACTACGGCCTGCTCGAGGGGCTCGTCTTCGCGCTCGGCGCCGGCGCCGGCCTCACCCTGGCGCTGGTGCTGATGGCCGGGCTGCGCGAGGAGGCCGAGCTCTCCGACGTGCCGGCGCTGCTGCGCGGCACGGCGATGAGCTTCCTCATCGCCGGCGTCCTGTCGCTCGCCTTCATGGGGTTCGCCGGCCTGTTCGGCGGCGGCTGACGATGGCCGAACTCCTCGCCATCGCCGCCCTCGCCGCCGGCTGCGCCGGCTGGGCGCTGCTGCAGCGCTGGGTCGAGCGCCGCGATCCCGGCAACCCGGGCGTCGTGCGCGACTGCGGCGGCTGCGCCCAGGCCGCCTCCTGCCGCACCGACTGCCGGCCGCGCCAGTCCTGAGGCGCCTCCGGTCGGCCGCGGCCAGCCGCTCGCGATAGACTGCCCCACCGGGTCCGCGCAGCGCCGGCCCGCATCCGTCTCGCGGCAACTCCGTTCCCCCGCAGGCCTCCAGAGGGAGCTCCAGAATGAAGATCTGCGTCGTCGGCAGCGGGTACGTCGGTCTGGTGACCGGCGCCTGTCTGGCCGACTTCGGAATGACCGTCACCGGCGTCGACAAGGACGCCGCCAAGATCGCCGCGCTCGAGCGCGGCGAGATCCCCATCTACGAGCCCGGGCTCGAGGAGATCGTCGCCAAGAACGTGCGCGCCGGCCGGCTGCGTTTCTCCACCGACCTGGCGCCGGCGATCCGCGAGGCGCGCGCCGTGTTCATCGCCGTCGGCACGCCGCCGCTGCCCGACGGCCGGGCCGACCTCTCGTTCGTCCGCCAGGTGGCCGAGGCGATCGGCGACAACCTCAACGACTACAAGGTGGTGATCACGAAGTCGACGGTCCCCGTCGGCACCGGCCAGATGGTCGAGAAGGTGATCCGCGAGCGCTCGGGCGGCGGCCAGGAGTTCGCCGTCGTCTCCAACCCCGAGTTCCTGCGCGAAGGGTCGGCGATCGAGGATTTCATGCGCCCCGACCGGGTGGTGATCGGCGCCCGCACGCAGCGCGCCATCGACGTGATGGTCGACATCTACGCGCCGCTCCAGGCGGCCGGGGTGCCGTTCGTCACCGCCAACGTCGAATCGTCCGAGATGATCAAGTACGCCTCCAACGGCTTCCTCGCCACCAAGATCTCCTTCATCAACGAGGTCGCCGAGCTCTGCGAGGCGGTCGGCGCCGACGTCGAGGTGGTGGCGCGCGGCATGGGCCTCGACGAGCGGATCGGGCCGCGCTTCCTGCAGCCGGGACCCGGCTTCGGCGGCTCCTGCTTCCCCAAGGACACCCGCGCCGTGGCGCAGATCGCCGAGGAGCACGGCCTGCGCTTCGAGATCATCGACGCCGTGCTGTCGGCCAACACCCGGGTGCAGCGCCGTATGGTGCCGAAGATCGCCGCCGCGCTCGGCGGCCTCGAGGGGCGCACCCTCGCCATGCTCGGCCTCGCCTTCAAGGGCGAGACCGACGACATGCGCGAGTCGCCGACCATCCCGATCATCGAGGGGCTGGTCGCCGGTGGCGCCACCGTGCGCGCCTTCGACCCGGCCGCCACCGAACAGGCGCGGCCGCTGCTGCCCGCTTCGGTGGCCTACTTCGACGACGCCTACGAGGCGGCGCGCGGCGCCGACGCGGTGATCATCGCCACCGAGTGGAATCAGTTCCGCGCTCTCGAGCTCGACCGCCTGCGCCGCCTGCTCGCCCGTCCCCTGCTGATCGACCTGCGCAACCTCTACGCCCCGGACCGGGTGGCCGCGGCGGGCCTGCGCTACGTCTCCGTCGGCCGCCCCGAGGCGGCGCCCGCGGGGGTGACGGCGTGAGCCGCGCCGTCGTCACCGGCGGCGCCGGGTTCCTCGGCTCGCACCTGTGCGAGAAGATGCTCGGCGCCGGCCATTCGGTGGTCTGCGTCGACAACCTGATCACCGGCAAGCGCGAGAACATCGCCCACCTGCTCGGCCGCCCCGACTTCGAGTTCGTGCTCCACGACGTCTCGAAGCCGATCGAGCTCGACGGCCCGGTCGACTACGTGCTCCACTTCGCCTCGCCGGCCTCGCCGATCGACTACCTCGAGCTGCCGATCCAGACCCTCAAGGTCGGCTCGCTGGGCACCCACAACGCGCTCGGCCTGGCCAAGTCGAAGGGGGCGCGCTATCTGCTGGCCTCGACCTCCGAGGTCTACGGCGACCCGCTCGTCCACCCGCAGCCGGAGAGCTACTGGGGCAACGTCAACCCGGTCGGACCGCGCGGCGTCTACGACGAGGCCAAGCGCTTCGCCGAGGCGATGACCATGGCCTACCACCGGGTGCACGGCCTCGAGACCCGCATCGTCCGCATCTTCAACACCTACGGACCGCGCATGCGGCCGCGCGACGGGCGGGTGGTGCCGGCGTTCATCCAGCAGGCGCTCGCCGGCGAGCCGATGACGGTCTTCGGCGACGGCGGCCAGACCCGCTCCTTCTGCTTCGTCGACGACCTGATCGAGGGGATCTTCCGGCTGCTGACGTCGGACGAGGTGATGCCGACCAACATCGGCAATCCGCACGAGATGACGATCCTCGAGTTCGCCGAACGCATCCGGGAGCTGATCGGCTCGCAGTCGCCGATCGACTTCCGGCCGCTGCCCGAGGACGACCCGAAGACCCGCCAGCCCGACATCACCAAGGCGCGGGCACTGCTCGGCTGGGAGCCGCGGGTACCGCTCGACGAGGGTCTGGGGCGGACGATCGAGTACTTCCGCTCGCTCTCCGCCGCGGAGCGCCTCCGGTGAGCGGTGTGCTGCCGGATCCCTGCCCGCGCTGCGGCCGCGCCGACGCCCCGGCGCTCGAGCGCGCCCCCCTGCGCGGCAGGCTGGGCGAAGAGATCGCCGCCCGGGTCTGCGCCGACTGCTGGGCCGAGTGGCAGCGGGTCGAGGTGATGGCGATCAACGAGCTGCGGCTCAACTTCATGGACCCCTCGGCGCACGAGATCCTCGCCGCCGAGACGCGGCGCTTCCTCGGCCTCGACGGGTCGCCGGGGGCGGCGCCCGAGACGCGGCCGGACCCGCGGTGACGAAGGCGACCGAAGAGGGCGAGAAGGTCCATCTCGAGCACCACCCCCCCGGCTCGCTGCGCCGCGCCGGGATGCGGTTCGCCGTCCTGCTGCTGCTGCTCGGCGTCAGCTTCGCGGCGGTGCGCTTCACGCCGCTCGGCGACTACCTGACCGCCGAGCGGATGCAGGCGATGATGGCCGGCCTGCGCGAGGCCTGGTGGTCGCCGCTGGCGCTCGTCGGCCTGTGCGTCCTGTTCGGCTCGATCGGCGTACCGGCGACCCCCTTCCTGCTCGCCGGCGCGGCGATCTTCGGCACCGCCTGGGGGATCCTCTGGAACTGGGTCGCCATCCTCGCCGCGTCGATCACCGGCTACCTGCTGGCGCGCGCGCTGGGGCGTGAGTTCATCGAGCGGATCGGCGGCGACAAGGTGAAACGGGCCGAGGCGGTCCTGCACCGCCGCGGCTTCTTCCCCCTGCTCGCGGTGCGCTTCATTCCGGTCCCCTTCGCCCTGGTCAACGCCACCGCGGCGGTGGTCGGCGTGCGTTTCACCAAGTTCGTCGTCGCCAGCGCCATCGGCCTGCTGCCGCCGGTGGCGATCCTCACCTACTTCGCCTCGGCGCTGCTGGGCGCCGCCACCGGCGACCGGGCGGCGATCGCCCGCCAGATGCTCGTCGTCACCTGCGCCGGCGCCTTCCTCGTCTTCCTGCCGATCGGCGTCCGCCGCCGGCTGCGCCGCCGGCGCCTGCGCGCCCATCGCACCCGCCGCGCCGGCCGGGGGATCCCGCCCCGCCTGCCGCCGCTGTCCTCCTGACCCGCGGTTTCGCGTTTCTGCGCGTAACAGGGTGTAAGCAGGATTTTCGCCCGCTTCGAACCGGAGGTCATCCGATGTCGCCCGCACCCGGTCGCACGCCTTCGCCCCGTCGCCAGCGCCTGCCGCTGGCGCTCCTCGCCGGCCTGCTCGCCGCGGCGCCGACCCTGGCCCAGATCTCGCCCAACGGCGGGCAGTTCCAGGTCAACTCCTACACCACCGGCTACCAGGAGACGGCGGCGGTCACCGCGGACGGCGACGGAAACTTCTTCGTGGTGTGGAACAGCTTCGGCTCCACCGGCACCGACAACGAGGGCTGGGGAGTCCACGCCCGCCGCTACGACAGCCTCTTCCGCGACGGCCTCGAGGGCGGCAGCACCGCGCGCTGGTCGACCGTCGTGCCCTGACAGGCCACCGGCCCGCCGAACCGGGCGGGGGACAACCGTGATGCAATGCCTTGACAGGTCGCGTCTGCTGTCCTAGCTTGGCGGCAATCGCGATTTCAGGGGGTGCCCGATGCGACCTGCGGGAGCGATCTGCCTCGTGCTGACCAGCTGCCTGTCGGCGCCGTCCGGCGCCCAGCTGGTATCCGACGGAGCGCAGCTGCAGGTCAACTCCTACACGATCGGACTCCAGTCCGAGCCTGCCGTCAGCCGGCTGGCCGACGGGAGCTTCCTCGTGGTCTGGGAGAGCGAAGGCTCTCCGGGCGGCGACGTCGTCGGGTACAGCGTCCAGGCCCGGCGCCTGGCGGCGGACGGCACGGCGGTCGGCCCGCAGTTCCAGGTCAACAGCAGCGTTTTCGGCTCGCAGCGCGCCCCGGCCGTGACGGCGCTCGGCGATGCCGCCCTGGTGGTCTGGCACGGCCCGGACCCGACGGGTAACTTCGACTCCGCGATCGTCGGCCGGTATCTGGCCCCGGACGGGTCGCCCGACGGGGCGGATTTCGTCGCGGGACAGTTGGGCACCCTGCCGCAGCTCTACCCGGCGGTGGCCGCGCTGGCCGATGGCGGGTGGGTCGTCACCTGGGTCTGCGGCTATGGCTGCCTGCTGGACAACGATGGCGACGGCGTCGTCGCGCGCCGCTTCTCGGCCTCCGGCGAGCCTGACGGGCCGGGCTGGCAGGTCAACTCGAATGGGACCAGCCACCAGCGCTATCCGGCCGTGGCCGCGCTGGCCGGCGGGGCCTTCGTCATCGTCTGGGAGAGCGACGGTTCGTCGTCGGATCCGTCGGGGTCGAGCGTCCACGGCCAACGGTACGCAGCCGACGGCGCTCCGGCGGGGGGCGAGTTCCTGGTCAACAGCTACGTGAGCGGCGACCAGAGAGCACCCGGAGTCGCCGCGCTCCCGGACGGCGGCTTCGTCGTCGTCTGGGACAGCGTCGGATCCTCCGGCGACGACAGCGACGGATCGAGCATCCAGGCCAGGCGCTTCGCAGCCGACGGGAGCCCCGTCGATGGCGGCTTCCAGGTCAACGCCTACACGACCTCGTACCAGGGCAACGCCGCGGTGCACGCGGCGGCCGACGGAGGCTTCGTCGTCGCCTGGCAGAGCGTCGGATCGTTCGGCGACGACACCTCGTTCACCAGCATTCAGGCGCAACTCTTCGAAGCCGATGGCACGCCGGACGGTGAGCCGTTCCAGGTCAACAGCTACACGACCTCCTACCAGGGGCGCGCCGTGGTGGCGGGACACTCCGTCGGCCCCGTCGTGGTCGCCTGGCACAGCGACGGCTCGCCCGGCGACGACGACGATGCAACCAGCGTCCAGACGCAGCTCTACCAGCGGGCGCTGTTCGTCGACGGCTTCGAGGACGGCACCACCGGCGCCTGGAGCGCGTCGCTGCCTTGAGCTCGCGACGGTTCCCGGCGCCTGTACGTCGCGCACCGGTGGGACCGGTAAGCTGGCAACATGACTCGTCGACTCCTGGTCGGTCCGGCGATCGCCGGTCTGCTGCTCCTCTCGTTCGCCTGCGCGCCGCGCGCGCCGCGCGTCCTCGTGCTCGGCTTCGACGGGCTCGATCCGGTGGCGGTGGACCGGATGCTGGCGCGCGGGGAGCTGCCCAGTTTCGCCCGCCTGCGCGGCGAGGGCGCGTACGGGCGGCTGCGCTCCTTCGAGCCGATGCTGTCGCCGATCCTGTGGACGACGATCGCCACCGGACGCACGCCGGACGCCCACGGCATCGGCCACTTCGTGGCGCTCGACCCGGCCACCGGCCAGTCGCTGCCGGTGACCAGCGACCTGCGCCGCGTGCGGGCGCTGTGGGAGATCCTCTCGGAGAACGCGCGCACCACCGCGGTGGTCGGCTGGTGGGCGACCTGGCCACCGGAGGCGATCCGCGGCTGGATGGTCTCGGATCACCTCGCCTACCACTTCCTGTTCGGCGACGGCCTCGACGGCGGCGACCGCAGCGTCAAGACCTCGCCGCCGGAGCTCGAGGCGCGGCTCGCGCCGCTCGTCGTCCGCCCGCAGGCGATCGGCGCCGCCGAGCTGGCCCCCTTCGCCGCCGTCCCCGCCGCCGAGCTGGCGCGGCCGCTCGACCTGCAGGACGACCTCGCCCACCTGCGCTGGTTGCTCGCCACCGCCGAGACCCACCGGCGCGTCGGCCTCGAGCTCTGGCGCAGCGAGCGCCCGGACGTGGCGCTCGTCTACTTCGAGGGGACCGACTCGGTCGCCCACCTGTTCGGCCACCTGGTCGGCGCCGAAGGGCTCGCCGGCGAGCTGGCGGCGCAGCAGCGGCGCTACGGCGGCGCCGTCGAGGCGATGTACCGGCGCGCCGACGAGATTCTCGGCGACTTCCTCGCCGCCGCCGGGGACGAGACGACGGTGCTCGTCCTCTCCGACCACGGCTTCGAGCTCGGCGTGCTGCCCGACGACCCGAGCCAGCTGCGCGACATGCGGCGCGTCTCGGAGCGCTTCCACCGTCCGGAGGGGGTGCTCTACGCCTGGGGCCGCGGCGTCCGGGCGGGAGCGCGGATCGACGGCGCGACGCTGCTCGACGTCGCCCCCACCGTCCTCGCCCTGCAGGGGCTCCCCGCCTCGCGCGAGATGCCCGGCCGGGTGCTCGGCGAAGCGTTCGTCCGGCTCGCCGAGCCGGCGCGCGTGGCGACCTTCGAGGCAAAGCCGCGCGCGGTAGCCACTGCGCAGCGGGATCCGGCGGCCGACCAGGCGCTGCTCGACCACCTGACCAGCCTCGGCTACCTCGGCGGCGCGCGGGGCGAGGAGCCGGAATCTCCCGGTCCCGCGGCGAGCCCGGTGCCGGCAGCCGCCATCGCCTCGCCGCAGGCCGAGCGCAACCTCGCGGCGATCGCCTTCCAGAATCGCGACTACGCCGACGCCGAGCGGCGCTACCGCGCCCTGATCGCCGCCGACCCGGCCGACGCCGGCCTGCGCTCGAGCCTCGCCGGCGTGCTCGGCGCGATGGGGCGCTATGAAGAGGCGATGCGCGAACTCGACGCCGCCCTCGCCGCCGACCCGATCAACCCCGAGGGGTACCACAACAAGGGGGCGCTCTTCGAGCGGATGGGACGCGCCGGCCCGGCCGTCGAGCAGTACCGCACCGCGGTGCGCTATCGCCCCGACTTCGAGCCGTCCCGCGAGGCGCTGCGCCGCCTCACCGGCAGTGCCGAAGTGCGCGCGCCGCACGGCGAGGGGGAAGCGCAAGCCGCGGCGCTCTGCGAGGCCGCCGCCGACGCCGCCCGCCGCGGCGCCTATCCGGAGGCCTTCGCGCGCATCGACGAAGCGAAGCGCCTCGCCCCGGACTTCGTCCTCGTTCATCAGTACGAGTCGAACGTCGCCTACCTCGCAGGCGACCGGGCGCGCGCCATCGCCGCCATCGAGCGCGCACTCACCCTCGAGCCCGGCAACGCCCTCTTCCGCCACAACCTCGAGCAGCTGCGCCAGCGCTGAAATGCCCGGCACCGGTCGCTCGGAGACGGCGGTCGCCGCGGTCCTCGCCACCGCGGCGTTTCTCGTCTACGCCGCCGGAGCCTGCCGGACGATCTACGTCGGGGACTCGGGCGAGCTGGTGGCGGCGGTGCACACGCTGGGGATTCCGCACCCGTCCGGGTACCCGCTCTACGTGCTGCTCGGCAAGCTCTGGACGGTGCTGCTGCCGTTCGGTTCGATCGCCTTCCGGATGAGCCTCTTTTCTGCGCTGTTCGCGGCGCTCGCGGTCGGGCTCGTCTACCGGATCGGGCGCGCGCTGGAGGTCGGGCGACCGGCCGCGCTCGCCGCCGCGGTCGCCTTCGCGGCCTCACCGAGCTTCTGGGGCGAGGCCAACGTGCAACGGGTCTACGCACTCAACGCCTTCTTCGTCGCGCTGGCGACGCTGCTCGCGGTGCGCTGGTTTCGCGAGTTGCGGCAGGAAAAGAAAAGCTTGTTTCAAGACAAGACGGAGACAGAGACAGAGACAAAGACAGAAGCGAAAGGCTTTCATAGAAGGGAAAGGCTCTTTGTTGGGGTGGCGCTGGTTTGCGGGGTGGGGGCGGCGAACCATACGTTTCTTGCCGTCTGGGGATGCGCATTCCTCGTTGTGGTGCTCGGCTTCGACTTCGGCCTCGTCCGGCGCTGGCGGACTCTGGTCGCAGCGGGCGGAGCGGCGGCAGTGGGTCTTGCCATCTACGGGTTCTTGCCGTTTCGCTCCCGCCAGGAGCCGCGGCTGGACTGGGGGAATCCGGAGAGCTTCGACGCGCTGCTCGGCGTCGTCTCGCGGCGCGACTTCTGGCCGCGGCGCTGGTGGTCGGGGTGGGGGGACCTGCTGCCGATCGCCCGCGACTTCCTGGCGAGCTTCGCCGTCGAGCTGACCCTCGTCGGTGCGGTGCTCGTCGTCGTCGGCCTGGCGTTCGGCATCCGGCGGCGCTCGGGACCTGCCCTCCTGCTGACGCTCGTCGCCCTCGCCAACCTGGGGGTGATGGCGTCCCACGGCTCGCGATCAGACCTGTTCATCTGGCACCGCTACTACATTCCGGCCTACCTCTCGGCGGCACTGCTGGCAGCCCTCGGACTCGACGCCTTGCTGGGCTTGCTGCGCGGCCGCACGCCGCGGGCGGCGCGGATCGCCGGGGAGCTGGTCCTCGCCGGAGCGCTCGCCCTGGTGCCGCTGCGCTGGCGCGACTTCGACCGCTCGCGCTACCGCGTCGCCGAGGACTACAGTCGCACGCTGCTCGCCTCGCTGCCGCCGGGCGCCCACCTGGCGGCGAGCGACGACAACATCCTCTTCGTCCTCATCTACCTGCAGCTCGTCGAGGGGGTGCGCCCCGACGTCGATCTGATTCTGCAGGGGGTCGGCGGGGAGTTGCCGCCGTTGCGCTTCGATCCCGACGAGGAGCCGCTCTTCTTCACCCACCATCCGAACTGGCGCCTGCCCGAGCTCGCGGTCGTGCCGGTGGGACTCGCCTTCCGGGTGGTGCGCACCGGGAGCGACGCCGCGCCGACGCTCGATCCGGACAAGAGCGAGCTCGCCGGCGAGCGCGACCCACGCGTGCCCAGGGACTACCTGACCCGCAACCTGATCGGCGAGTTCCACTTCATGCTCGGCGTCACCTTCGAGGAGCGCGATCGCGGACGGGCGCTCGCCGAGCTCGCCGAGGCGGCGCGCGTCGCCTTCGACAACGACGTCCTGTTCTACAACCTCGGCCTCGTCTACGAGCGGATGGGACTGCCGGCTCAGGCACTCGCGGCGTTCGAGCGCTCCCGGGAGATCAACCCCCGCGAGATTCCCGGACCCGCGAAGGCGCGTGCCGCCGACCGCATCGAAGCACTGCGCCGCGGCGGCCCGGCCGGCTGAATCAGAACTTCGACGAGGCGCCGCCGCCGCCGAACTCGCCGCCGCCGCCCAGGCCGTCGGGCTGCGGTTCGGGGCGCGGAGCCGGGGTGAAGACCGCCAGCGTCGCCGCCAGCTCGAGCCAGCTCGCCTCGGCCTCCTCGCCGAACAGCGGCCGGTCGGTGAAGCCGCGCCGGACCCGCTCCGGTCGCGCCGCGAAGGCCCGCCGGCAGGCGAGCGCGAAGCCGCCGAGCAGCAGACCGGCCACCAGCAGGACCGCCCACACCGGGCCCGCGTCGAGCGCGTCGACGAGGCTGGCGCCGCCGGCGAGCGCGCCGATCGCCCCGAGCGTCAGCTCGAAGCGGTCGCGGCCGGAGAAGCCCGAAGCGAGCAGGGCGGCCGGCAGCGTCAACAGGACGGTCCAGCCGACGAGCGTGAGCAGCTCTTCGAGGCCCGGGTAGAGCAGCGTCCACTCCCCGTCGCCGAGCAGCCCCTGGTGACCGAGCCGCGCCGGGTGCGCGGCGAGCCAGAGCGCCACTGCGAAGACGAGAAAGACCTCGCCGGCGCGCCGGCGCCAGGCGACGGGGACGTCCGCATCGCGCCGCTGACGCCGCGCCAGCGGCAGCAGCACCAGGGCGGCGGCGAGCCAGGCCAGCTTCGGCGTCGCCAGTCCAGAAAGCGCCAGCAGCAGGCCGCCGGAGGCCGCCGCCGCGCTGCCGGGAATCCCCCAGCGCAGGGCGATGCCGCCGGCCAGCGCGACGATAACCAGGCCGAGACCGGCGAATCCGCCACTCTCCGACAGATCAAGCTGCTCACCGAACAGGAAGGCCGACGCGGTGCCGAACCCCAGCGCCAGCGCCGCCAGCCCCTCCTCGACTCCGAAGCCGCGCAGTCTCAGCCGGCCGACGGCGAGCTCGATTCCCCAGAAAGCGGCGGCGGCGAGAACCGCGAGCCAGACCGCGTGGACGATCTCCTGCCGGCCGTGGAAGCCGACACCGAACATCGCGGCCATCGTCCCCCACGCGGTGCTGCCCGCAAAGAGTGTCAGCACGAAGAAGAGGACGCGAAACGGCAGGCGCGAACGCACCCGGTCATCGGGAAAGCGCGCCTGCAGCGCCGCGGCGGTCGCCTCGTCGATCGCGCCCGCCTTGCGCCACCGCGCGATCGCCCGGCGGATCTCGTGCACCTCGTCGGCGCGGCAAAGCTCCGCGTTCATCGGCCCTCCTGCGCCCGGAAGTGACGGTGGACGAGGGCGAGCGCGACGATCGCACCGACCGTCGAAGCCATCGCCCAGAAGCAGCCGAAGTACGCCACGCCCGGCACCGCGAACATCGAGCGCGTCAGGGCGATCCAGGCCCACAGGCCGCCGAGCGCCAGCAGCCCGCGGCGCCGCCGGCGGAAGGCCCAGGCAGCGGCCGCCAGGCCGACGGCGGCGAGCATCAGGGCCCACAGGGGCCAGGTCCCGTCCGAGGCGAGGCCGGGCAGCAGGCCGAGCCCGGCGGCGAGCAGGGCGAGCATCGTCGTCGCCGGTTCGAAATGCCGCTTGCGGTCGTAGCGTTCGGCCAGCCGGCCGAGCAGGAAGAAGCAGAGGGCGCACAGCAGCATCTCGCCGCGCAGGCGATCCTCGCGCGCCAGCAGGGCGCGCTCGATCTCGCCGGCGGTCGTCGGCACGATCGACACGCCGCGCCAGGCGGCGAAGGTCGAGAGCGCCAGCGTCCAGGCCGCCGCCGAGTCGAAACGCACCGCCAGCGCGCCGGTTGTGATCGCCATCACCAGCAGGTGCAACGGCCAGCCGGCGCCGAGCGCCTCGAACTGGCTCTCGATCCAGGCGAGCTCGGCGCCGAGCAGGCCGACGGCGAGCAGCAGCAGGCCGTCGAGCGTCCAGTCCCGGCCCGTGGCCCGCCCCCAGGTGAACGGGGGCGATCGGCGGACGACCACCAGGAGCGTTCCCGCCGCGGCGATCGCCAGCGCCCCGGCGACCGGCAGCGGGCCGAGATGATCCCGGTACTCGGCAATCAGCAGGCCGACCGCGGTCGTCACCGCCGCAACCGCGAGCCCCAGCAAGGCCCGCAACTCACCGCGCACCGACACCACATCCCCGCGCGCGGCCGCCAGCAGCGGCGCCGCCTGGGCGGGCGCAAGCCCCCCCTCCGCCACCATCGCCGGCAGCACCCTCGCAACCTCTGGTGACCGCATCCTCCCCGATTCTAATCCGGGACACACAAAGGGGACACACAAAAGGGACACACAAAAGGGACACACAAACGGGACACACAAAATGCTCCGCGGCCGCTCGGGCTCGACTCAAGGCCCGCTCACGTGCCGATTTATGTGTCCCCTTTGTGTGTCCCTTTTGTGTGTCCCCGGAGTCGGGCTTTAGCTCACGGAACCAAGCGCGGGTTCCAGAACAAGGAGGTTCCGTTTTCGAGGCCGTCGAGGAAGAGGACGCTGTCGGCCTGGCGTTTGACGAGGCGGACGAGGCGGACCTCGAGATCCGCCGGCCCCAGCGCGACCAGCCGCAGGTCGGCGCCGTGGGCGAGCGATCCATTCCAGAGCGCGGCATCGAGCCGGAGCGTGGCCGTCTTCCAGGTCCCGTCGCCAGTGAGCGTCACCGGATCGGAGTGGACCGTCCCCGCCGCGGACGGATAGGTGACCCGCCAGCTGCCCGAGCCGCCGTCCCGGAAGGTGATCTTGAGGTCGACGAAGAAGGAGCGCCCCGGCGGCAGGAAGCGGTCGTCGACGAAGAGCGCCAGTCCTTCCTGTCCCGCGGACCGATGGGTCCGGCGCCCCTCCCAGGCGGTGCCGTTCGAGGGATCGAGCACCCCGGTGAAGCTCTCGCTCCCCCGCCGCGACATGCTCCCCGGCACATCGCGCTGCGTCAGCCAGCGCTCGAGGTTGCGGATCCACGGCTTGCCCGCCCAGTCCTTGCTGTCGTCGTCGAGCCAGTAGGTGTCCTGGGCCTCGCGCAGCGCGGCCCAGGCGTCGGCCGAGGTGTAGACGCTCTGCCCGAGCGAGCGGCGCACCCAGTTCCAGTGCCCCGGATAGGCATCGAGGTAGCTGTCCCCGGGCACCACGTAGAGCCGATTGAGGCGCATCTGCAGCGCCTTGAGGTTCGACATCTTGATCGCGTAGAAGCGCAGTCCCGCTGGCACGGAGAAGCCGCAGGCGTCATAGCACTCGTTCTCCGAGGCGCGCACGCGGCCGCGGAAGAAGGCGTCCCAGCTCTCGTCGGTGACCAGGAAGCCGCTCGGGTCGATGGTCGTGCCGTAAGCGGGTATCTCCGCAAGGTGAAAGTTGAAGACCTCGGTGATGCCGGTGCGGATCCCCGTCCCCGCGGCGACCGCATCGCGCGCCAGCAGGTCGTCGGCGGAGCCCCACGAGGAGAACGGATAGTCCTCGCCGGTGTGCACGAGCTTCCACGCGAAGTCGTCGGACGGGTCGCCGTTCTCGCCGTTGGCGATCGCCACCAGGTCGGACAGCGCGCCCTGATACCAGGCGGAGAACTGCGCGAAGGTCAAGTCGCCGTTCTGCGCCGCGATCTCGGGGATGTCGAAGTCGAACTCGCACCAGGTGAAGGCGCCGGGGACGTACATCAGCCGCATCCTGGGATCGGCGCGCAGCCCGCGATCGATCAGCACCTCGCGCAGCATCGCCGTCGCCTTCTGCCACAGGCAGGCGTTCCAGATCGGCAGGTGGGGATCGTTCTCGTAGCCGGTGCCGACCGTCGACACTCCGCAAGCCGAACGCGCCCAGGCGGGCGCCCAGTTGGTCCCCGAGATCCAGATCCGCAGCCAGAAGGGCTCGTTCCCGGCGAGCTGCGTGTCCCATGACGGAAAGGACATGCCGTAGACCGAATCGGTGCCGGTGGTCGAAAAGCTCGACTCGGTGGGCTTCAGCTGCCGCCAGGTCAGGTCGACGACCCGCAGATTCACCTGGTGAGCCGGACTCACCTCCTCGGAGAAGAACCCCGAGTCCGGCGCCGGCTGGACCCACGCCGGCAGCGACCAGTCGTCCCCCGCAACCACCGAGACCAGCTCCCCCGCCCCCCTCACCGCGGGGACACACAAAAGGGACACACAAAAGGGACACACAAATCGACGGAATGCCCTGCCTCGCCAAGTTTGTGTGTCCCCTTTGTGTGTCCCTTTTGTGTGTCCCATTTGTGTGTCCCTGGTCAGAGGTGGTCGCGGAGGTAGCGGGCGCGGCGGCTGGCGGGGTCGGCGGCGAGCTTGCGGTCGAGTTCGGCGCGCAGGCCGGCGCGGAAGGCCGGGTCGGCGGCGGCGCGGGCGAGGGTGGTCGCCAGGTCTTCCGGCTGGACGAAGCGGTAGGGCTCGCCGCTCCAGCCTCCGGCGCCGCGGGCGCGGAGTAGAAAGAGCATCGCCTCGTCGTCCCACTCGACGAGGTCCCATCGGTCGGAAGGAAACAGCAGCGCGTTCGCCGTCGACTCCCCTACCTGCCGCAGGCCGCCAGCGCCGTCGGGCTCGACGACCGGCATCCGGCGCGTCTCGTAGCGCACCAGGGCGCCGACCGCACCGCGGCCGGCCAGGAAGCTCTCCCAGCGCCACGGATCGCGGCGCGCGGCGGCGAGCTCTCCGAGCAGGCCCGGCTCGATCTCCATGCGCCCATCGAGGAAGACCTGGCGCGGCGGGAAGAGGCGCCAGAGCAGGTAGCCGCCGTGGACGAACTCGTTGTAAAGCGGACCGATCCCGGGGTTCGCGGCGATCACCGTCGCCATCCGTTCGGGAAAGCGACCCGGAGCGAGGCCCGTCCCCCACGCCAGCCCGCCGTGGCGTGGACGCAGCAGACCCGACGCCGGCGGCGCCGCGGCCCAGAGCGCGACGAGTACCGCCGCGAGCACCGTGGCCAGCGCCAGCGCCCGCTCGCGGCGCGGCGATCCAGGCCGTGCGTCGGGGATCGCCGCGAGACAGCGCGCGGCGAACGGCGTCGCCAGGGCGAAGAAGAGCGCCTGGTGACGGACCCCCGACAGCGCCAGGACCGCCATCGCCGCCGCGGGCAGGCCCCACGCCGGAGCCGGCCAGCTTCCGGACGCGAGCCGTGCCGCCGTCGCGAGCGCCCCGACCACCGCCAGGGCGCCATAGAGGTAAGGCTGCGGCGCCGCGAACGACGACATCCACTCGGGATTGTGCGCCGAGAGACCGCCGAGCGCCCGCGCGATGCCGAGCGGCACTCCGATCAGCCGCCACCCGTAGGGATTGACCACCAGCGTTGCCGCCAGCAGCGCCGGGATTCCCACCAGCAGCGACGCGGGGACCCTTCCCGACGAGGCCTGGCGCCTCGCCTCGAGCGCACTACCCGCGAGAAAGAGGAACGCCACCCCCGGTGCCAGCAACGCCTGACCGTGGAAGTTGACCCAGAGCCCCACCAGCAGCACCAGACCGACGAGCTCGGCCCGCGACCCGCGGCGGCGGCGAGCCGTCCCGTCCTGCACCCCCCCGGAAGCCGCATCCTCCACCGCCGCTCCGACTTCGAGACTCCCCTCCGGAGGCCTCCCCTTCAACCGCACGTCTTTCGTCTTTCGCATCGAGATCGCCGGTGTCGTCGACCTCCCCCGCCGACTCACCAGCCGATCGAGCAGCAGCACGAGCGTGAGCAGTGCGAACAGCGTGACGATCTCCGGGCGCACCAGGAAGCGGGGCCGCACTCCGAGCATGCCGGCGAGCGCCAGAATCCCGGCGAGTCCGGCGCCGAGCCCGGCCCGCCGGGCGTGGTGGAACAGCAGCAGGGTGAAGCCGCCGAGGGCGCCAGCGCGCAGCAGGATCAGCCCGTCGAGGCCGGCGATCGTCTCGACGCCGCGCACGACCAGCTGGAACAGCCACTCGTGGTCGACCCACGGCGCGCCGCCGGAGGTGAAGCGGAACGGGTCCGTGCGCGGAATCTCGCCGTGCTCGAACATCCACCTGCCGGCGGCCAGGTGCCAGAAGAGGTCGCTCTCGAAGATCGGGAAGACCCCGGCGACGACGCCGCACAGGGCGACCGCCGCGGCGACCAGCGCGGCGATCGGCGCGCCGGCCCGGCGCTCAGCCGTCGCCGAGGGCGCGGCGGACGTGAGAGAGGTCGAGGAGGAAGACACTCTGGGCGGCGTGCTTCTCGGGCTCGTACTCGATGTCGCGCACGACGCGCCGGAAGACCTCCTTGAGCGCCCGGGCGCCGAGTCGCGGCTGGCGCGCCGCGGCGCGGGCGATGGCGCGCACGGCGTCGGGAGAGATCGCGAACTGGATGCCACGGCTGGCGAACCAGGCGCGCGTCTGCTGGAAGCCCGAATCCGGATTGTCGAGAAAGATCTTCACCAGCTCGTCGACGCCGAGATCCTCGAGCAGCACGACGGCGTCGAAGCGGGCGAGGAACTGCGGCGTCATGCCGTACTCGAACAGATCGTCGTTGCGCAGCCAGTCGGCGAGCCGGAAGACGAGGCGCTCGACCACCTTGCCGTCCTCGACCGCGGTGACCGGCTGCAGCTGCCCCTTGTCCTCGCCGATCGTCACCCGGTCGAACACCGCGTCGTAGAGACCCTCGAAGGCGCCGCCGCAGACGAACAGCAGTCCGCGGGCATCGAACGAGGCAGAGCCGCCGCCCAGCCAGGCCGGCAGGTCGACCGGCACGACCTCGTTCTCCATCAGGGTGAGCAGCGCCTCCTGGGCGCGGATGCCGCGCGTGTTGGGCTGGCCGCCGACGTGGGCGCGGATCTTGTCGACCTCGTCGACGAAGACCAGCCCCTGGCCGGCGCGCTCGAGTACCTGCTCGCGCGTCGCTGCGTCGCCGAGCTGCTCGCGGGCCCGCTCGAGCAGGCGGCGGAAGACCGCGGCGCCGGGCCTCCCGGCCTCGGCCTCCTCGCCGAGCACGTTGGCGTGCAGCCGCACCACCGCCGAGCGGCCCGCGAGGCGCGCGTCGGAGGCGAGCATCTCCTCGACCGCGCGCATCAGCGTCGTCTTGCCGGTTCCCGAGGAGCCGATCAGCAGGATGTGCCCGACGCCGAGCCCGGCCGCCTTCTTGGCGATCGCCACCGACATCTCGCGCACGGCGGCCTCCTGGCCGACGACGCGGCGGGTGAGCGCCGCGGCGATCTCCTGCGCCGAGAGGGTTGCGGGGGTCACGTCCGGCATCCTATCCGCGCCCGGCGCTCACCAGCGTCCGGTGTCGCCGCTCTCGAAGCAGTCGGAAAACAAAAGGTCGACCTGCGGATCGACCGCCAGCAGGTCGGAGAGCACCCGGGAGTCGAGCGGCAAGTCGGCCGCGGTGATCGCGCCGTCGGCGTCGACGTCGAGCCAGAGAGCGAGCGCCACGTCCCACAGACCCGCGGGCGCGCCGGCGGGCAGGTCGAACTCGCGCGTCGCGAGGTTCGCTCCGGGCGCCAGAGCCACCGGCGAGTCGTGGGCCGGGTCGCTCTGCCAGGCGCCTCCGGGGGCCCGCACGCTGGCGCCGAAGAGCACCCCGGGCAGGGCGGCGGTAGCGTGGAGATACGGCGCGAGGTACAGCGCGATGCGATCCCCCGGCCCGGCGGCGGCGGGACAGAGACGCCCCGCGCCGGCCTCCGCCGGCGAGGCGAGCCAGGCCGAGCGCAGGCCGCCCGGATTGCCGGAAGCGTTGTAGTAGTGGTCGAGAATCCACCGCCAGGTGGCGCCGTCGAGGCTCCAGCGCTGCGAGCCCCACTGCGACAGGCCGCGCCCGTGGCCGAAGCACCCCTCGCCGAGCGCCACGCTGTCGGCCAGGCAGGGCCAGGCGAGCGCCGGCGAGCCGACCGCGCCGTCGCCGCAGGAGAGGTCGGCGTTCGAACAGGTGCGGCCGTCGTTCGGGTCGTCCCAGGAGTTGTTCTCGGCCGAGTACTCCGCCTGGAAGGCGGTGCCGTTGCGCTCGAGCAGCAGCCCGGAGGTGGCCGCGACCGCAGCGCTGGTGGCCGACGAGGTATCCGGGTCGTTGACCTGGCAGCAGGCGCTGCTGCACAGGTCGAAGGACGGCCGGATCGGGTGATCGACGCGGTAGGCCGCGTAGCTCCGGTAGGCGATCGCGCCGGAGGCGAGCGAGTCGAACCCCCAGGAGGAGATCCACTCGTCGTTGAGACCGCGGGCGACGTAAGTCTCGAGCGGCAGAACGCAGACGGCGGTGCACGAGGCCGTACAGCAGGGGGTCGAACAGGCGGCGTCGGCGAAGCCGACCCGGACGCTCGGCGGCGGTGGCAGGACGAGCCCGGCGGGCGCCCCGGGCGCCTCGCCGGCTTCCGGATCCGCACCCTCTCCGACACCGCCCCGCTCGGCGTGCAGGCGGTGGGCATCGATGGCGCTCTCGACTCCCGAGCCGGGCGTCAGAGTCCAGCGGTGGAACTGCGTCCCTTCGACCGCCAAGACCCCCTCCAGGCTGCGGGTCGTGCGCCCCGCGAGGGAAGCCGTGAGGGCGATCGTGGGCAGCTCCGCCGGCCCCGTGCCGCTCGCCTCCCGCGCCGGAATCGCCAGCTGATAGCGACCCTCCTCGTCGGATTCGGTCGACGCTCCGCCGACGACGGCGATGCGCACCCCGGCGAGCGGCTCGCCGGATTCTGAAGCCCGCACCATGCCGGCGAGGAGCGCCTCCCCCGGCAAGGCTTCCGGCTGAGTGTCTCGACCGTCCTCGACCAGGGACTCGAGTTCGAACGACCAGCTCCGCGGCGCCTCCGGACCGGCGACCAGCCGCGCGGTGAGCGGCCGGCGCCCGGGCGCCCGTACTTCGACCTCCCACTCTCCGCCCGGGAGACGAAGCAGGGTCGTCCCATGCACATCCGCAAACTGGACCGTTTCGACGCCGCCGGAGCCGACGGCGACCAGCCGCACCTGCGCCGCCAGCGGCGCGCCGGAGTCCGTCGACCGGACGGCGATCTCGACCGGCACCCGCGAGGCCGCCAGCGGCGCGCGAGGCGGCGCCGCCGCGGCGGCCGCTGCCAGCCCCACCGCCGTCGCCACCGCCATGGCGACCGCCATCGCCAGGACCCCGAAACCCCGCTGAACGCACAAAGTTGTTCCATTCTACGGAAGTCCCGTCCGGACTCCCCGCCCTCTCCGGCAAGGCTCGGCGCCCGTGTCACCCCGGCCGAACGACCCCGCGAGCGATGCACGGTGCATCGCAGCGTGGCGCCCGGTTCGATAGATTCGGTGCATGAACCCGCGCCTCTTCCGCGCCGCCGCGGCGGCCGCCTCCTTCGCCCTGCTCGTCCCCGCCGCCGCGCGGCCGCAGGCCGCGCCGGCCGACCCGCTCGCCCGCGCCCAGGCGGCGGTCGACGCCGGCCGCTCCGAGGAGGCGTTGAAGCTGGTCGAGCCGATCCTCAAGCGCGACAGGAAGAACGCCCGGGCGCTGCTGATCCGCTCGACGGCCCGCTGCCTCGAGGGGGACCTCGAGGCCTGCCGCAAGGATCTCGACGCCGCTCTCGCCGCCGACCCGAAGCTGCGCCAGGGGTGGCTCAACCGCTCGGCGCTGGCGATCGCCGACAAGCGCTGGGACGACGCCCTCGCGGCGCTCGCGACGGCCGAGCAACTCGACCCGGCGGCGGACGACAATGGGCTCAACCAGGGCGCCGTGCGGCTGATGAAGGGGGAGCTCGAGCCGGCGGTCACCCAGTTCGGGCGCTACCTCGAGCGCAATGCCGGCGACCCGAACGCCTGGTACCTGGTGGCGACGAACTTCGCCTTCTCCGGCTATGCGGCGCTCGCCGTCGAGCATCTGGCGCGCGCCATCGCGCTCGACGAGCGCCAGCGTCCGCGGGCCCGCGTCGATGCGAACTTCGCCGACCTGGCGAGCCACCGCGCCTTCCAGCAGCTGCTGACCACCGACAACTTCACTCCCGCCGCCGGCTCGCTGCTCGCCGAGAAGACCCTGCGCACGCGCCTCGCCGGCCCCGACTCGCCGATCGTCACCGCGACCCTCAACGCGGTCCAGCTCGGCAACCTGCCACTCCTGGGCAGCGTCGAGGTGACCGAGGACTGGGTCCTCTTCTGGACCGACTTCCGGATCAAGCTGTCGCGGGAGCAGGGGGACGCCACCCGGGTCGCCCTCGTCGCTCCGCCGGGTAGCTTCACGCCCGAACAGTGGACCGCCCGCACGCAGGCCTTCTTCGCCACGCTCGAGAAGGAGCTGCTCCGGCTCGAACTGTCGAAGGGCCGGGCGCCCCGGGAAGAGTGAAGCGCGGCCGGATCGGCCGCCGCTGGGGGGTGATGGTCACCCTCGGCCTGGCGGCCTGCTCGCCGCATCCGTCGCCGCAGAGCCCGGCGACCGCGCGGCCTCCCCTCCCCGACCCGCTGGCGGCCGGGTGGAAGGGCCGCCCGGTCTGCGAGCTGCTGCACGAGGACGACACCCTGCGCGCCCTGCGCTGCACCTTCGCACCCGGGCAGGGGCACGAGCGGCACTTCCATGCCCCCCACTTCGGCTACGCCCTGTCGGGAGGCAGGATGCGGATCACCGACGCCCGGGGCAGCCGCGAAGTGGAACTGGCGACCGGCAGCTCCTTCAACAGTCCCGGCCTAGCCTGGCACGAAGTCGAAAACATCGGCTCGACCACCGTCGCCTACCTCATCCTGGAGCCCCGCCC
>JAIOJQ010000441.1 GCA_019911865.1 Thermoanaerobaculia bacterium
GGCCGAGGCGAGCTCGCGCGCCAGCAGCCCGAGCGCCGCGGCGAGCGCTTCGGCGGCCGGCAGGTCGTCGCGCGGCGCGAAGCGGTCGATCACGGCCCCGACGAAGGCCTCCCGGTCGGCGAACGGCCGCACCACCAGGACGTCGCGCAAGAACTCCACCCACTCCCGCCGCGGCGCCCGGACCAGCCGGGTGATCCCCTTCTGGAACGCCTTGTCGTCGAGGTGGACGAGGGTGCCGTAGAGGTCGAAGAGCAGCGCCCGGACGGGGCTCAACTCTCGTCCTCGCCGTAGCCGCCGGGCTGCAGCCGGTGGTTGCGCAGGAATCCCATGAAGCGCTTGTACTCGGCCGCCGGCAGGCGCCAGAGCTCGAGCAGCCGGCGATAGCTGCCGCGCGTCTCGCGCAGGCCGCGCGAGATCAGGTGGCGCACGTCGCGGCGTGACAGATCGCGCTCGATGAACGGCTCGTGGACCAGTTGCCAGAAGTCCCCGCTGGTGCGGATCAGCCGGCGATACAGAGCGTCGAGGTCGTCTTCGCCGGGCCGCTGCTCCTGCTCGATCCGATCGACGAAGTCGCGCGGCTCGATCAGCTCCCCCTCGGCGAGCGCGTAGCCGGTCGTGGCGATGCCGATCAGCTCGCGCACGTTGCCCGGCCAGCGATAGGTGGCGAGCAAGCGCAGCGAGCCGTCGGAGAACCGCTTGGCGACCCCGTAGCGCCGGTGCAGCCGCTCGAGGCACCACTCGAGCAGCAGCCGCCAGTCGTCGCCGCGCTCGCGCAGCGGCGGCGGCTCGAGCATGAAGTAGCGCAGCCGGAAGAGCAGGTCGTTGCGGAACTGCCCGCTGCCGACCATCTCGTTGAGCGAGCGGTTGGTCGCCGAGACGATGCGCACGTTGGACTTGCGGATGGCCTCCGAGCCGAGCGGCCGGAACTCGCCGGTGGAGATCGAGCGCAGCAGCATCACCTGGGCGTTCATCGGCAGGTCGCCGATCTCGTCGAGGAAGACGACGCCGCCGTCGGCCGTCTCGAAGCAGCCCCGGCGGTCGGAAACGGCGCCGGTAAAGCTCCCCCGGCGGTGGCCGAACAGCTCCGAAACGGTCAGGTTCCCCTCCTGGAACTGGGGACAATTGACCGAGACGAAGGGGCGGGCGCGGCGGGGGCCGAGCAGGTGGAGGGCCGCCGCCAGCGACTCCTTGCCGACGCCACTCTCGCCGTAGAGCAGCGCCGGTTCGTCGTAGCGCGCCACCTTGCGCAGCTTCTCGAGCATCTCGACCAGCTTCGGCGCGTGCCCCACGACTTCGATCGCCCGCTCGCAGCCCAGCTCGTCGACCGACTTCTCGAACAGCTCGCGCGCCGGCGGACTGAAGAAGCGGGCCGAGCGCAGGGGGTCGGATTCGTCGGGGGCGGGGGCGGAGGCGGCAGGACGCATCGGCGGAGAGTCTCGACAGTGAGCTGCGAAATCGGGGCGTCCGGGTCGATCGGAGTCCGCTTCCGCCCCGCGGCAGCGGCGGCGCGACGAAACTCCGGCTTGGCGACGGGCTCCGGCGAATCTACAATCCGAACCCACGATGGTCAAACCTGCCGCTCCCGACGACGCCTCGCGCGGAAAGTACCTCACCGAGCACGCCGCCGGCGTGACGATCTTCGAACAGGGTGCAGCCGGCGCCGAGATGTTCATCATCGAGGAAGGAGACGTGGAGATCTTCCGCCGCTTCGCCGGCCGGGAGAAGGTGCTCTCCACCCTCGGTCCCGGCGACTTCTTCGGCGAGATGTCGGTGCTCGAAGGGCGGCCCCGCAGCGCCGGCGCGCGCGCCCGCAGCGCCTGCCGGCTGCTGCCCATCGACGCCTCGACCCTCGACGCTCTGTTGCGCCAGCACCCGGAGATCGCCGTCCGCATGCTGCGCAAGCTCGCCGGCCGGGTGCGCCGGTACGAAGAGGAGGAGGAGCACGCCGCCCGCGCGGCCAGCGCGGCGCTCGGCCAGGACTCCCGCCTCGACCTGCCGCGCGAGCCGGTGGCGGTCGAGGCCGACGAGCTCGCCGGCGAGGCTCCGGCGGCCCGACTGGTGCATGCCTCCGGACACGTCTACCCGCTGCGCGCCGGTGCCGCCCACGTGGTCGGTCGCTTCGATCCGGTCACCGAAACCTCGCCCGAGATCGATCTCGGCCCGCTCGACGATCAGCGCTCCACTTCACGCCGCCACGCCCGCGTGAGCGAGCGGGCCGGGCGCTTCTACCTCAGCGAGGAGGTCGGCACCGCCAACGGCACCTGGATCGGGGCCGAGCGGCTCGCCACCGGCGTCGAACGCGAGCTTGCCGATGGCGACACGCTGCGCTTCGGGCGCGTCGACCTCGTCTTCCGGCGCGGCGCCGAGGGCTGAGCGGTGGCCTTCGAGGTTCGCGTCGCCGACGAACGAGGGGTGGTGATCGTCGCCCCGGCCGGGCAGCTCGACTCGCGCGTCGCGCCCGAGTTCGAGCGCGAAGTGCTCAAGGCGGTCGGCAGGGAGAAGCGCGCGCTGCTGTTCGATTTCGCGGCGCTCGAGTACGTCGCCAGCGCCGGCCTGCGGGTGATCATCATGGTCGGCAAGCGGCTGCAGGCCGACGGTGGCGCTTTCGCCCTGTGCGGCCTCAACGAAGGCGTGCGACAGGTCTTCGACGTGGCCGGCTTTTCGCGCCTCTTTCCGATCCACGCCGACCGGCCGGCGGCGGTGGCCGCCCTCGAGAAGGGGGCGCGCCTGGCGGGCATCGGCCATCTGGCCGGCGACCTGCTCTACCGCGCCGGCGAGTCGGCCTCCTCGCCGCGCCTGCCGGTCTTCTCGGCCGCCGACCCGGCCCGGGTCGCCCTCGCCGCCGAGCTGCTCGGGCGCGACTCCGGCTGACCGCACTCCCCCCTGCGCCGGTACGGCGCATCGCGGCTCGCCGCGCCGGGTGGCGGGAGGGACGCGGCGGCGATCGGCCGCGGGATCACCTCGAGGCGTTCAACCAGGCTTCCACCTCGGCGAGCAGCCGGGCGGGGCGGCCGCCGGCCGCGATCAGTCCCTCCCGCGCCGTACGCACGAGGCGCTCCGCCTCGCCTCGCGAGCCGCCGCTGGCACCCAGGGCGCGGCCGAGGTGAAAGCGCGCCTCGGCCAGCTGCGGGGCATCGACCTGCTCGCGCTCGCGGATCTCGAGGGCGCGGCGCAGCGGGGCGAGCGCCGCCTCGGGCCGCCCGGCCTCCAGCATCGCGCGACCCAGCCCGACGAGCGGGAAGGCGAGCTCCGGGTGGCCGCGACCGAAGGCAGCCTCGCGCAGCGCGATGGCCTGCCGGAACGCGGCCTGCGCCTCCTCCAGTCGCCCGAGTCCGAGCAGCGCGTTGCCGATGTTGTTGATCGGATAGGCGAGGTCGGGGTGTTGCTCGCCGAGGCCGCGGCGGCTGATCTCCAGCGCCCGCCGCGCCTCCAACAGGGCTTCGGCGTGACGGCCGAGATCGATGTGGATCGCCGCCAGGTTGCCGAGCTCCAGCGCCACGGACGGGTGGTCCGGTCCGAACACCCGCTCGAGCAGGCCGAGCGCGCGCTCGAGGTGCGCCAGCGCTTCGTCGAAGCGCTCGAGGTCGGACAGGACGAGGGCCAGATTGTTCAGCGACGAGGTCAGGTCCGGGTGTTCGCGGCCGACCGTCGCCTCCTTGACCGCCAGTGAGCGCTGGTAGGTCGGCAGGGCGCGTGTCAGATCGCCACTCAGGTAGTAGGCGTTGCCGAGGTTGTTGAGGGTCCGGCCGACCTCCGGCGCTTCCGCCCCGAGCGCGCGCTCCTGCAGGGCGAGCGCTTTCTCGAGCTCGGCGGCGGCGCCCCGCCGGTCGCCGGTCGCGTTGAGCAGGTTTCCCAGGTGGCCGCGCACGATCGCCTCGACCCGTTCGTCGCCGCCCGCGCCTTCGAGCAGCGCGAAGCCGAGGTCCGCCCAGCGCCGCCCCTCCGCGTGACGGGCACCGCGCACGCCGACGATATGCGTCGCGGCTCCCGCCGCCTCGGCCGCGAGCACCGGATCCCGCCCCGCGAGAGCCTCGCGCACGGAGCGTTCGACATGAGCCTCGGCGGCCGCGAGGTCGCCGAGACGGGTTGCGAGGTCCGCACGCTCGAGCAGGAACTCGGCGCGCAGCGGTCGATAGGACTCGAAGTCGACGGCGGGCGCCAATCTCGCGGCCGCCTCCTCGCCCGCCGCGAACTTTCCGGCCAGGCGCAGAGCACGAACCCCCGCGACCGCACGCCGCGTCGCTTCGACGCGCCGCATCGCCGCCTCGCCTTCCGGCGGCGGCACGCGAGAGAGCAGCGCCTCGCGGTCGGCGCAGGCAGCCACCCCGGGCAGCGCTGCCACCGCCTGCGGCGCCCGCTCGACGAGCGCCGCGTCGGCCGCCGGGAGCAGCGCGGCGAAGGCCTCGAAGTTCTCCAGGCGGGCGTCGAGGCATCCCATCCGCAGGTCGAGCAGCGCCGCCGACTGTTCCCCGCGGCCGTGGGTCGCTTCGCAGGCCTCGGACCAGCCGCTCGTCCAGGCGCTCCGCCAGCCGTCGAGTGCGCGCTCGGTCGCCTTCCACGAGGACTCGGCGAAAGGAAACCCGCTGGCGAGAAACGCCCGCTCGATCTCCTGCCGCACCGTGGCATCCCAGACGCCGGTGAAGCGTCGTTCGGCGCCGCGGCAGAGACGGGCGTCGCGCCACAGCGACCCGCCGACGGCGGCGAGAGCGACCGCCACCGCGGCGCCACCGCCGGTCAGGATGAGCTCCTGGTGAGCCTGCTCAAAATGAACGACGAGGTCTCTTTCGATCCGTTCGTTCCGGCGATCACCTTCCGCGCGGGGGCGACGACCCACGCCGTGCAAGCCGCCGGAA
>JAIOJQ010000442.1 GCA_019911865.1 Thermoanaerobaculia bacterium
CGGGAGCGGATCGGCGAGGCGGTCCTGCTGCAGGGCTGGGTGCAGCGCCGCCGCGACCTGGGCGGGCTGGTCTTCCTCGACATCCGCGACCGCAGCGGCGTGGCGCAGGTGGTGGTGCGACCGGACGAAACTCCCGAGCTCGCCGCGGCGCTCGCCGCGGTGCGTTCGGAGTGGGTGCTCGAGATCGAGGGCGAGGTGGTGGCCCGCGAGTCGGTCAACCCGAAGATGCCGACCGGCGAGATCGAGGTGGTGGCGCGGCGTGCCGAGGTCCTGGCCGAGAGTGAGACGCTGCCGTTCTCGCTCGACCCCGAGGCCGAGGTGTTCGAGGACCTGCGCCTCAAGTACCGCTACCTCGACCTGCGCCGGCCCGAGCTGCAGCAGAACCTGATCCTGCGCCACCGCATCGTGCAGGAGACGCGGCGCTACTTCGACGAGCAGGGGTTCCTCGAGATCGAGACGCCGATCCTCACCCGGTCGACGCCGGAAGGGGCGCGCGACTACCTCGTCCCCTCGCGCGTCCATGCGGGGGAGTTCTACGCCCTGCCGCAGTCGCCGCAGCTGTTCAAGCAGCTGCTGATGATGGCCGGTTTCGAGCGCTACCTGCAGATCGCCCGCTGTTTCCGCGACGAGGACTTGCGCGCCGACCGCCAGCCGGAGTTCACCCAGATCGACCTCGAACTCTCCTTCCCGACCGAGGAGATCGTCTACGAGCTGATCGAGGGGCTGTTCGCCCGCATCTTCCCGCTGGTCGGCGTCGAGCCGGCGACGCCGTTCCGCCGCATCACCTGGGCCGACGCCATGGCGCGCTACGGCGTCGACCGCCCCGACCTGCGCTTCGACGCCGAGATCCGCGACGTGAGCGGCGTTGCGGGGAAGACGTCCTTCAGAGTTTTCTCAAAGACGTCCATGGAAGGGGGTGTGGTTCGGGCGCTGGTGGTTCCGGGCGGCGCCTCGGTATCCCGATCGAAGGTGGATTCCTGGGGGGAGCTGGCGAAGAAGAGTGGTCTGCCCGGGCTGCTGACCTTGAAGCGCGCCAACGGGGAGGTGGTTTTTTCCGTCAAGGAAGGACTTTCTCCTTCCGAGCGCGAGGGCCTGGCGGACGCGCTGGCGCTGGCGGAGGGGGATCTGGCGCTGCTCGCGGCGGGAGCGGCGGAGGTGGTCGCGCCGGCGCTCGGCGTGCTGCGCCTCGAGCTGGCGCGCCAGCTCGGGTGGATTCCTGAGAACCGCTGGGAGTTCCTCTGGGTCACCGATTTCCCGCTGCTCGAGTGGAACGCCGGCGACGCCCGCTGGTACGCCATGCACCACCCGTTCACCAGCCCCGACCCGCGCGACCTCGACAAGCTCGAGAGCGACCCCGGCGCGGTGCGCGCGCGCGCTTACGACGTGGTGCTCAACGGCGTCGAGCTCGGCGGCGGTTCGATCCGTATCCACGATCCGCGCTTGCAGTCGCGGGTCTTCCGGCTGCTCGGCATCGAGGAGGAGGAGGCGCGCGCCCGATTCGGATTCCTGCTCGACGCGCTGCGCTTCGGCGCGCCGCCGCACGGCGGCCTGGCGCTCGGCCTCGACCGCACGGTGATGATGATGGCCGGGGCCACCTCGCTGCGCGACGTCATCGCCTTCCCCAAGACCGCTTCGGCGACCTGCCTGATGACCGAGGCGCCGTCGACGGTCGACGCGCGCCAGCTCGCCGAGCTGTCGCTGGCGATCCAGCGGCGTTGAGCTTCGCCGCGGCCTTCGAGCTGCGCGCCGGCGGCGGCGCGACCCGCCATCGGATCGGCGGCGACGCCCTCGCGGCGGCGGCGGCCGAGCTGGCCACCGAGGTGGCCGGGCGGACGGTCTTCCTGGTCACCGAAGCGACCGTCTGGGGGCTGCACGGCGAACGCCTGGCGGCGCTTCCGGCGGCCTGCAGCAGGCTGCACCGGCTCGTCGTGCCGGCGGGAGAGGCGGCCAAACAGGTCGAGGTCGCCGACTCGCTCTGGCGGGCGATGTCGGCCGCCGGCGGCAAGCGCGACTCGCGGGTGATCGCCTTCGGCGGCGGCAGCGTCGGCGACCTCGCCGGCTTCGTCGCCGGGACGTTCCTGCGCGGCGTCGACTGGCTCCTGCTGCCGACCACGCTGCTGGCACAGGTCGACGCGTCGATCGGCGGCAAGACCGCGGTCGACCTGCCGGAGGCCAAGAACGCCGTCGGGCTCTTTCACCACCCCCGGCTGGTGGTCGCCGACACGGGCGTGCTGGCCACCCTGCCGCCGGAGCAGGTCCGCTCGGGGCTGGTCGAGGCGGTGAAGGTGGCGGCGCTGCTCGACCCGGAGCTGCTGGCGCGCATCGAGCGCGACCGGGCGGCGCTGCTCGCCGGGGACGCGGCGGCGCTGGCGCCGGTCGTCGCGACGGCGGCGCGGCTCAAGGCGGGGCTGGTCGAGCGCGATCCCGACGAGCGCGGCGAGCGCGGCCTGCTCAACTTCGGCCATACCCTCGGCCACGCCCTCGAGGCGGAGGTCGGCTACGGCCGCCTGCTGCACGGCGACGCGGTGGCGCACGGCATCCGCTTCGCCCTGCGTCTGTCGGTCCTCGAGGGGGGCGACCCGGCCTTCGCCCGGCGGCTGGCGGCGCTGCTCGACGGGCTCGGGGTGCCGCCGCTGCCGCGGCTCGCCGCGGCGCCGCTGTTGGCGCGGCTGGAGCGCGACAAGAAGGCGCGCGAGGGGGGCCTGACCTGGGTCCTCGCGGCTTCGGCAGGGGAGGGGAGGCTGGCCTGCGGCCTGGCGCCGGAGCGGGTCGCCGGCGAGCTGGCGGCCTTCCTCAACGAACCGGCCGGCGAATCTCTATAATCCGGCCACCGTGAAGTCCATCGTCCGGCGGCTGCGGCTGCGACCCCTGGTCTTTCTCCTGCTGCTCGGCGCCGGCGCGGTGCCGCTGGCCATCGCCACCGGCCTGCTGATCCACCAGAACCGCGAGCTGCTCGAGACCGAGGAGAAGCGCTACCTCACCGAGTCGGCGCAGTCGCTGTCGCGCGAGCTGCACGACTACCTCGCCGGCACGCGCGGGCGGCTCGAGCAGCTCGGCGCCTCGATCCTCGCCTTTCCGGGGCCGGAGGCGATCGATCAGCGCCTGCGCGAGCCGTGGATCGGCGACCTGCTCGGCCGTTTCGTCCCCGCCAACCCGAACCTGCTGGCGCTCGGCCTGCTCGATGCCTCGGGCGAGGGGCCGCGCATGGCGCCGACCGACCTGCCTCCGGCGCTCACCGAGGCGCTCGACGCCGCCTTCGCTGGCGCGGTCGGTGCGGGCGGGCGCGACTGGCGCTTCGCCTTCCTCGAGTCGACCAACGAGCCGGTGGCGGCGATCGCGCTGCCGATCGCCGAGGCCGAGGGTCCGGCGCGGCTCTACGTCCATGCGCTGGTCCGCCTGCGCCTGATCGAGGCGGTCTTCGAGCGCGAGGCGCAGGGGAGCGTCGGCGTCTTCCTGATCGATCGCGAGGGGCGGCTGATCTGGAGCGAAGGCGCCGACGAGCGCACCGAGGCGGCGATCGCCGGCTCGAACCTGGTGCGCGACTTCGTGCGCAAGCCGCTCCACCTGACGGCGGAGTACACCGTGCCGACCGAAACCGGGCCGGTGGCGATGCTCGGCCAGGTCAGCCCGGTCGAGGAGAGCGGCTGGGGGGTGGTGGTGCACAAGCCGGTCGCCGCGGCCTTCGAAGCGGCGCGACGGATGGTGTGGAGCGCCGTCATCGCGACGGTGCTGCTGCTGGCGCTCGCCCTGGTGCTCGCCCTGGTCGCCTCGCGGTGGATCGGCGAGCCGATCCACCGCCTGATCGCCACCACCCACGAGATCGCCACCGGCAACTTCGGCAAGCGCCTGCCGGAGAACCGGCGGGTGGCCGAGATCGCCGAGCTGGCCGCCGACTTCAACCGCATGAGCGGCTACGTCGAGGACTACGTCGGCAAGCTGCAGCACGCGGCGCGCCAGAATCGCGAGCTGTTCATCAGCTCGATCCGCGCCTTCGCCGCCGCCATCGACGCCAAGGATCCCTACACGCGCGGCCACTCCGAGCGGGTGGCCGAGATCTCGCGCACCATCGCCCGCCACCTCGGGCAGAGCGAGGAGCTGCAGCAGAAGCTGTGGATCGGCGCGCTGCTGCACGACATCGGCAAGATCGGCATCGAGGATCGCATCCTGCGCAAGGGTGGCGTGCTGACGGCGGAGGAGTTCGAGATGATGAAGACCCACCCGACGGTGGGGGCGGAGATCCTCGGGCCGATCGAGCAGCTGCGCGAGATGATCCCGATCGTGCGCTGGCATCACGAGAACTGGAACGGCCGGGGCTATCCCGACGGCCTGCGCGGCGAGGCGATCCCGCTGATGGCGCGCATCGTGGCGGTGGCCGACTGCTTCGACGCGGTGACCACCAACCGCCCGTACCAGAAGGCCTACGACAAGCGGCACGCCGCCGAGATCATCACCAAGCTGGCGGGGTCGCGCTTCGACGCCAAGATCGTCACCGCGTTCCTGCGCGCCCACGAGATGGGAGACCTCGAGAAGCTGGTCGGCGAATCCCCGGCCGCCGCCGCGATCGAAGTCGAGCTGCCGGTCGCCGCCAACATCTGAGGATCGCCGATGCCCTATCAGTACATTCTCGCCGACCTGCTGGCGCGCAACGAAGGTGCGGTCGGTGTGCTCTTCCTCGACGACTCGGGCGAGACGATCGACGTCGCGAACTCCGATTTCAGCCCCTACCAGATGAAGGTGGTCGGCGCCTACGTCGGCATCTACCTGCGCCAGGCGCAGCACTTCCTGGCCGACAGCGGGCGCGGCGAAGTGCGCTGGCTGCACATCGAGAAGGAAACCCTGCATCTCTACGCCCGGCCGCTGCCCGACGGCTACTACGTCGTCCTCGTGCAGCGCTGCCCCGGATTGTCCGGGCGCGCCCGCCGGACGCTCGACGCGGCGTGCTCCCAGCTGTCGCGGGAGCTGTTCGGCGCCGCCTGATGGGCAACGACGAAGGGCTCTGGCGAAAGCTGCGCGCCGGCCTGGCGCGCACCCAGGAGCGGATCACCGAGCGGCTCGGCGCGGCGCTCGACCTGCCGGCGTCGCTCGAGGCGGAGACCGCCGAAGAGCTCGAGGAGGCGCTGATCGCCGCCGACCTGGGCGTGGCGACGACCGGCCTGCTGATCGAGCGGCTGCGCGAGCGGCTGCGCCGCTCCGACGTCGGGCGTCCGGAGCGGCTGCGCGAGATACTGGCCGACGAAATCGAACGGCTGCTCACCGAGGGGCCGGCCGCGCCGACGCCCGACGCCGGTGGCTGGCCGCGCGTCACCCTGGTGGTGGGCGTCAACGGCGCCGGCAAGACGACTTCGATCGCCAAGCTGGCGCGGCGCGAGCAGCTGGCCGGGCGCCGGGTGGTGCTCGCCGCGGCCGACACGTTCCGCGCCGCGGCGATCGAGCAGCTGGTGCTCTGGGGGGAGCGGCTCGGCGTCGAGGTGATCCGTCAGGCCGCCGGCTCCGACCCGGCGGCGGTGGTGCACGACGCGGTGCACGCGGCGCGCGCCCGGCGGGTCGATCACCTGATCGTCGATACGGCGGGCCGGCTGCACAACAAGGAGCACCTGATGGCGGAGCTGGCCAAGATCCGCCGCGTCATCGACCGCGAGGCGGCCGGCTGGACGGTGCGCACGCTGCTGGTTCTCGACGCCACCACCGGCCAGAACGCCCTCGCCCAGGCTCGTGCCTTTCTCACCGTGGCGGCGGTCGACGGCGTCCTGCTCAGCAAGCTCGACGGCACGGCCAAGGGGGGGATGGTGGTGGCGGTAGCGCGTGAACTCGGCCTGCCGGTGCTCCACCTCGGCGTCGGCGAGAAGGCCGAAGACCTCGTCGATTTCGACCCACGGGAGTTCGCCGCTGCCCTCGTCCGCTGACCCGCTGGCGCGCGCCCTCGCCCTGGCGCGGCGCGGCCGCTTCACCGCGGCTCCCAATCCGCGGGTCGGCGCGGTCGTCGTGGCCGACGGCGAGATCGTCGGCGAGGGGTGGCATCGGCGGCCAGGCGAGCCGCACGCCGAGGTGCTCGCCCTCGCCGCCGCCGGAGAGCGGGCGCGCGGCGCCACCCTCTACCTCAACCTCGAGCCCTGCGCCCACTTCGGCCGCACGCCGCCGTGCGCCGACGCGGTGATCGCCGCCGGCGTGGCGCGCGTCGTCGCCTGCCAGGGGGACCCCGACCCGCGCACGGCGGGCAAGGGGTTCGCGCGCCTGGCCGCGGCCGGGATCGCGGTCGAGGTGGGCGAGCGGCGGGAGGAGGCGGTCGAGCTCAACCTGGCGTTCCTCGTCGACCGGGTGTGGGGACGTCCGGCGGTGACCCTCAAGTGGGCGGCCTCGCTCGACGGCCGGATCGCCACCGCGGTGGGCGAGAGCCAGTGGATCACCGGCGCGGCGGCGCGGCGCGGCGCGCTCGAGCTGCGCGAGGAGCACGACGCGATCGCCGTCGGCTCGGGGACGCTGCTCGCCGACGATCCGCGCCTCGACCGCCGGCTGGGACTGGCCGGCGGCCCGAATCTGCGCGTCGTCGCCGATCGGCGCCTGCGCGCGCCCGCCACGGCGCGCCTCTTCTCGGCAGCCGGCGCGATCGTTGTGTACACTGAGAACGATGACGCGACGCGCCGCGCGGCGCTGGCGCGCGCCGGCGCGGAGGTGGTCGTGCTGCCGGCGGTGACGCCGGCGGCGATACTCGCCGACCTGCACGGGCGGGGGATCCAGAGCCTGCTGGTCGAGGGGGGCGCCACGCTGGCCGGCGCCTTCCACGACGCCGGACTGTGGGACCGGGCGACGGTCTTCCTGGCGCCGCGCCTGCTGGGAGGCGCCGGTGCGCCGGCGGCCCTCGGCGGCCACGGAGTGCGGGAACTGGCACAGGCCGTGGCGCTCGAGCGGCTGGCGGTGCGGCGCGTCGGCGAAGACTTGCGAATCACGGGGATGCGCAGCGGATGTTCACGGGACTTGTCCGGGAAATCGGAAGACTGAGTCGCGACCCCCGGCCTTCGGCCGGCGGCGGAGTGCGGCTCGAGATCACCCACGGCGAGGAGCTCGGCCGGCTGCTCGGCGTCGGCGCGAGCCTGGCCGTAGCAGGCGTCTGCCTCACCCTCGTCGAGTCGGCGCCGGAGAGCTCGGCCGTCGAGCTTTCGGCCGAGACGCTGGCGCGCACCCGCCTCGGGCGATTGCACGAGGGGGACGCGCTCAACCTCGAGCCGGCCTTGCGCGCCGGCGACCCGCTGGGCGGCCACTGGGTGCAGGGGCACGTCGATGGTCTCGTCGAGCTGGCGGCGCGCCGCGACATCGGCGATCACGCCCGCTTCAGCTTCGAGTTTCCCCCCGCCTTCGCCCCCTGGATCGCCGAGAAGGGATCGGTGACGATCGACGGCGTCTCGCTGACCGTCGCCTCGCGCGACGAGCGGAGCTTCGACGTCGCCCTCATCCCGCACACGCTGGAGGTGACCACCCTGGGGTCCCTGCGGCCGGGCGAACGCTGCCATTTCGAGGCGGATATCCTCGCCAAGTACGTCGACCGGATCCTCGCCACGCGCGGTCCGGCGGGCGGGGCCTTCCGGTGAGCTGGCGCGAGCTGGTTCCCGAGCCGCTCGGACTCTGGATCCGCGCCGTGCCGAAGCGCTGGCCGGCGCCGGAATCGCCGGCGCTCGACCTGGCCGAGCGGCGGATCCTCTGGCCGGCCGACGAGCCCGGGCCGGCGGAACTGCCGCCGGCGCCCTCCGCCGACCGCGCCGACCCCTGCTACGT
>JAIOJQ010000051.1 GCA_019911865.1 Thermoanaerobaculia bacterium
CGCCAGGCGGGCGAAGAAGCGCGAGCCGAGCTGCCGCAGCTCGGCGGCGGCCACCCCGTCGGCGACCCGCCAGGTCACCCGCGCGGCGGCGCTGGCGAGGCGCCGGCCAGCACCCGTTCGTAGAGCTCGCGGTAGCGCGCCACGATGCGGTGCTCGGAGAAGTTCTCCACCGCGCTGCGGCGCGCCCGCAGGGCGAAGGCGCGGTGGCGCACCGGGTCGGCGAGCAGGCCGGCGGCGCCGCGTGCCATGCCCACGACGTCGCCGACGTCGTAGAGCAGCCCGGTGGCGCCGTCCTCGATGACCTCCGGCAGGCCGCCGGCCCGCGAGGCGATGACCGGCACCTCGCAGGCGAGCGCTTCGAGCGCCGCCAGACCGAACGACTCGTTCTCCGAGGGGAGCAGGAAGAGGTCGGCGCCGGCGAGGACCTCTTCGACCGGCTGCAGGTTGCCGAGGAAGGTGACCCGGTCGCAGCAGCCCTCGGCGCGGCAGCGCTGTTCGGCATGCGCGCGGTCGGGACCGTCACCGACCAGCAGCAGGCGCACCGGATGCTCGTGGCGCAGGCGCAGGAAGATCTCCACCACGTCCATCACCCGCTTGACCGGACGGAAGTTCGAGATGTGGACCAGCACCTTCTCGCCCGGCTGCGCCCAGCGCCGGGCACCGGCGCCGGATCGCACGCGCTCGAAGCGCTCGGGTTCGATGAAGTTGGGGATCACCTCGATCGGCCGCTCGGAGACGCCGAGCTGCTCGCAGGTCGACCGGCGCAGCCACTCGGACACCGCGGTGACGGCGTCGGAGGCGACCACCGCCCAGCGCGTCGTCTCGAGGTAGGAGGGGTCGTTGCCGACCAGGGTGACGTCGGTGCCGTGCAGCGTCGTGATCACCGGCAGGCGCAGCGGCGCGACGATCTGGCGCGCCAGGATCGCCGACACGGCGTTGGGCACCGCATAGTGGACGTGCAGCAGGTCGAGATGCTGGTGGCGCGCGATCTCGGCCATCTTCGAGGCGAGCGCCAGCGAGTAGGGCGGGTACTCGAAGAGTGGATAGTGCGGCACCACGACCTCGTGGAAGAAGAGCCGCGGGTCGGCCAGCTGCAGCCGGGTCGGCAGCGCATAGCTGATGACGTGGACCTCGTCCCCTCCCGAGGCGAGGGCCATAGCCAGCTCGGTCGCCACGACGCCCGAGCCGCCCCAGGTCGGATAACAGCTGATGCCGATGCGCATGGAACGATTAACGCAGACCGCGGGGGAGAAGTTCCCACGGGTCGTCGACGGCTAGCGGAGTGCGACTCCAGAACGGCTCGGCGAACTCGACCCCCGCGATGTTGCCGTAGTGGCGCGCCCGCCCCTCGATCATCCGCCGCGTCTGCGGCGAGGAGATCTTGGTCGGCGGGCCGGCGGCCGGCTCGGCGTCCGCGCCGCCGCCCGCCGGATGGATCTGCGACTCGTACGCATCGAGGGCACGCATCTTGATCTCCCAGACCGCCGTCACGTCGACCACGAACGACGGCTCGAACAGGTCGTGCTGCATGTAAGCGAAGACCGCCGCCGGACGATGGGGCGCGCCGGCGCCGCGGCGCGCCAGGCCGGCGTAGAAGCAGGCATCGACCACCAGGCGGTGGGCGCGGCCGTGGTCGGGGTGGCGGTCGGTCGGCGTGGGAGCGAAGACCAGCTCGGGCCGGCGGCGGCGCAGCACTTCGATCACCGCTTCCTCCTCGGCCGGCCCGGTGCGCAGGGCGCCGTCGCCGAGGTCGAGGATGTCGAGGGTCGCGGCGCCGAGGATCTGCGCCGCCCGCTCGGCCTCGCCGCGCCGACGCTCGGCGGTGCCGCGGGTGCCGGCCTCGCCGCAGGTCAGGTGGAGGATGCCGACCCGCCGGCCCGCCGCGACGAGGCGCGCCAGCGCCCCGCCGCAGCAGATCTCGACGTCGTCGGGGTGAGCCCCGATGGCGAGCACGTCGACGTTCATGGTCTCCCCTTGTCGGCAACTGCGGGCCCGCTGGCGGCGACGACTCCGGCGGGGACCTCGGTCGCCGGGTCGATGACCGACAGGCGGGTCGGGTCGAGCTCGAGCCCGGCGGCGAGGCGGGGGCCGAACCCGTCGCCCCAGCGCGCCGCGAACCAGCCGGTAGCGAGGCGGCGCTCCTGCGCCACGCCGCCCGGCCGCACGAGATCGGTCAGGCGGGCGAGCCGGTGCCCTGCCT
>JAIOJQ010000443.1 GCA_019911865.1 Thermoanaerobaculia bacterium
GCCGTCGCGAGCGCCACCAGGAGCGTCGCGGCGGGCAGCACGCGGCGCAGCATCAGCCGGCCGTCGCCCGCCGCCCGTCGCGCCGCCAGAGAACGACCAGAGCCGCGAGCGCCAGCAGCGCCAGCGTGCTCGCGATGCGCAGCGGCCAGCGCGAGATCGAAAAGACTACCCGGTGCGGCCCCGGCGGCACCTCGACGGCGAGGCGGGTGAGCTGGGCGATCACGGTCGGCGCCGGGGCGCCGTCGATCGTCGCCCGCCAGATCGGCAGATGGGCGCGCCGCAGAATCAGCGCGCCACCGGAGGGAGAGTCGATTTCGACTTCGACGTGCTCGCGCTCGGAGACCGCCAGGCGCGCGGTGCCGGGCGGCGCCACCACCGGCGGACCCGAGCCGGGGATGACCGCCGTGGTGGCGGGGTCGAAGCCGGAGCTCCAGATCGCCTCGAGGGCGGCGTTGACGTGCGCCGCGCGGACGATCGAACCGGCGAGGGTGACCTCGGGTAGCGGAGACGGGATGTCGTAGAAACGCATGGTACGCGCCAGTCCGGGAAAGGTCCGACTGAGACGGGCTCCGCCGGCGTCCGCGGGCACGAGGTCGCGAGCCAGCAACAGCAGATCGACGCCAGTAGCCCGCAGAATGGCGACCCGGCGCGGGTCGTCGAGATGCTTCATACCCGATGTGACCACCGCTGTGACGTAGGCGTCGAGGCCCTCCGGGGAGACAGCGAACTCCAGCCGGCGCCCATCCGAGAGGGCGGCAAAAACGTGAAACTCGCTCCACGCGTTACGCTGCAGCCAATGCAGACTCCGATCGGTAAAGTGTCCGGCCAGCTCGGACATGTCGTCGATGCCGAAGATGTCCGTCACTCCCCCCTGGGCGAGGACGAGCGAACGCGGAACCTCGGCAGCGATCGGAGGCGGAGTCGCGTATCGCTCCGCCTCGTCGTCGGCGAGCAGGGGACGCAGGAAAGCGAGCTGCGCAGCGGCATGCAGCGCCAGCAGGAGAGCACCGCCCAGCCAGGGATGCCGGCGCAAGGCGAGCAGCGTCGTCAGCAGGAGCACCGCGAGGGCGGTGCCGAACATCGACAGTCCCGCCCAGCGCATGTGCCCCTCGGCCCATGCTCTTTCCGCGTCGAGCTCGCCGAAGAGCCGCGCGAAGTGCGGCTCACCCCCGAGCGCCGCAACGCCGAACAGCAACCAGAGTGAGCCGGCGAGCACCAGGGCGGCGACGAGCGCGAGGGCGACCCGGCGCCCCGCTTCGCCGCGGACCAGACGGTCGAACCCGAAACCTGCCGCCAGGGCGAGCGCCAGGGCCGCCACCAGGAACGCCTTTTCTGGGAAGCGCAGCAGCTGCCCACCCGGCAGCGTGGTGAGCCAGCCCGGAATCGGACTGCCGCCCGAGAAGGTCGCCAGGGTGGCCAGGCCGGCAAGCAGAGCCAGCCATCGCCCCTCGCGACGGCGGGGGGCACCCGCGACGGCGGCCAGCGCCAGGGCGAGCCAGCCGGGCGCCAGGGTGAAGTAGATCGGCGGATGGCCGCCGAACAGCGCCTTGCCCCAGATGGCGCCGACGTCGGGCCGGCCGAAGAAGAGCGGGATCAGCAGGTCGAAGATGGCCCGTGGGTCGCGCACACCCCCCCCCGACTCGGCGTACCCTTGGACGGCCCGAAAGCTCATCGGCAGGATGCGCAGCGCCTCGACGATCTGCGGCAGCGCCACCAGGGTGCCGAGCCCGAGCGCCAGGGCGAGACGGGCCCACGGCAGACCCCGCCCGTGCCGAGCCGGAGCGAGGAGGAGTCCAGAGGCGAGCGCGATCAGCGCGACGATCGGGTCGCCGCCCAGCACCATCAGCCCCCAGGCGAGACCGGCCACCAGGAGGCCGCGCCGCCGCTGCGCCGGAATCCCCGCCTCCAGCAGGGCCGCCCAGAGGGCGGGCGCCAGGGCGACCGGCGCCACGGCGTTGTAGAAGTTCATCTGCGACAACCAGTAGCCGGAGAGCGCGAAGACGACCGCGCCGGCGACGCTCCCCTCGCGCTCGAGCCCCCACACACGGCCGAGCCAGTACGCCGCAACGAAGGCGAGCAGCCAGTGCAGGACGAAGTGCAGGTTGAGCTGCCAGAGGTGCGATCCGAACAGGAGCAGCAGGTTGTCGGGATAGAAAGCGAGAACGTTGGCGTTGCCGGCGAGCGCCTGGCCGCCGCTACGCAGTGGGTCGACCAGTGGCAACTCTCCGCCGCGCAGGCCGTCGGCGAGGCTCACCCGCAGCGCGGCGTGGGTGTTGAGCACGTCGCGCAGGATCAGGGTGCGGGCACCGGTCACCAGCGGCAGGACCTGGAGCAGGACGAGGAGTGAAACCGGGGCTGCCAGGGCGAAAGTCCGCCAGCGGTTCGCGGGATCGGTCACGCCGCGCCTTTTCCCCGCGGTCGGCGGACCACCAGGCTGATCGCGGCGGCCAGAGACAGCAGTGCGAACGCACCGGCGAGTTTCTCCGGCCGAGAGGAGACCTCGAGCGTCACGCGGTGGCGGCCGGCCGGTACCTCCACACCGGTGAGTGCGAGCTCGGCCGCCTGGGTGGGAATCTCCGTGCCGTCCGCGAGGCGCGCCTTCCAGATCGGATGCCAGGTGGTCTGCACCACCGCCAGCCCGCCCTCGGAGTCGACGTCGAAGATCCAGCGGTCGGGGCTGCGCTCGACCAGAGTGACGCGGCCTCCCGGGTGGTGCGCCACGACGCGGCTGACCAGCGCGTCCTGCGGCGGGATGTCGCCGTTGGCCGCGACGACGAACGCCCAGATCGGGCTTCCCGTCCACAGCAGCTTGTCGGGCCAGCGCAGCGGAGGCGCCGGATCGGGAACCCGCATCAACACGACCGGCACGCCGAACTGCTCGAAACGCGCCACCCGCTCGAGCCCCTCCACCTCGTCGAAGTCGAAGCGGATCACCCAGTGGACACCGAGGCGGGCGAGCCAGCGGACCCGTCCGGCCCAGGTTCCGAGCTGCAGATTGCGCATCAGGAAGACATGCAGCGGCGAGGTGAGGCCTTCGACGTCCGGCGCCAGCGGATAGGAGACGCCGAGCGGCAGGCCGAAGGCCGGCTCGAGCTGGAACCAGGAGACGCGCGCCTGGCTGGCGGGATTGAGCGCGTCCAGCGGGTAGACAAGCCGGCGCTCCCACGAGGGCTCGTTGTGCGGTACCGGCAGCAGGGTGAGCGGCTCGCTCAGGTGAGCAAAGACGGGCGGCGGCTGGCGATACGCCGCCGCGCTGTCGGTGACCAGGATCGGCCGCAGCTGAAGCAGGCCGAGCAGCTGCAGTGCCACGATCAGGACCGGCCGGCGCCTGCCGATCGCCCAGCCCGTCGCCGCGATGAGCACGCCGGCGACCGCCAGGCCGATCGTCCAGAGGATGGCCTGCGTGTAGGCCAGCGGCGCCTTCCCGCCGTCGGCGAGATGGACCCGCATCGCCTCGGCCAGCGCCCCGCGCATCAGCCAGGCTCCGCCGGCGATCGCCAGCAGCAGCGCCCCGGCCACGGTGAAAACGCGCGCCACGCGGCGGTTGCCCAGCGCCGCCTCGAGCCCCCAGCCGGCGAGCAGCGCCGCGGCGAAGGTGAACAGCACGGCGGCCTTCTGCGGATAGCGGAAGACCCCCATAGTCGCGCGCAACAGCAGCTCGGGGTTCGTGCCGGCGAACATGGCGAAGAGCAGCGCCGCGACGGCGAGCGCCGCCCAGATTCGCCGACGGCGAATCGCGAGCAGGGCGAGGCCCATGCCCACCGTGCCGACGTGGATGCTGTAGATGAAGGGGACTTCGAGCGTCACCACGTGCGACCAGTAGCCGAAGCGAGTGTAATCCGAGGGCCAGCCCCAGGGGAGCGGCAGCAGGAGCTCGAGCAGGCGCGCCGGTCGGAGGCTCTGCCAGGCGGCCTCCACCGCCTCGAGCCCGTGCGCCGCGCGGAAGGTGAACGGCATGACGCGCAGCGTGGCGACGATTTGCGGCGCCGCCACGGCGAGCGCCAGGGCGCCTGCACCCAGGCAGGTCAGCAGCCCGCGGCGCGCGCCGTGGCGCGACAGTGCCACCGCCAGCAAGGCCGGACCGAGCAGCGCCGCCGTCATCGGCTCGCCGCCGAGGGCCATCATCCCCAGCGCCACACCGCCCAGTGCGATCCCCCGCCGGCCGCCGCGCGCCAGGCCGAGCGCCGCCACCGGCGCCCAGGCCGCCACCGTGAGCAGGTTGTAGAAGGCGAGCAGCGTCAGCACGTACCCGGAGGCTCCCCAGGTGAGCCCGGAGAGCAGCGCGGCCGGCGGGCCCTGCCCCAGTTCGCGGGCGAGTCTCCACATGGCGAGGAAGGCGAGCAGCCAGTGAAGCGCGTAGTGGGCGTGAAACGCCGCCTGGAAGGGCAGGACGAGGTAGAGCAGATTGCCGGGATAGAACGGCAGGGCGTTCGGGTTGCCGGCGAACGGCTGCCCCAGCGACCAGGTCGGGTTGATCGCCGGGATGCGTCCGAGTTTCAGCTGCTCGGCGCCGAAGTACTTGAACTGGCTGTGGGAATAGAGGACGTCGCGCAGGATCAACCGCTCGCCGCCGAGCACCCAGGGGAGGGTGATCGCCGCCCAGAGCGCGACGAGCACCAGGAGGAGAAGAAGTGCCAGCCGCCGTTCCCGGCTCCCCTTCTCCGCCGATGGCGCGCCAGCAGGCGGCGGTTCCGGGAGCTCGATGCGACCTAGAATATCCCCCATGCTCTCCGCCCTCGTGCGTTCACTGCGCCCGGCGCAGTGGGTGAAGAACCTCTTCGTCCTCGCGCCGCTGGTGTTCGCGCACCGGCTCGAGGATCCGGAGCCGCTGCGGCGCGCCGCCCTCGCCTTCGCGATCTTCTGCGCCGCCTCCTCGGCCGTCTACCTCTTCAACGACCTGCGCGACCGCGAGGCCGATCGCCTGCACCCGGTCAAGGCGCGGCGGCCGATCGCCTCCGGGGCGCTGCCGGCCGCCGTCGCCTACGGCGCGGCGCTGGTGCTGGCCGGCGGCGCGCTCGCCGGCGCCCTGGCGCTCGGCCACCCCTTCATGCTGGCGCTCGGCGGCTACCTGGCGCTCAATCTGCTCTACTCGGCGGCGCTCAAACATATCGTCATCCTCGACGTGATGTCGATCGCCGCCGGCTTCGTGTTGCGCGTGCTCGGCGGCGCCGCCGCGATCGGCGTCGCGGTCTCGTCCTGGCTGGTGCTGTGCGGCACCTTCCTCGCCCTCTTCCTCGCCTTCTCGAAGCGCCGCCACGAGGTGATGCTGCTCAGCGACGACGCCAAGGCGCAGCGCAAGGTGCTCGCCGAGTACAGTCCGGTCTTCCTCGACCAGATGATCAACGTCGTCACCGCCTCGACGCTCATCTCCTACGCCCTCTACACGGTGGCGCCCGAGACCACCGAGCGGCTGGGCACGCGGCACCTGATCTGGACCCTGCCGCTGGTGCTGTTCGGCATCTTCCGCTTCCTCTACCTGCTCTACCAGCACCCGGGCGAGCGCAATCCGACCGAGACGATCCTCACCGACGCCCCCTTCGTCGCCAACATGGCGCTCTGGGGGCTGCTGGTGCTGGTGCTGATCTACGGAGTCTGACCGGCGGGCTCGCCCTCCGGATCTCCGGCCGCAAGCGCTGGTCGCTCCAGGGCGAAAAGAACGAACCGGAGATCGGCCTGCGCCGGGGCAGTAAACACCGGCACGGGCCGCAGCGCGGGCACCGGCCCGCCGGCCGCGATCGCCGCCCGCCGCTGCCGCGCCTAGATGCGACGAACGAGATACTCCCAATCGGCAAGGTGAGTGGCCCGCTGCTCTTCGAGGTGGGCGAGCAGCGTCCCGCTCTCGAGAGCGGCCAGGGCGCGTGCATCGACCACCCCGTCGAGGTTCAGGACGCGGATGCCGCCTCGCTCCGGCGCCGCGGCAAAATAGCCGAGGGCGCCACTCTGGAACGCCCCCAGAACGACCTCGCCCCCTGCGCCACCGAGCTCACCGAGAATTGCCCGAGCCGGGGCCGCGTAGCCCTTGATTCCGTTGTGATCACGGTCCGCGGGTTTGCCCCGGGCAGCCCAAAGGGTCAGCTGGCCGACCTGCAAGGCGACAAGGATGCCCGCCACGACCCGGGCGATCCGGGCACGCCTGGGACCACAGGAGTGCCAGCAATCCCAATGAGAGAGCGCGACGAGCAGCGTTCCGGCAGTCGTCGTCAGCAGGTAGCGCTGGAAGAACCAGACCGCCGGAACCCAGGAAAGGTAGAAGAACACCAGGGTGCCGCCGAAGGCCAGGAACAACCTGCCACCCGGCGAGAACCGCCGCCACGCCAACGTCAGGCCGGCGATCAGGAGTCCACCTGCCAAGGCCAGGACAACGGCGTAGAGAGAGGTCCTGCCTATGATGAACCCGCGCAGTGACGGCAGGTCGAGCCACGGGTTGACGGCCGTCAGCGCCGCCCAGGTCCAGGTCATTCCGGGCACGGGCTCGAGACTGATCGCCGCCGCGCGTACCGCCGGGCCGCTGGAGGGAACGAGGGTGCCAAACTGGACCCATTCGTACACCCACCAGGGCGTCACCACGGCTGCCGAAGCGACTCCGATCCGTGCGAGCGCACGCCACCGACGAAGAGAGCCCAGCCAGACGGCGACCAGAACGCACAGGAGAGCCGCGTCGATCCGGGCGAGCAGGGCGAGGCCGAGCAGAAAACCTGCCAGAATCGGACGGCGATCCGTCTCGGATATCTGATCGATTCGATCGAGAGCCAGACAGGCCGCGAGAACGGTAGCCAGAGCCAGGCTGGTCTCCAGCCCGTTCAGCGCCTGCCCGAGGGCGACCGGTGACAGTGCCCAACCGACCCCGACCAGCTCGGGGCCACGCACCACGCGAGAGGTTTGGCACGGAATCACCGACCTCCTGGCCAGGGAGAAGAGTCCCGCGGCGCACAGGGCGTCGAAGAGCGCACCGAGGATCACCGCGCCGCGCAAGCCCCCTTCGGCTCCGACTCCGAGCTGGAACAGCGGCACGAGGAGCCACGCGAACAGCGGTTGGAAGCCGTTCGTCAGCACCCCGTGCCCGGTCGACGGACCGTCTCCTGCGGCCAGGCTGCGTGCGATCGCCAGGACGTAGTAGGTGTCGTCCGGCACGAAGGCGGCATCGATCTGAGACAGCGGCGCGAGGGCGAATCCCAGGCGCACGCCCAGCGCCAGCAGGAATATCACCAGCGCGCGAGTGCCGAATCCGGTCGCCCCGTTCCCGAACGCCTCCTGGCGGCTCAGCCGAGCAGATCGGCCCGCTTCGGCCCTCGCGGCCCGAAGCTCCGAAGCGCCCCCCGCGCAGCACCCCTCGGTGCCTGCCAGCCGTTGCCTATTCCGGGTCGGAGGCATCCGCGTCGTCGTTCGTCGTCGGGCGCGCGGGCGCCCCGGCCGGCGCCGCGACCTCGAAGAGTCCCCAGCGGCCGCTACCGCGGACAAGGCGGAGAACTTCGGCCCACGGCGCCAGTCGCCCCAGCTCATCTCCGGGGCTGCGCACGAGCACGTGGGTAAACTGCCGGAGGTCGGCGGAGCGGAGGCGGCCCGGCTGCCAGAGCACGAAGTCGGCCGAGACGCGGCGCTGGTCGTTGTGCACCCAGCGCATCAGGCCGTTGCCGAGGTCGGCGAAGCGGAACGGAATCCAGGCGCCGTGCTCGGAGGCCGCGTAGGCGTATAGATGGATGACGGGTTGAAAGCGGAATTCGGCGACCGGGTCTCCCACGTCGAGCTGCACGAGGCGGGCGGAAGGCGGAATTGCCCCGAGCGCATCCTCGAATCCCGCCAGTTCGTCGCGCTCCCAGGCGCGCCAGCTCGCAGCGGTGACCGACAGATGCAGTGCCGCGACGAAGCTCGCGAAGAGGAGCAGCCGACCAGCGGGCAGCTCAGGAGGTGGCACCGCCAGGACCGCCGTCGCCAGGGCGAGGCCTCCCCACCGCCAGGCGAAGAGCATCGTCTTGTCGACCGTGTCGGGCGCCAGAATCGCGACCCCGATCAGCACCAGTGCGGTGATGCCGAGGAAGGGGTGCAGCGTGCTGCCGCGCTCGCGAACAGCGCGCACCACGCCCAGGAGAATCCAGCCGAGCACCGCGACGAGCACCACACTCTCGACCGGGCTGCGGATCCCGCCGAGCGCCAGCGACGACGAGAGCGCGAGAGAGCGCAGGCGGTCGAGCGGCTCGACCATGACCAGGATCATCGTCTGCCAGGCGCTCCCCTTCGCGCCCCGGCTCCATTCGATTCCCAGCCAGGCGACCGGCAGCACGCTGACCAGTCGCGCCGCCGCCTCCTGCCAGCGGAACCGGTGGAGCAGCACGCACGTGGCCACGGCGAAGCCGACGGCGAAGAGCCAGAGAACGTGGGCCCAATAGAGCAGCAGAGCCCCGAGCAGGGTGGAGAGCGCGATCCGCCACGCCGGCCCGGTGCGCCGTCGCGGCTCGAGCTCGATGACCCAGAAGGCGAGGGCGGCGACCCCGGCGACGAAGTTGAAGAACCCGGCGTAGAAGGCGCTGCCGAACAGCAGCGGCGAAACGAGGATCGCCGCCGCGACCGGCCGGTGGGCACGGTGGGCGATGAGGTGGAACGACAGGAGCCAGACCGACGCCACTGCGAAGGCGATCAGCCGGGGCGCCCAGACCTCCGGCGTCAGGCCGCGCACCGCCCAGGCCAGCAGGACTCCGAGCTTGTTGGGTCCGACCCAGTCGATGGACTGATCCGTCCTCGTCCCGGCCAGGACGGCGGACAGGCTGGTGGCCTGATCGAGCAGCATCGGCAGGTCGAGGATCGGCGGCCGACGCACCGGTAGGACGATTGTCGCGAGCGCGGCGAGCAGGATCAGCAGGGCCCACCCGCGACGCTGCCGGGGCTCGCGCGCGCCGCTCCCGGCGGCGATCGGCCCGGCCTCCGCGCGGAGGTCCTGGCCGTCCGCGGGCCCGGAGTCCGTCTCCGCCGAGGACATGGCCGCGGATGCTATCCCGCATCCCGCCCGTGGCAGGATCGCCGCATGGCGACCCTCTCGCTGCGCCCGACCCCCGACGAGTATGCCCAGCCCTACGCGCGCTACATCGACCGCGTCCCCGAACCGGACGCGGCGCCGGTACTGCGTGCCCAGATCGACGAAATCCGCCGCCTCGCCGCCGCCGTGCCGCCGGAGAAGGAGACCTTCCGCTACGCGCCGGACAAGTGGACGGTGCGCGAGGTGCTCGGCCACGTCAACGACGCCGAGCGGGTCTTCGGGTACCGCTTCCTGCGCCTCCGGCGCGGCGATCCGACGCCGATGGAGAGCTTCGACGAGAACCTCTTCGCCGCC
>JAIOJQ010000444.1 GCA_019911865.1 Thermoanaerobaculia bacterium
GAGTGGTGGCGAGCGCCGCGCTCCCGTCGCCCCAGCTCCAGGGTGGCGCGCTCGGGTCGAAGCCGCGGATCACCTGCAAAAGTCGGACGAGCGGCCGGCAGCCGCGCGCCACGGCCGCCGCGGCGCGCGGCTGCCGGCCGCTCGTCCGACTTTTGCAGGTGATCCGCGGCTTCGACCCGAGCGCGCCACCCTGGAGCTGGGGCGACGGGAGCGCGGCGCTCGCCACCACTCTGCGCACCGGCCTGGCACGCTCCGGAACCGACCCGGTGGCCATCGCCAGCGTCGTCTCGGGCGCCTCGGGCGCCCGGCAGGGCGACCGGCTCGAGGCACGCGTCCTCGGTCACCTCTTCGGCGGAAAGCTTCCGCCCGTGTACGCCCCCAAGGGAGCCGTCGGCGAAGCAGGCGGCGGACACCTGGGCGCTGCCGTGCTCGCCGCCGCCGGACGGCTCGCCGCGCCGACCCACGGCTTCGCCCGACCCGACCCGGAGCTCGGCATCGTTCCGGTCCGCGCCTCACCGCCCTGCGGCCCCGTTCTGGTCAGCTCGCTGGCGAGCGGCGGCGCCGCCGCCTGGGCGCTGCTGGCAGTGCCCGACTGAGCACCCCGCAGCGGCGGTGCAAGGAGGAGGAGGTCGCGTCCTGTCTGCTCGCCGCCGCTCGCGAGCGCCGGTTTTGCTTGTCGGTGCCCGGGGCATCCGGTAGCCTCGCGCGTGTCCCTCTTCTTCCTCTTCTTCCTCGTCTCCGGGTTCTGCAGCCTCGTCTTCCAGGTCGTCTGGCTGCGCCTGGCGATGGCGCAGTTCGGCGTCACCACGCCGCTGGTGTCGATCTTTCTCGCCGTCTTCATGGCCGGACTGGCGATCGGCAGCTGGGCGGCCGGCCGCTGGACCGCCGCGACGCCGGACCGCTCGCCGGGGCGCATGCTGCGCGCCTGGGCCCTGGTCGAGCTGCTGCTCGGGCTCTCCGCCTTCGTCGTCCCCCCGGCGCTCGAGCGCGGCGGCGAGCTCCTGCGCGGCGCCGCCGGTTCCGGCTGGGCGTCGGGGAGCCACTACCTGGCGAGCGGTGCCTGGGTCACCCTCGTCCTGCTGCCTTTCTGCCTCGGCATGGGCGCCACCTTCCCGCTCGTCATGGCGGCCGTGCGGACGGGCTGGGCGGCGCGCGCCGGCCGGTCGTTCAGCTATCTCTATGTCGCCAATGTCGCTGGCGCCCTGCTCGGCACGCTGGCGAGCGCCTACCTGCTGATCGAGAACTTCGGCCTGCGGCGCACGCTCATCCTCGCCGCCGGCCTCAACTTCACCATCGCGCTGGTCGCCGGGTTGCGCTCGCTCGGTCGCGACCTGCGGCAGCGGACCGCGGAGTCGGCGGACGATGCCACCCGGCAGGTTGCCGGCGAGGCTGCGCCCGGCGGCTTCGGTCTGCCGCTGCTCCTGCTCACCACCGGCCTGGTGAGCATGGCGATGGAGGTCGTCTGGCTGCGCCAGTTCACGCCGTTCCTCGGCACCGAGGTCTATGCGTTCGCCAACGTGCTCGCCGTCTACCTGGCCGCGACGGTGGCCGGAGCGCTGGCCTGCCGCAGCCTCGGCAGGCGGCTCTCGCCCGGCCGCTTCCGGCAGGTCGCCGCCGCGCTCTGGGTGCTCGCGGCGCCGCTCGCCCTGCTGCCGCTGGTCGGCGCCGACTTCAGCCGCGCCTTCCCCTCCCCGTGGCTGCGCGTCGCCTTCGGCATCGCGCCGCTGTGCGCCGCGCTCGGCTTCCTCACTCCGATGCTCGTCGACCGCTGGTCGGGCGGCGATCCGCGCCGGGCGGGCGCGGCGTACGCGGTCAACGCGCTCGGCTGCATTCTCGGTCCGCTGCTGGCCGGTTTCGTGCTGCTGCCGCGCGCCGGCGCCACCGCCGTGCTGGTGCTGCTCGCCCT
>JAIOJQ010000445.1:2500-17545 GCA_019911865.1 Thermoanaerobaculia bacterium
CGTAGGACTCGTCCCCCTGCATCATCGCCCCCCACTGGGCGGCGCTCATCGCCCCGGTGCCGCTGTCGGTGAGCAAATCCACGATGATCGCGTCGGCCGGAATGCGGAAGAGATTGAAGCCCGCGGCCTCGAGCAGCATCGACCGCTCGTCGCGGTTCGACATCCGGATCGGCTCGACGGACTTGATGCGGAACGGCTCGATGATCGTCCTCATACGGCTACCTTATCCGGCGCGGGGGCTGCCCGTCTCGCCGCGGTGGCAGGGGCCATCGGCGCGATCCGTCGAATACCTCAGCCGGCACATTGACCGGCCGCAAGGAGACCCGGCCCCCCGACGGTTAGGGTCGCGGCCGACCACGACTAGGGGAGGGAGTATGGATATCCTGGAGATGCTGCGCGAGGATCACGAGAACCTGCGGGCCACGATGGACCATCTCGAGGCCGACTCGACGAACACCGAACAGCTGCGTCGCTTTGCCACCGAGCTGCTGGCCCACGCCCGTGAGGAGGACGACCTGCTCTTCGTGCCATTGGAGGACGGCCTGCCGCCCGACCAGGGTCCGCTCGCCGTCATGCGCTACGAGCACGAGGCGATCGATGCAGGACTGATGGGCCTCGTCGAAGGGGCCGGGCCGGCTCCCGCGCCGGCGGAGCTCTCCGCCCTGCTCGAGCTGACACGCGGACACTTCCTCAAGGAAGAGCAGGTGCTCTTCTCCATTGCCGAGCGGCTCCTCGACCGCGAGCGCCGGCTTCGTCTGGGGACCGAGTTGGAGGCGCGCCGCACGGCAGGCTGAAGCGATACGGGAGCCTGTGCCAGAATTCGTGGCCATGACGCCCCTCCCGCGCGACCCGACCGGGACTGCGTCCGGCTCTCCGCTCTTCCTCGGCATGCACGACGAGGCGATCCGCGAGGTCCTCGCCGCGTCGGCCGCTCGCTCGCTCGATCTCGGTGAAACGCTCTTCCTGCAGGGCGATCCGGTCGAGGCGCTCTACCTGGTCGAGAGCGGCCGGCTCAAGCTTTCCCAGGTAACCTCCGAAGGCGAGGAGATCGTCCTGCGCACCGCCCGCTACGGCACGATCCTCGCCGGGGTGGCACTGCTCGGCAATCGCATCCTGCCGGTCACCGCGATCGCGGTCGAGCCGAGCCGGGTGCTCATCTGGAGCCGGGCGCGCGCCCAGGAGCTCGCCGAGCGCCACCCGCAGCTGCGCGCCAACGTGCTGGCGACGATCGCCGACCGGATGCAGGAGTCGCTGACGCGGATCCGCGAGCTGTCGACCGAGAGCGCCGGCCGAAGGGTCGCGCGGACGCTGATCCGCCTGGTGCAGGACCACGGCCGCGAGTCCCCCGGCGGAGTGCTGATCGACCAGCGCCTCGGCCGCCAGGACCTCGCCGACCTGGCCGGCACGTCGATGTTCACCGCCAGCCGGCTGCTGGCGATGTGGGCCCGTGAAGGGTGGCTCGAAGTCGGCCGTCAGCGGGTGGTCGTGCGATCGGTGCCGGCACTCGAGCGCCTCGCCGCGGGCGACGACTGACTCCTCTCCCGGCCGCGGGAACCGGAAGGTCCGCCAGATCCTTTCCGCGAAAGGAAACACGCCCATGAATCGCAGAAGCCAGATCCGGATCGCCGCCTTGCTGCTCGCCCTCGTCGCCGTGCGCAGCGCCGCCGCCGAATCGCGAGTCATCGAAATGACCGGCACCGACGCCCTGCAATTCTCGGTCAAGCGCATCGAGGCGAAGCCGGGCGAGAGCCTCACCATCCGGCTCACCACGATCAGCAAGATGGCCAAGACCGAGATGGCCCACAACTTCGTCGTGCTGGCCTCAGGAGCGAACGCCGACTCGTTCGCCATGGCGGGCAGCATGGCTCGCAAGACCGACTACATCCCCGAGGCGAAGCGGGACCAGATCCTCGCCAACTCGGCGCTCGCCGGCGGCGGCGAAACCGTCGAGGTGACTTTCACGGCGCCCGCCGAGCCGGGCGACTACACGTACCTCTGCACGTTTCCAGGCCACTTCGTGGCGGGCATGAAGGGGATCCTCGCCGTCCAGTGACGGCGTCGCCTCCGTAGTAGGCTGGCGCGACTTTGACGCCGCACGTCGTCCTGCTCGGCCCCGATCTGTTCGCCGCCTTCAACGACTTCGCCCGCGCCCTGAAGCAGTGCGGGGCGAGGGTCACCGGTGTCGGCGCGACGCCGAAGGCGCGCCTGCGCGCCGGCCTCGCCCGTCATCTCGACACGTGGATCGAAGTGCCCTCGCCGTTCGACGGTGCCGCGGTGGCGGCGGCCGTGGCAAGCCGGACGAAGAACCGCCCGGTCGACCGGCTGGAGACCGTCGAGGAGCGCCTCGTCGAGGCGGCGGCCGAGGCCCGGCAGCGGCTTCGTCTCCCCGGCCTGACGCCCGAGGCGGCACGCCTGTGTCGCGACAAGACGGCGATGAAGGAGGCGCTGCGCCGGGCCGGCCTCCCTTGCGCTGATTACGCCGCCGCGGCTTCGCTCGCCGAGCTCGCGGCGTTCGTCGAGCGGACGGGCTACCCGGTCATCGTCAAGCCGCGCGCCGGGCTCGGCTCGCAGCAGACGTACCGGGTCGACGACCGGGTGGTCCTCGAGCGAGCCGCCCGGGCCCATCGCCTCGGCGACGGTGGCGAACCGGTGGCGGTCGAGGAGTTCGTCGAGGGGCACGAGGGCTTCTACGACACGCTGTCGATCGACGGCGAGCCGCGACTCGAGTTCATCTCGCACTACTATCCGTCGGTCCTCGAGGCGCTTTCGGACCGCCGTGTGGCGCCGCAGATCGCCGCCACCAACCGCGTCGAGCTGGCGAGCTACGACGAGCTGCGGGCCATCGGGCGGCGCGTCATCCGCGCCCTCGGCCTCGGCACGACGGCGACCCACATGGAGTGGTTCTTCGGCCCGAAGGGGCTGAAGATCTCTGAGATCGGCGCCCGCCCGCCGGGCGAGCGGCTGTGGGATCTCTACTGTTCGGGCAACGATCTCGATCTCTACCGGGAGTGGGCGAACGCGCTGGTCCACGGCCGCGTCGAGGTGACGCCCAGCCGCCGGCTGGCGACCGGCTCGGTGCAGGTGCGCCCGCCCCGGCAGGGGCGCGTCGACGGCTACCGCGGCCTCGACCGGGTCCGCGCCCGCTGCTCGGGTTGCATCTGGGCCCACGAGCTGCCCCCCCCGGGCCGGCGCACCGTGCCGATCGAGAAGGGGTATCTCGCCAACACCTGGTTCCGCCTCCGGCATCCCGACTACGACGAGCTGCGCCGCATGATGGACTTCGTCGGCGCCACCCTGCGGGTCCGCGTCACCGACTGATCCCCGGGGCTTCCGCCAGCCTGGCGCGCGGACCCCTCCCTCGATTACGGCTTGGTCAGCGTCAGCGTCGCCTCGGTGGCGACCGGGTCGGTGTTCTTGCCGTCGGTGCTGCGGGTGTTCTCGCGCGTCCAGACGTGGGCGGTGATCGAGGTGAAGCCTTCGTTGACGGTCCCCTCGATGGTCTGGGCGGCGAAACTGGCGATGCGGGTGCGCAACCTTCCGGTGCCCGGAACGCGGCACTCCATCGAGTGCTCGGCCGGGTCCGCCGCGGTCGTGGTGGCGGTGAAGCTCTGGCCGTCCAGCGTCCCGGTGGCGGTGTAGTCGCCGAAGGTGTGGTGGTAGACGATCGTGATCGCGGTGCCGTTGAGCGAGAAGGTCGCGCTGACCGGGACAGACTTGGCGCGGCGATCCTCGATGTACTTCGCCGAGACGCAGAGGTCGCTCGGGCGCACCGAATCGACGACCTCCGAGCCGCTCCACTCTCCGGCGATGGTCGGCGCGGGGGGCGGCGGGGGCGGCGGCGTCGTCGTCGGCGTGGAGCTGTTGCCGCCGCCGCTGTCGCAGGCTGCGAGACCGAGGAGCAGGACGAGGGCGAGGGCGCTGCGCGAGCGTGCGAACATTAAAGTCTCCCGGATGTCGCGATCTGGCGGTGATGCCGCCGGTCATTGTAGCCCGGCTGGCGCGATCCGGGTATGAAGGGGTTCGCCCGCCCCGGCCGGACGGGCACTCCCGGCCCACGGGCCGGACTGGCCGGCCGCCGCGGCCGTCCCGGCGGCGCGATAGCATCGCCGGGATGCGCGCCGCGCCCGCCGCGAACCCCTCCCGCGCCGCCGACCTGCTCGAACTGACCAAGCCCCGGATCACCGGGTTGGTGACGGTGACGGCGGCGGCCGGCTTCCTGCTCGGCCTGCCGGCCGGCGAACTGCCGTGGGGGCGTTTCGTCGCCGCAGTGGCCGGCATCGCGCTCGTATCGGCCGGCTCGGCGTCGCTCAATCACTGGTGGGAGCGCGAGCTCGACCGGCGGATGCGGCGTACCGCCCGCCGGCCGCTGCCCGCCGGGCGGATGGTGCCCGACACCGCCCTGCTCTGGGGGGCGCTGCTCGCCAGCGCCGGAATCCTCGGCCTGACCTTTCTCGTCGAACCGCTCACCGCGGTGCTGGCGGCGGCGACGCTGGTCTCCTATGTCTTCGTCTACACGCCGATGAAGACCCGCACCTCGCTGGCGACCATCGTCGGCGCGGTGCCGGGGGCGGCGCCGACGATCCTCGGCTGGACCGCGGCGACCGGAGAGATCGCGCTCGGCGGCTGGATCCTGTTCGCCATCCTCTTTCTCTGGCAGCTGCCCCACTTCCTGTCGATCGCCTGGCTCTACCGCGAGGACTATCGCGCCGCCGGCATGCGCCTGCTGACCATCGACGATCCCGACTTCGGCCGCACAGCGCGTCAGGCGGCCTTGTGGACGGTGGCGCTGCTGCCGGTCTCCCTGCTCCCCTCGGCGGTCGGGCTGGCGGGGGTCGTCTACCTGGCCGGCGCCGCGCTCTGCGGCGGCCTCTTCCTCGGCGTGGCGCTCGCCTTCGCGCGCGGCCCGGCGGTCGCCAGCGCGCGCCGGCTGCTGCTCGCTTCGGTCTCCTACCTGCCGCTGCTGCTGACGATTCTCGTTCTCGACCACCGCTTCCTCACCCGGTGGCCGCTCTGATGCGCGCCGTCCTCGCCTGGGGGCTGCTGGCGGCGGCGACGGCGGTGGCGGTGGTCGTCCTCGCCGGTGAGCGGCTGCGCCCGCCGCTGCCGGTGATCGCCACGCTGCCCCACTTCGTGCTCACCGAGCGGGGGGGCGGCGAGGTGACGCTGCGCGAGCTGGCCGGCCGTCCCTGGGTGGCGAACTTCGTCTTCACCCGCTGCCAGGTGATCTGCCCGCAGCTGACCGGGCGGATGCGCGAGCTGCGCCAGCGGCTCCCCGAGGACGCGACGCTGCGCAGCGTCTCGATCTCCGTCGATCCCGAGCACGACACGCCCGAGGTGCTGCGGCAGTACGCCGCGGCGAAGGGAGTCACGGATCCCGACTGGTACTTCCTCACCGGCGAGCGCGAGGCGGTGCGCTCGCTGATCCGGGACGGCTTCCTGCTGGCGGTCGAGGACACGCCCGAAAACGTGGCGATGCCGGTCCTTCACTCCAGCCGCTTCGCCCTGGTCGACGCCACGGGGCGGGTGCGGGGCTACTACTCGCCGCTCGAGGAGGGGGAGGCCGAGCTCGAGCGGCTGATCGCCGACGCGCGGGAACTCGAGCGCGAGGAGCGGCGACGGTGACGGTGCGCGACCTGCCGACCGTCAACGCGCTGCTCAACGCGACGGCGGCGCTGCTGCTGCTGCTCGGCTGGGGCCTGGTGCGGGCGCGCCGGCTCGCCGCGCACCGCCGGGTGATGCTCGCCGCCTGCGTCTGCTCGCTGCTCTTTCTCGCCTCGTACCTCGTCTACCACTTCGAGGCCGGCTCGGTCCGCTTTCCGGGCAGCGGCGGCGCGCGCACCTTCTACCTCGCGGTCCTGCTCACCCACACGGTCCTGGCGGCGATCCTGCCGGTGCTCGTGCTGCTCACTCTGACGCGCGCCCTGGCGCGCCGGTTCGACCGTCACCGGCGCATCGCCCGCTGGACGCTGCCGATCTGGCTCTGCGTCTCGGTCACCGGAGTGATCGTCTACTGGATGCTCTACCGGATGAACTGGGCCTGAGGCCGACGCCGACGGCCGGCTCAGCGGCGCGGATCGCCGTCCCCGTCGTCGTCGAGCGGCCCCTCCGGGTCGGCGTCGGCGAGCTCGCCGTTCGGGGGCTCCGGCGTGTCGGCGCCCGGCAGGTCGGCCAGCCAGACGAAGCGGTCGAGGCTGCGCGCCCAGACGAAGCCGGGGACGAGCGCTCGCTCCTTGAGCCCGCGCAGCACTGCGAGCTTGCTGTCGAGGTCGTCGATGGCGTGCAGGGCGATCGCCTCCGGCGTCATCGGCTCGACCGGCGAGCCGAACTCCTGCCGCCCCTGGTGCGACAGCACCAGGTGCTCGAGCTGCAGGCGCAGGTCGGCGGGGAAGCCGTCGATCGCCGCGGCCTGCTCGCGCACCAGGTCGCGGCCGAGCACGATATGGCCGACCAGGCGGCCCACCGCCGTGTAGTCGTTGCGCGGCATGGCTCCCAGCTCCTCGAGCTTGCCGAGGTCGTGGAAGAGGACGCCGAGCAGCACCAGGTCGCGATCGAGCTCGGGGTAGTGGTCGCAGAGGCGCGCCGCCAGCCCCATCATCGATGTGGTGTGCTCGAGCAGTCCGCCGCGGTAGGCGTGGTGGATCGCCTTGGCGGCCGGGTGGACGCGCAGCCGCTCGCCGAAGGCTTGCAGGGTCGACTCGGCGAGCCGGCTGGCGAACGGGCGCCGCAACTGCCCGTCGAGCGTCGCCGTGAGGGCTCGCCAGAGGGCGTCGATGTCCTCGCGCGTGGTCGGCACGAGGTGCCCCTCGTCGAAACCTTCGGCGCGGTCCGCCTCGACGACGCGCCGGCAGTTGTCGACCTTGAGCTGGAGCTGGTCGCGATAGCTCTGCACCTGGCCGCGGAACTTGACGAAGTCGAACGGCTCGAACTCCGCAGCGAGCGCCGCCGAGTCCGACCACGCCTTGCCGGGGATGGAGCCCGAGGCATCGGCCAGCTCGAGATCGAGATACTCGCGCCCGCTCTTGTCCTGCCGGACCTCTTTCTTGCGCAGCAGCGCGAAGCCGAGAACGGTATCCCCGGGACTCCAGGTGGCGATCGGGCGGACGGGCGGAGGGGTCATCGCCCCGCATTCTAGGATGCCCGGCGCGCGGCTTGCTTGCCGGGCCGAAGCATGCCTCCGAGGAGCGACATGAGCCCGACCCCGCGTTCGATTCGCAGACTCCCTTCCACCGGCCGCCGCCGCCGGCTCGCGGTGCTGGCCGGCCTGGTGGCGATGAGCCTCGCCGCGACAACCCGGGCGCAGCCGGACGCCGAGGCGGTGCGGCGTTTCCTCGCCGAGGGTCCGTCGCTGTTGCTGCCGGCGGCCGAACGCGAGCGGCTCGTCGCGGCGGGCGGGCCGGAGCAGGCCGCTGCGGTGGCCGCCTTTCTGGCCGCCGATCCGATCCCCGAAACGGCCGACAACGAGTTGGCGGCGGCCCTCGAACGTCGCGCGCGCCTGGTCGCCGAGGCGGGCCTCTCGCCGTTCGACGACCGGGCGCGGCTGCTCTTCCTGCACGGCGCGCCGGCCGAGCGGGTGGGCGTCGAGTGCCACGAGACTTACGTGCCGCTCGAGGTCTGGCGCTACGGGATCGACCCGGCGGCGCCGACCCTGCTGCTCTACCGGCCGGCGGTCGGCCGCCACTACCGGGCCTGGTACCCGACGGCCTCCAAGCGGGCGCTCTACACCGACGAGATGGAGTACCTGCTCGAGCAGATCGAAGAGCTGCGCGGCCGCATCAGCGGCAAGCGGATCGACCTGGCGATCTGCCCGGAGGCGAAGCGCATCGACGAGGTGACCGGGGTCTCGGGGCTGTTCGGCTTCCGCCGCGACCGCATGCGAGACGCCGACGTGGCGCGCTGGTTCACGCCGCCGGCAGACCTCGCGGCCTGGGTGCGCTCGGCCCTGGCGCCGGCGCCCGCCGGGGGTCCCGAGCCACTGCCCGAGCCGCGGCTGGCGATCGGCTTCCCGGAGCGGCGCGACCAGCGGCTGACGACCCGCTTCCGCCTCGAACTGCCGGCCGGGACGCCGCTCGAGGCGGTCGACGCCGGCGGCGGACGGGAGGTGCGCGTCGCGGTGGCGGGGACGATCGACCGGCCGGACGGCATCTTCGAGGAGTTCCGCACCCGCTTCGTCTTCGCGCCGCCGGCGGCGACCACGCCGCCGGTGCTGCTCGTCGAGCGGGCGCTGCGGCCGGGCGAGTCGTTCGTGGCGCGCCTCGAGATCCGCGACGAGACCTCCGGCCGCCGCGTCCACGTGGCGCGCGGCTTCACCGTGCCGGCCGAACCGGACCCGGCGGCGGCACCGGCCGACGTCGGCGGCGTGCGCGGCGAGGATCTCGGCCTGGCGCGCAGCGAGAAGCGCGATTCGCTGATCCTGCTGCCACCGGTCTCCGACGTCCTCTTCGGCCTCTACCGCGCCGAGGCGATCGTCGTCGGCGAGCGGATCCGCAAAGTGGTCTTCTCGCTCGACGGGCGAGCGCAGCTGACCCGCGCCGCGGCGCCCTGGTCGGCGGAGCTGCGCCTGCCCAACATTCCGCGCGAGATGCTGCTGCGCGTCGAGGGGCTCGACGCCGATGGCGCGGTGGTGGCGGTCGACGAGCTGCTGATCAACGAGCCGCAAGGCGAACCGCGCGTGCGCCTGCTCGAGCCGGCGCGCGGGGCGCGGCTCTCCGGCCCGGCGCGGGCCACCGCCGCGGTCGTCGTGCCGTCCGGGCGGCGGGTCGAGCGGCTGGAGTTCCGGCTCGGCGAGACGCCGCTCGCCACCCTCACCGAGCCCCCCTGGCAGGTCCGCTTCGACGTCCCCGCCGGCGGCGAGCTCGCCTACCTGACGGTGACCGCGACTTACGACGACGGCACCCAGGTCGAGGACTTCCGGGTGATCAACGCGAGCGAGTTTCTCGAGCAGGTGGAGGTCGACCTGGTCGAGGTCTACGCCACGGTGACCGACGGCTCGGGGGGGCTGGTCGACGGCCTGGCGGCGGTCGACTTCGAGCTGCGCGACAACGGTCGGCTGCAGGAGATCTCGAAGTTCGAGCTGGTGCGCGGCCTGCCGCTCACCCTCGGCCTGGTGCTCGACATCTCGGCCTCGATGCGCGAGTCGCTCGCCGAGGCGAAGCGCGCCGCCTCGGGGTTCCTCACCGGCGTCATGACGCCGAAAGACCGCTGTTTCGCGGTCGGCTTCGCGGCGCGGCCGTCCCTGCTGATGCCGCTCACCTCCGATGCCACCTCGATCGAGGTCTCGTTCCGCGACCTGCCGGCGGTCGGCACCACGTCGCTGCACGACGCGCTCGTCTACGCCCTCTACCAGTTCCGCGGCGTGCGTGGCCGCCGGGCGATGGTGCTGCTCTCGGACGGCGACGACACCGCGAGCCTCGTCCCCTGGCAGGACGCGCGGGCCTACGCCGAGCGGGCGGGGGTGTCGATATACACCATCGGGCTCGGAGTCGGCTCGGGCAGTCTCGGCATCCGCGACAAGCTGCGCGACCTGGCGGCCGAGACGGGGGGGCGCACCTACCTCATCGATCGCGCCGAAGAGCTGGCGGGGGTTTACGAGCAGATCGAGCGCGAGCTGCGCAGCCAGTACCTGCTCGCCTTCTCGCCGGATCCGCCGGCGCGCGAAGGGGAGCGGCACGAGCTCGAAGTAAAGGTGAAGCGGCGCGGGCACAAGGCGCGCGCGGCGCGCGGCTACACGCCGTGAGGCGCCGGCGCGCTGGCGCGCCCGGGCGGGCGGGGCTACACTGGCCGGCCATGCGAACGCTGCGCCTCGTCGCCCTGCCGCTGCTCGCCACGCCGCTCGTCGCCGCCGGGCCGGCCCCCCGGGAGCTGCGTTTCGAGTCCTTCAATCGCGTCTACACCGACCTGGTCGGTGAGCTGGCCCCGTTCGCGCTCGATCCGGTCACGGTGAAGCTCTCCTCGCCGAAGCAGATCCTGCTGGTGCGCGACCACGTGGCGCGGCTGGTGCCGCTCGGCGGCGGGCGGGTCGAGGGGTCGCTCGAGATCGAGCTGCTCGGCAAGGGGAGCCTGGTCGCCGACCTCGACCTCGCCGGGCGCGCCTCGCGCCTCGCCGACGACCTCATTCTGCCGCCGCAGCGGGTCCGGCTCGATGGCGTGGCGCGCCTCGAGCGCGCCCCGGGCGGCTACCGGATCGTCGCCGAGCGGATGCCGCGGCAGGTGCACGTCGAAGTGCGCTCGCGCCTCATCGACCAGGTGGTCGGACTGTGCGAGGGGGCGTCCCTGCTCACCCTCGGCAGCGTCGACTGCGGCCCGGTGCGCGGCGCGCTCGAGCGTCCGGCCGTGCCGCTGGGCAACGGCAGCGGCGAGTTCTTCCTCGCCGATTCCGAGCTCGACGCGGCGGACCGCGCCGAGCTCGACGCACTGATCGCCGCGCCGGCGCGCTGACTCGGCGCTCAGGCGGGCATCGGCAAGCCGCGCCGGTTGGCGGCGTCGAGGACGGCCTGATGGATCGGGATCTGGAACAGGAACCGCTGGCGCAGCCCCGGGTCGAGGAAGGCGGTCTCGCGCATCAGCTCGGCGTGGGCGCTGGTGAGGAAGGGGAGCGGATCTTCCTGGCGCCGCCCCTTCTCGCGCAGCCATTCGCCGGCGTGGAAGAGCTGGAAATCGCGCGCGATCGCGGCGCTGCCGTGCGGCCGTCTCCGGCAGTCGGCGGCGAGAGCCTCGAAGGCCGCCTCCACCCGTGCGACCGCGGCTGTCGCCACCTCCGCCTCGAGGCGTGCGGCGAGCACCTCGGGCAGCGCGATGTCGTTGCCGGCCGCCCGGAAGAGCCGTTCGGCCTCGGCGAAATGGACGGCCGCCTCGGCCGGGTGGCGCTGGCGCATCTGGATCTCGCCGAGCAGCAGCTCGGCCTCAGCGCCGGCCTCGCTCTCGGGCAGCAGGGCGAGCGCGAAGTGCGCGCGCCGCACCTCGGCGAGCGCTGCGTCGGTCTGGCCGAGGCGCACCAGCACGCCGGCCACCGCGACGCGGGCGATCGCCTCGCCGCGCGCGTCGTCGCGACCCTCGCGCAGCTGCAGCGAGCGGCGCAGGACGGGAAGAGCGCCGGCGTAGTCGCCGAGGCGCGCCAGGGCGCGGCCGAGGCCGAGCAGCGCCCACGACTGCTCGATGTCTGCCCCTTCGCTCTCGAGGGCCGCCTGCGCCTCCTCGTAGTGCCGGATGGCCTCGGCGATGTTCCCCTCGGCGAGCGAGACGGCGCCGAGCGCCGCCAGGGAGGCCGAGACGGTGGCCGGCTGGCGCGCCTTGCGGCGCAGCGCGAGCGCCTGCTCGTGGAGCTGGCGGGCGGTGGGGAAGTCGAGGTCGTGGAAGGCCAGGTTGCCGAGCAGGAAGAGGCAGAGCGCCGCGACTCCCGGCCGGTCGGCCCGTTCGGCGATCTCCCGCGTCTTGCGGAAGAGCTCGCGGGCCTCGTCCTTGCGGCCGAGTTGGACGAGCACCCGGCCGAGCTCGACGACCAGCAGCTCCTTGCGGCGGTCGTCGAGCTGGCGCGCCGCGCCGAGCGCGTTGCGCAGCACGGTCTCGGCGTCGCGCAGGCGCCCCTCCTTCTGCGCCAGCTCCGCCGCCACCGCGGCGATGGCCACGAAGCGCTCGGGGCTCTGCTGCGCCAGGACGAGTCCGCGCTCGATCGCCCCCTGCATCTCGTGCAGCCGGCCGAGGCGCCGGGCGAGCGGCAGCAGGGCCCACAGCAGGTCGAGCTCGAGCGAGCGGTCACCGCCGCGCTCGGAGAGCGTCGCCAGCTCCGAGCGCAGGGCGGAGAACTGCTCGTCGCGCGGCGCCCCGCCGCGCGAGCGCGTCACCGCGAGCAGGGTCCGCGCCCCCTCGTCGGTGCCGGCGAGCAGCGGCCAGGCGCTCCACAGCTCCTCGGCGGTGGAGCTGCGCGCCGCCAGCAGCTCACCGAGCGCTTCGCGGGCCCGCCTCGCCGAGTCCTCCGACAGGGCCTCGCCGAGCGCCTGGGCGACGGCCGGGATGGCCAGCTGCAGCCCTTCGCCCCAGGGGCCGATCGCCGACTCGACCAGCCCGGCGGCGAGGAACGGCTGCTGCCACTGCGCCGGCGGCTGGGCGCCGGTCAGGGCGGCCGCGGCGGCACGCAGCTCGGTTGCCGGTACCGGTTGCTCGGATTGGGCGAGCAGCCGCAGCGGCGTCGGATCGCCGGCGCGCGCCGCTTCGGCCTCGGCGTGCAGGCGGAAGCGCGCCGAGGGCTGGAAGGTCGCTTCGCTCTCGCGGCCGCCGAAGAAGAAGGAGCCGAAGACCTGGCGCAGCTGGCGGTCGCGCACCAGGTGGACCAGCCCCTCTTCGAGCGCGAAGGGGTTGCCCGCCGCCCCTTCGGCGAGCCGTTCGGCCACCGACGGGGGGAGGGTGAGGCCGTGAAAGAGCTGCTGGCAGAGGCGCTCCCAGGCGTCGCCGGTGAGCTCGGCGAGGCGCAGCTCGGGCAGCCCGGCAGCAGACTCGGGCCAGGCGGTGTTCGAGCGCCCGACGAGCACGAGGTGCAAGCCCTTGCCGAGGTCGCGCCGCGAAAGCAGGGTCTCGATCTCCGCCCAGGTCTCCGGGGAGCCGGCCTCGAGGCCGTCGTAGACCAGCCAGAGCGGCCGCTGGCGCTCGGCGGCCAGCAGCTCGAGCAGGCTGGTGGCGGGGGGATCGAGGTCGTGGGTGCGCCAGGCGAAGGCCCGGCCGGCGCCCTTGAGCACCTCCCAGATCAGGCGGGTCTTGCCCACTCCGAGCGGGCCGCTGACTCGGGTTGCCGGGCCCGAGGCGAGTTCGGACAGCTCGGCCGCCGGTTCCGCGCGCGGCACCCAGCGCGGCGTCCGGGTGAGGACGTGGGGATTGCGCCAGGGGGGGAGCCCCGGAGCGGCCGGGCCGAGCAGCACCAGGGGGATGACGCGGCCGCTGCGCGAGTCGAGCTGGCCCGCCTGCGCCGTCGCCCAGCGCCCTTCGAGCGCCAGGGCGGCGTGGGTGGTCAGGTGCACGGCGTCGGGAGCGAGCTTCGGCGGGCTGGCGCGCAGCTCGTCGAGCAGCGGGTCGGGCAGCAGCTCCGGCCCCGTCTCGCCGAGGGTGGCCGCCGCCGGGGTGATCAGCGCCCGGACCTTGCCGCTGCCCAGCTCTCCGGCGAGCGCCGCCAGGCGCCGCGTCGCCAGGTCGACCGCGGCGTCGAAGACCGCCGGCCGTCCGGCGGCCGGCAGAATCAGCCAGAGGCCGCTGGCGACCCGGGCCACTCCGAGTCCGGTAACCGGCGCCGCGTCGATGCGCGCCGTGGCGCCCGGGCCATCCCCCCACAGGCGCAGGGCGGCCGCGGGCAGGCGCAGTTCGAGCGAGGACGTTCCGGCGAGCAGCACGCGGCGGCTACTCTAACTGTTCGCGCGCCGGCCCGGGTGCCCCCGCGGTGCGTCCGGCGGCGCCGGGGCCATGTGATAGAAGGTTCGCCACGGAGGAATTCCCATGGCTTCGCGCCGTCTGCTCAACCGACTTTTCTACTTCACCGTCGAGGACGAAGGGATCCTGGCCGAGGCCTTCCCCAGGTTCGAGCCGGAGGTCTTCTGCATCGCCTACAAGGTGGTCGGTGCCGACGACGTGTTCGTGACCACCGCCGAGACCCGCGAAGCGATGGATCGCCACGACGTCCCCTACAACCTGCTCGCCGACGAGGAGGCCGGGCGCATCGCGCTGCTCCACAACACCCTCTCGAAGGAGGAGTTGTCGGAGTACGACGAGGCGCTGCGCGCCCTCACCCTGGCCCATCGCGCCATCGGCGCGGCCTGCGTCGGCGTCAACGGCGACGCCGAAGTGGGGCCGCTGGTGGCCGCCGATCCGGAGCGCTTCACCTACTTCACCGCGCCGGCGGGGCACACCTTCCTCTGGCGGCTGTTCGCCGACCGCAAGGACGCCGTCGCCTTCGCCCGCAAGCGCGGCGACAAGAAGGCGGTCGAATGGGCCGAGGCGCTGCCGCTCGCGTCGGCCCGGGAGCTCAAGAGCTTCCACTGAGGCCGGCGGCGCCGTTGGATCTCTTTTCCCCCGAGCTCGACCGGCCCGACGCGCCGCCCGCCTTCACCGTTTCGCAACTCGGCCGGGCGGTGCAGGAGCTGCTGCGCGACGCCTTCGACTCGGTCTGGCTGACCGGCGAGGTGGCGCGCTACCGGCCGAGCCAGAACGGCCACCACTACTTCGACCTGATCGAGAAGGGGGAGGACGACCGGATCGTCGGCACCCTCTCGGCGGTGGTCTGGCGCGGCGAGTGGACGCGCATCCGGCCGCTGCTCGAGCGCGCCGGCCAACGGCTGGCCGACGGCCTGGCCGTGCGCTGCCGGGTGACGGTCGACTTCTACCCGCCCGGCGGCCGCCTGCAGGTGCAGGTGCGCGAGATCGACCCCGCTTTCACCCTCGGCGACCTCGAGCGTCGCCGCCGCGAGACGCTCGCCGAGCTGGCCGCCGCCGGCCTGCTCGAGGCCAATCGCGCCCTGCCGCTGCCCGACCTGCCACTCGAAATCGGGCTGGTCTCCTCGCAGGGGAGCGCGGCGTATCACGACTTTCTCGCCACGCTCGCGGAGAGCGGCTACGGCTTCCGCGTCCTCTTCGTGCACGCCGCGGTGCAGGGCTTCGAGGCCGAGCGCGAAGTGGTCTCGGCCCTCGACCTGCTCGGCCGCGCCGGCGTCGACGTGGTGGCGCTGGTGCGCGGCGGCGGCTCGCGCACCGACCTCGCGGCGTTCGACAGCCGGGCCATCGCCGGCGCGGTGGCGCGCGCCACCCGGCCGGTGCTCACCGGGCTGGGGCACGAGATCGACCAGTCGGTGGCCGACCTGGCCGCCCACCGGGCGTTCAAGACGCCGACCAAGGTCGCCGAGTTCCTCGTTGCGCGGCTGGCCGAAGCCGAGCAGACGGTGACCCGCCAGGCGACCCGGCTCGCCGCCGCGCCCCGCCTCCCCCTGTCGGCGGCGCGCGAGCGGCTGCTCGATGCCGAGCGGCGGGTGGTGGCGGCGCGCGCCCGCCTGGTGCGCGGCAGCGAACAGTTGAGGG
>JAIOJQ010000446.1 GCA_019911865.1 Thermoanaerobaculia bacterium
CGGGTGGCGGTCGCCTCGGGGCCGTGGCAGATCGAGGAGGGGTGGTGGAGCGACCAGCCGGTCGAGCGCGAGTACTGGGACCTCGAGCTGGCCGGCGCCGGCCTCTGGCGGATCTTCCGTCACGCGGCGTCCGGGTGCTGGTTCGCCGATGGCGCCTACGACTGACGGGCGCGTGGCCGGCGTGTTAGCCTCCGTCGAGGCCGCCCCGCGTGACGACGCCGTCCCTTCCCGAACCGGTCCTCGAAGCCCTCGAGGACGCCGTATTGATCACCGACCGCGCGGGCAGCATCCTGTGGGCGAGCGAGCGGGTCACCGCGCTGTTCGGCTGGCCGCGCCACGAGGTGATCGGCCGGCAGCTCCCCCGCCTGCTCTCCTGGGAGGCGCGCGAGGGCGAGGCGGCGCCGGCCGGCGCCGGCGGCCGCCGCCTCGAGGCCTTCCGCAAGGACGGCTCCCCCTTCCCGGCCGAAGTCCGCCGCGTCGCGCTCGACGACGGCCGGGCACTCGTGCTGCTGCGCGACCTCGCCCCGCTCGCCGACGTGCGCGATCGCCTGCGCGAGCTGTCGCAGGCGATCGAGACGGCGAGCGCCGGGGTCGCCATCGCCGACCGCGACCTCGCCGTCGGCCACGCCAACCCGGCCCTCGCCGCGATGCTCGGCATCGGGCGCCAGGAGCTGCTCGGCCGCTCGCTGCGCGACCTCTTCCCCGGCGCCCTCGCCGGGCGCGACTTCCGCGACCTGGTCGGACTGCGCGGCCTGGTCACCGAGAGCGAGACGCGGCGCCGCGACGGCACGCCGTTCCCGGTCGACCTGCGCTTCGATCCGGTGCTCGACGAGGACGGCGGCGCCACCGGCGTGGTGGCGATCGTCCAGGACATCACCGAGCGACGGCGCACCGAGGAGGCCCTGCGCGTCTCCGAGGAGCGCTACGCGCTGGCGGTGCGCGGCGCCTCCGACGGCATCTGGGACTGGGACCTGGCGAGCGGGCGGGTCTACTACTCCGAACGCTGGCAGACCCTGGTGGGGCTCGAGCCGGGCAGCGCCGGCGCCTCCCCCGACGAGTGGTTCGCACGCGTCCACGCCGACGACCTGCCGCCGCTCACCGACCGGCTCGGCCGCCACCTCGCCGGCGAGACCGACCACTTCGAGATCGAGCACCGGGTGCTGCACGCCGACGGCACCTATCGCTGGATGCTGGCGCGCGGCGCCGCGGTGTGGAACGCCGACAACCGGCCGACGCGCATCGCCGGCTCGCAGACCGACATCACCGACCGCAAGGTGCACGACCCGCTCACCGGCCTGCCCAACCGCGCCCTGTTCGTCGACCGGCTCGAGCGCGCCCGCGCCCACGCGCGGCGCTCTCCCAAGGGGCTGTTCGCGGTGCTCTTCTTCGACATCGACCGCTTCAAGACGGTCAACGACAGCCTCGGCCACGCGGCCGGCGACCAGCTGCTCGTCCAGGTGGCGCGGCGCATCGAGGCCTGCCTGCGCGGCGGCGACACGGTGGCCCGCCCGGGCGGCGACGAGTTCACCATCCTGCTCGAGGAGATCGTGTCACCGGACGAGGCGCTGCAGGTCGCCCAGCGCATCCACGAGGCGATGGCGCTCCCCTTCGCCCTGGCCGGCCACGAATTCTTCGTCACCGCCAGCATCGGCGTGGTGCTCGCCGACCGCCTGGCCGCCGACCTGCCCGGGCTGGTGCGCGACGCCGACACCGCGATGTACCGCGCCAAGCTCGCCGGCCGCGGCCACACGCAGGTCTTTTCGGGCGAAATGCGCAGCGAGGTGCTCGCCCGCCTGCAGATCGAGACCGACCTGCGGCGCGGCCTCGAGCGCGGCGAGTTCGAGGTCTACTACCAGCCGATCGTCGCCCTGCGCGACAGCTCGCCGACCGGCTTCGAGGCGCTGGTGCGCTGGCACCACCCCGAGCGCGGCCTGCTGCTGCCCGCCACGTTCATCACCATCGCCGAGGAGACCGGCACCATCCTGCCGCTCGGCATGTGGGTGCTGCACGAAGCCTGCCGCCAGCTGGCGAGCTGGCGGCAGCTCGACCCGGGCTGGAAGAGCCTGTCGATGAGCGTCAACCTGTCGCCGCGCCTCTTCTCGCAGCCCGACCTGGTGCGCCAGGTCGCCGAGACCCTCGCCGCGACCGGCGTGCCGCCGCATGCCCTCAAACTCGAGCTCACCGAGGGGCTGCTGATCGAGGACCCGGAGCAGGCCGCCCGGATGCTGCGCGAGCTGCGGCAGATGGGGGTCGGCATCTGCCTCGACGACTTCGGCACCGGCTACTCGTCGCTCTCCTACCTCAACCGCTTCGCCGTCGACGTGCTCAAGATCGACCGTTCGTTCGTGCGCGATCTCGGCGAGGGGAGCGACAAGCTCGAGCTGGTGCGCAACATCCTGCGCCTCGGCGCCGACCTCGGCCTGACCGTCGTCGCCGAAGGGGTGGAGACGGCGGCGCAGCGCCGCTTCCTCGCCGAGCTCGACTGCCAGCTGATGCAGGGCTTCGAGTTCAGTCGGCCGCTGCCGGCGGAGGAAGTCTGGCGGCTCTTCCACCCGCTGCCGGGCTGAGCCCGGCGCGCGCCCGCATCCAGCGGCGGACCACCAGGTCGCCGGGCCAGAAGAGCAGCAGCGCCATCAGCGGCACGGCGATGAGCGGCCAGACCAGCGGCGGCACCCAGACCTGGTCGACGCCGAACGGCGCCCAGGTCCAGTTGAGGTTCTGCTCGCGCGTCCCCAGCCACTGCCCGGCCGGCACCAGCACGGCGGCGAAGGCGGTCTCGAGGCGCCAGCCGCGACGGTCGTGACCGAGCCGCGCCACCAGCCAGAAAAGCAGCGGCACGGTCCAGACGTGGAAGAGCGACAGGGCGCGCAGCCAGAGCGGCGAGGCGGCATCGAACATGTACTCGGTGCCGCCGATCGGGTGGCTGCCCGAGAGCAGCCGGCCGAAGAAGTCGATCGCCCAGGCGGCCTGGATCACCAGCACGCCGGCGAGCTGCGACGAGGCGAGCAGGGCGCTGCCCCGCCACATCGCGGCGAGGATGACGAAGTTGGCGAAATCGCACAGCCAGAAGAAGTTCGTCCAGCCGTTGGCGCGCCAGTAGAGCGGCACCCAGAGCAGCATCCAGGCGGTGAAGGCGAGGCGGGCGGCGAGCGGGATGCGCGGCGTGTCCATGGCGGAGACGAAAAGGGCCGGGACCCGTGACGGATCCCGGCCCGGGAGTCCGAGCGCGGCGTTCCTAGAAGCGGAAGCCGAGCTGCCCGGTGACCTTGCGGCCGATGATGTCGCCGAAGATGTGCTGCTGGACGTCCTCGTCGAGGATGTTGGCGCCGAGGATCTGCAGCGTCAGGCGCTCGTCGAGCAGGCGCACGCCGAGGCCGGCGTTGACCTGGACGAACGAGTCGGTCGGCGCGCGAACGTTGAGCACGTCGGCCCAGTAGGCCTCGTCCTGGTAGTTGACGTTGGTGCTCCAGAAGAACATGCCGCCGTCCCAGGAGAGGCCCAGGTTGCCGCGCCACTCCGGCGGCGTGTTCTGCTCGATCGGGTTGACCCCCTCGAACTCCGGCTCGTCCTGCCAGGAGGCGTTGAAGAACCAGGACCAGGCGGAGCCGAGCCGCTGCTGGAGCGAGAACTCGACGCCCTGGTCGGTGGTCTCGCCGATGTTGCGGTAGCTGAAGTCCGACGGCACCAGGCCGGCGAGGCCGCCGCCGACCGCGGCGCAGGGCGGGAAGGTACCCGGCGCGAACAGGAAGCAGGGGATCACCTGCGCCGGCAGGCCCGGGCCCGGTGCCGGCAGGTTGTTCGGGCCGTAGGTGCGCGCCACGTAGAAGTCGATCGAGCCCTCGATCTCGTTGCGGTAGGCGGCCACCGAGACGCTGAGGCCGTTGTCGAGCGAGCCGACGTAGCCGATCTCGTAGGCGGTCATCTGCTACTCGACCAGCTCGACGTCGCCGAACGCGTCGGCCGGGATGAGGAAGGGGCCGACCTGGTTGAGGATCGTCACGTCGAGGTAGTTGTTGATCGCCGACGGCGTGCGGAACGCCTCGTTGTAGGACATCCGGAAGGTGTGGTTCGGCTGCGGCGAGATCAGCAGGCTGGTGCGCGGCGAGAAGACGCCGTCCTCGAGCGGCTCGATGTCGTCGTAGCGGCCGCCGATCAGCCAGCGGACGTGCTCGCCGAGCAGGATTTCGTCCTGCAGGAAGACGCCCCACTCGTCCTTCTCGGTGCCGCGCGGCGCGATTTCGAGGTCGAACTCGCTGGTGCGGTAGTTGGCGCCGTAGGTGAAGATGTTGTGCCCGCCGAGAACCGAGGTGTTGGCGACGTCGAGGCTGTAGGTGTCGGTCGAGAACTCGAAGCCGAGCGGCCGGCCGTCGGAGCCGCGGGTGAGCAGGTTGACCGAGTCGGCCGACAGGAAGTTGGCGAAGAAGCCGACGTTGAGCGCCTGGCGGGTCCAGTTCAGCTTGCCGTAGGAGAGGTTGGAGCTGCTGGCGATGTCGAACGGCCCGATACCCGTGTGGATGATGCCGTCGGTGCCCGCGTAGCCGGCGCCGACGGTCAGGTACGAGGTCTCGTCGAGGTCCCAGTCGAAGCGGATGTCGCCCTTGGGCTGCTCGGTGCCGGCGTTTTCGAACGCGGGGAAGGTGGTCGGCGGGTTCGAGCCCGGGACGACGCCGGACGGGCGGTCGTAGGCGTCCTGCTCGTAGTAGCCGCCCGAGATCTTGTAGCCCATGTTGCCGGAGACGCCGGCGTGGCTGATCGAGCCGAACAGGGTGCTGAGCTCGCCGCCGCCGAGCAGCAGCGACGTGCCGACCATCTCCTTCGGCCGCTTGGTGATCAGGTTGACGACGCCGCTCATCGCGTTGGCGCCCCAGACGGCGCTGCCCGGACCGCGCACGGCCTCGATCTGCTTGATCTCGTTCGGGTTGACGGGGAGGAAGTCCCACATCACGAAGCCGAAGAAGTCGAGGTAGATCGAGCGGCCGTCGAGCAGCACGAGCTGCGAGGTCGACAGCGTGTTGGTGGCGCCGCGCGAGGTCATGTTGACGTCGCGGGCGCTGGTCTGCGAAACGTTGAGGCCCGGGACGTTGCGCAGCAGATCGCCGTAGTCGTCGGCCGGGATCGACTCGATGGTCCGCGCATCGAGCACCGTGATCGCCGCCGGCGCTTCGTTGAGCGCCTGCTCGGTGCGTGACGCGGTGACGACGATGACCTCCTCGACCTGCGAGGCCGGCTCTTCGGCCGGCGGCGCTTCCTGCGCGGGGAGCGCGGTGGCGAGCGCGAAGATCGCCATCGTGAACCGCCACTTCATTTCGATTCTCATCCTATGAGCCTCCTCGTCGACTTCACGGCTCCGCCCCACCCCGGGACGGAAGCCGAATGATCCCATCAGTTTGTCGCATGCTACCCTTCCCGACAGTGCCCTTCAAGCGGGCACGGATGGCATGCCGGTTTCTTTGCGGAGGCGCAAGTGAGCCCTGGACTCCCCCCTGTGCTGGTCGGTTACGACGGCTCGCCGGACGCCGAGCGGGCTGCCGCCTGGGCCGTGGCGGCGGTCCGCGAGCGCCCGGGCACGGTGCTCCACCTGGTGCGCGCGCAGACGCTGCCACCGCTGCCGCTCGGCGGCTCGGAGCGCACGGCGGCGGAGGTCCTCGCGGCGCACGAGGCGAGCGAGCGCCAGGCGCTCGAAGCGGCGCGCGACCGGTTCGCCACCGGCGGTCTCGCGGTGGAGATCCACCTGCGCCGCTGGCTGGCCGCCGAGACGCTGCTCGAGCGGGCGGCGGAGTCGGGCGCCGGGCTCGTCGTCGTCGGCCAGCACGGCCACGGCCC
>JAIOJQ010000447.1 GCA_019911865.1 Thermoanaerobaculia bacterium
GCCTCGAGGACCGCAGTCCGCTCTTCTGCCTCCGCCCGCGCGCAGGCGGAGGCAGAAGAGCGGACTGCGGTCCTCGAGGCGCTCGGCCGGCTGCTCGAAGACGCCGACCGGCTGGTGCGCCGCGAGGCGGCGGCCGGCCTCGCCGGCCTCGGCGTGCCCCATCCGGAGGTCGGTCCGGGCGAGGGGGGGCGGAGCCTCGACTACTACCGGCAGGTGCTCGCCCAGACCGGAACGCCGCGGCGGGTCGAGATGGCGACCGAGCGCGGCGCGCTCGAGCTCGAGCTGGCCTGCCCGGAGGCGCCCCTGACCTGCCTCTCCTTCCTCCAGCTCGCCCGCCAGGGCTATTTCGACGGCCTCTCCTTCCACCGCGTCGTCCCCGACTTCGTCGTCCAGGGGGGGGATCCGCGCGGCGACGGCTGGGGCGGCCCCGGCTACGCGCTGCGCGACGAGATCAACCGCCTGCGCTACCGCCGCGGCGCGCTCGGCATGGCCCTCTCCGGGCCGGACACCGGCGGCAGCCAGTTCTTCCTCACCCTGTCGCCGCAGCCCCACCTGGATGGTGGCTTCACCGTCTTCGGCCGCCTGGTGGGTGGTGAGGGGGTGCTCGACCAGATCCGCCAGGGGGACCGCATCCTCACCGTGCGGGAGCTGGGAGAGGGACCCGCGGTCCGTTAAGATCCCGCTTCCCGCGGCACGCACGCCCGCCACCCGGCTTCCGGTCCTGCCGGCCGGTCCACCTGCAACCTTCGAGGAATCGGAGACGTATCTCGGATGCCGCACGAGCCCCTGAGCCCTCCGGACGAAGAGCTGGTGCGAGCGGTCCTCGCCGGGGACCCGGAGCGTTTCGGCGACATCGTCGAGCGCTACCAGTCGCGGTTGGTCAACTACCTCAACCGCCTGGTCCGGGATCCCGAGGAGGCCCAGGATCTGGCGCAGGAGGTTTTCGTGCGGGTCTACCAGGCTCTCGATCGCTTCGATCCGCAGTACCGCTTCTCGACCTGGCTCTTCCGGGTGGCGCAGAACGCGGCGATCGACGTGATTCGCAAGCGCCGCTTCCGCCTCGTGCCGCTGACCCGGCAGGACGAGGACGGCGAAGGGACGCACGAGCTGGAGCTGGCCGACGGCGGGCCGTCGGCGCAGGACCGGATGGAGGGTGCGCAGAGCGACGCCCGGGTCCGGGAGGCCATCGACCGGCTGCCCGACGAGTACCGGGAGCTGATTCGGCTGCGGCACTACGGCGAACTCGCTTACGACGAGATCGCCGAGAGCCGGGGGATGCCGCTCGGCACGGTGAAGAACAAGCTGTTCCGGGCCCGCCAGATGCTCAGGGGCCTGCTGGAAGCGGAAGACTGAACGGAACGGGATCGGAGAGACGGGCTCATGGACCATCAGACCTGGCGCGAGTGGCTGGACCTCGACGTCGACGGCGCGCTCGGCGACGAAGAGCGTCGTCGGCTGGCCGGGCACCTGGCGGGGTGCAGCGAGTGTGTCGCCGAGCGGCGGCGCCTCGAGGCGCTCGCTGCCCGGCTGGCCGCCGGAAAGATCGCGTTGCGCCCCGACTTCAAGGCCTCGGTGATGGCGGCCCTGCCGCCCGCCCCCTGGGAGTCCCGCTCGCGCCGCGCCTGGCGCCTGCCGGCCGTCCTGCTGGCCGGTCTGGCCGTCGCCGCGGCGCTGCT
>JAIOJQ010000052.1 GCA_019911865.1 Thermoanaerobaculia bacterium
GGCAGGCTCCTGCGGCGACCGGCAGCGGCTGGTCGGCGAGCACCGCCGCCGCGTGGTCGCGGGTCAGCTGGTCGGCGCGCGCGGCGCCGAAGCGACGCTCGATCTCGGTGCGGGCGCGGGCCAGTCCGGTGGGACGCCACCCCGGCCGGTGCGCATCGCTGGCGACGAAGTGGGCCAGCCCCGCCTCGACCAGCTCCAGGGCGCGCTGGCGCGGCCCGGGACCGAAGTCGCCGGTGAGCGAGGCGGCGGTCAGCTGGAGCGACGCGCCGGCGGCCACCAGTCGCCCGGCGGCGCCCGGATCGCGCACCAGGCAGGGGGTGACCTCCGGGTGGGCGATCACCGGAAACCAGCCGCGCCCGACCAGGGCGGCGACCAGCGCCACCGGATCGGGGCCGCAGCCGGCCGGCTCGAGTTCGAGCAGCAGGTAGCGCGAACCGGCCAGCGGCAGGACGGCGCCCGCCCGGCCGGAGGCGACCTCGGCCAGCAGGTCGGAGTCGACCCGGTTCTCGGCCCCCAGGTGGAGTCGCGGCCGCTCGCCGACCGCCGCCGCGAGTTCCGCGAGGGCGTCGACGAGTGCCGCGGGGGAGCGGTCGGCCCATTCGTCGCGCCGCCGGTGCGGCGTCGCCACCAGGTCGCTGCACCCCTCCTCCGCCGCCAGGCGGCAGAGCTCGACCGCTTCGGCGAGCGAGCGGGCGCCGTCGTCGAGGCCCGGCAGCAGGTGGGCGTGCAGGTCGATCACGCGCCCTCCGCCCCCGCCCGCGGCGCCGCCACCTCGCCGTAGGTCCCGTAGCCGGAACCGTAGGAGCCGGAGTAGGAGCCGTCGACCGGCCGGGCGCGGTTGAGCACCGCGCCGAGCAGCCGCACGTCCGAGCGGCGCAGGCGGTCGACGCAGGCCGCCGCGTCGCGGCGCTCGACCTTGCCGGCGCGCAGGCAGAGCACCAGGCCGTCGACGTGGCGGCCGATCAGCAGGGCGTCGGCGACCGCCAGGGTCGGCGCGGTGTCGATCAGCACGAGGTCGAAGCGGGCGCGCGCCCAGGTGACGAACTCGCCGAACCGCACCGCGCCGAGCAGCTCGGACGGATTGGGCGGCACCGGCCCGGCCGGCACCAGCGAGAGGTTGGGCACGTCGGTCGTCGCGACGATCGCTTCGAGTTCGGCGGCGTGGGTGAGGAAGTCGACCAGCCCGGCGCGGCCGGTGCGCTCGAAGACCTCGGCCAGCCGCGGCTTGCGCAGGTCGCCGTCGACCAGCAGCACGCGCCGCCCGAGCTGCGCGAAGACCACCGCGAGATTGATCGCCGTGCTGGTCTTGCCTTCGCCCGGCACCGCCGAGGTGACCGCCAGGGCGCGCAGCTCGGTGGCGGTCGACAGCAGCAACGCCGTGCGCAGCGACCGGTACGCCTCCGAGACCGCGAGCCGGGGCCGCAGATGGGGCAGCAGCTCGATGCGCGGCGCGCCGCCGGCCGCCAGCTCGCCGCTGTCGCCGCGCCCGCGCAACTTGCGCGCCACGCTCTTGCCGGCGCCGCCGTAGCCGTAGCCGAGATGCTCGAGCCGCCCGGCGCTCGCCACGACCTCGATGTCGGGGACCACCGCGAGGACCGGCAGCTCGAGTCGGCGCTCGACCTCGTCGCGCGTCTTCAGGGTGCGGTCCATGTAGTGCAGCAGGAAGACCAGCGCCAGGCCGAGCAGCGAGCCGCCGCCGACTCCGAGCGTCAGGTTGCGCGTCAGCGAAGGCCGGAAGGGCGCCCCGGGGACGAGCGCCTTGTCGACCACCCGCACGTTCGACTCGCGGGTCGCCTGCAGGCGCGAGGTGACGTCGGTCTCGGACTGGCGGCGCAGCAGCTCGTCGAGCAGCTGCCGCTTGGTGGAAATCTCGATCTGCAGGTTGCTGTACTCGACCGCGGCGGAGTTGAGCTCGCGATTCTCCGCCTTGACCCCGGCGAGCGCCGCTTCGAGCGAGTGCTCGCGCCGCGCCGCGGTCTGGTACTCGGCCCGCGCCGCCTCCCGGGCGCGCGCCAGGGCGTCGCGCGAGACCGCGTCGAGATTGCGGCGTGCCTGGGCGATGCGGGCGTTGAGCTCGATCATCGCCGGCCACTCGGGCTTGAAGTTCTCGAGCTTCGAGGCGTACTCGCGCTCGAGCGCCGACAGCTCGCCGCGCTGGCGGTTGACCAGCTCGTCGTCGAGCAGGTCGACGGCGGCCGACGAAGCGGCCGACTCGAGCTCGCGCAGGCGGGCCTCGCGCGAGATGCGGTCGGAGACGGCGCGCACGTAGTCCTGGTTGAGCGCCTCGAGCCGCCGCAGGGTGACGTTGGCCTGCGGGTCGAGCGAGACGATGTCGGTGCGCCGGCCGTAGGCCTGGAGCTGGGCGTCCTTGTCGGCGATCTCCTGCTTGAGCGACTCGATCTGCTGGCCGAAGAAGGTGGAGGCCTTGCCGGCGAGGCTCGCCCGCGTCTCGATGCCCCAGTCGATGTAGGCATCGACCACGCCGTTGGCGACCCGCGAGGCGAGCTCCGGCGATCGGGAGCGGTAGGAGACTTCGACCAGCTGCGTGCCGCGCAGCGGATTGATCTCGAGGCCGCCGAGCACGCCGCCGGCGAGGCCGCCGATCGCCGCTTCGTCGTCGGCGGCGGTGACCGCCTCACCGGCGCCGGCAGCGCTCGCGCCGGCGAAGGCCGGGTCCTGGTCGAGCCGCAGATTGACCACCACCCGCTCGGCGAGACCGCGGCTGGCGAGCAGCCGGTACTGGGTCGGGTAGTACTCGGTGTTCCACCAGTTCTCGAGCCAGGAGTTCTCGAGGCCGCCGAGCGGCACCGAAACGCGGCGCTCGATCTGGATCAGCGACGTCGCCCGGTACTCCTTCGGCGTCATCAGGTAGTGCAGCAGTGCCACGCCGACCGCCAGGCCCGCCACCAGCGCCACCAGGCGCCAGCGCGCGGTGACGATCTCGAGGTAGTCGCGCAGGTGGAGATCGAACTCGCCGCCGGGATCGGGCGCGAACGGATCGACGGCGGGCGGCACCGGGGCGTTCATCAGAAGATCGCCTCCTTGACCACCACCACGTCGCCGGCGCCGAGCTCCGGGTCGGGCACCTCGCCGGCGAGGACCTTGCGGTAGTCGACGATCTCGCCGTCGCCGAGCGTGTCGCCGCTGCGCCGCTGGATGCGGATCCGCTTCGACGCCCGGTCGGTCAGCCCCCCCGCCCGCGCCAGCACGGCGAGCAGCGAGATGCGATCGGTCGAGCGGAAGGTGATGGCCCCGGGCTGCGCCACTTCACCGAGACAGTAGACGCTCACCTCGACCCGCGGCGGCACGTGAATGAGGTCGTTCGAGCGGATCGGCAGGTTGAGGTCGGCCTCGCCGCGCACGAACAGCCCCTCGACCGGAATTTCTACCTGGTCGGAGAGCCCGTTGTCGGCCCGCCGCAGGACGTAGATCAGGTCGCCGTGGTTGTCGGCCAGCCCCCCCGCGGCGGCCAGCGCGTCGAGCAGGGTCCAGTTGCCGGGGAAGGCGAGGTGCCCGGGCTGGCGGACCGCCCCGATGACGGTGATCGGCCGCGAGCGAAACTCGACCACCTCCACCGACACCGAGGCGCGATTGACGTAGCGCTCCTCGAGCAACCCCTCGAGCCGGGCGGCGAAGTCGGTCTCGGTGAGCCCGACGGCCAGGACGTCGCCGATCAGCGGCAGATTGACCGCGCCGGTCTCCGAGACGCGGGTCTCGACGTTGAGCTCCGGCACCTCGAAGACGCGGATGCGCACGAGGTCGCGCGGACCGAGCTTGTAACCGGAATCGGCGGCGACGGTCTGCGCCCGCGCGACGCCGGCGAGGGCGAGACAGACGGTGGAGACGGCGAAGAGAGTACGGCGGAGAAGGGACAAGGTGGGCTCTCGGGGCGGGGATTCTAGCGCGGACTTCAGAAAATGCCGACGGCTTCGAGGCCGAGCACCAGGCCGATGCGCAGCTCGTCGAAGCTGCGGTCGATGCCGAGCGCCCGGTTGGTGACCTCGGTCCGTCGCCACTCCGGCCCGAGCGAGAGGTGGCGTCCGAGCGGCAAGGTGGCGCCGGCGCCGACGCTGCGGGTGTCGTCCGTCCGCCCTCCGGCGGTCCCCGCGGAGTAGCGGTGCTCGCCGCTCTCGACGAAGGCGCGCAGGCGACCGCGCGCGCGCAGGGTGAGCCCCACTTCGGCGCCGACGCGGCGATCGACGAACCAGGATCGCCCCGGTTCGACCGACCAGACGAACGACTCCTGGCCGTAGAGGGCGAGCAGGAAACGGTCGCGCGGCTGCCAGCCGATCCGGGCGCGGCCGAGCGTGCCGTCGAACCCTTCGAACTGCGAACCGCCCGTCGCTTCCATCTCGGCCGCCCAGACCCCGACGGTGGCGGAGAGCTTCGAGCGCGTCCAGGCGAGCTCGCCGTAGAGCGAATCGCCGCGCGCGTCGCGCCGGGCGCTCTCGAAGTCGGCCCGCACGCCCCCCGCGCCGAGCGCCACCGCGAAGTCGCCGCGCCGCCAGCGGACGCCGGCGAGCCACTCGCGATCGTCGCGTTCGAGCAGGGCGGCCTGCGGCTCGCTCTCGCCGCCGGTCCGGAAGCTCGTGGCGCTGCCGCGGCCGAACAGCGACAGCGCGCCGCCGAGCGGCACCTCGACGTTCGCCTCCAGCCGGCGGTCGTCGCTGGGAATCCGGCGTTCGATCTCGGGGCTGACCTGCCGCTCCCCTTCGTCGGTCTTGCCGATCAGTTCGACCAGCAGCCGGTTGCCGTGCAGGAAGAGCCCGGCGCCGTAGCGGCCGGCCCAGTCGCGCCGCTGCTCGGCCTGCTCCCACCAGACGTAGTGGGGCAACGCCTGCGCCGCCAGAGTGGTGCGCGAACCGATCGGCAGGTAGAAGTGCGCGCCGAAGCCGCCGCTGGCGGTGAAGTCGCGCTCGCTCTCGCCGTCGTCGCGCTGCTGCTCGACCCAGGCGACCTCGCGCAGCGCCAGCCAGGGCTCGACGCGGACCGGGCCGAAGCGCCAGCGCGCGCTCTCGAGGGCCTCGGCCAGCTGCTCGCGACGATCCACCGGCTGCCGGCCGAGCGTGCCCGGCGGCGTATACTCGCTGCCCTGCGCCAGCGCCGATGCCGCCGCCGCGAGCCCGGCCACGGCGACGATCCAGACAATCCGGGAATGTTGAATTTTCAGGGCGGGCCTCGCTTCGGATGATACGGGATTCGGCGCTCCGCTCGATACCGCTCGCCCTGCTGCTGGTCTGGGCGCCGCTGCCCTTCGGCAGCGTCACTCCGGGCTTCGCCCACCTGCTCCAGGGGGCGACTTTCGTCCTCCTCGCCGCGCTGGCGCTGCGCCGGCGGTCGGTGCCGGCGGCAGCCCTCGCCGTCGCGGCCGGCTGCGCCCTGATCGCCCTGCTCGGCCTGCTGCAGTCGATCGCCTGGCCGATCGCTTTCGTCGAGTTCGTCTCTCCCGCCCACGCCCGCATCGCGCTGGAGAACGCCGAGCTGGCCGGCCTGCCGGCGCCCGCGACTGCCCCCCTGTCGCTCGCCCCGGCTGCCAGCCGGCTGGCAGCC
>JAIOJQ010000448.1 GCA_019911865.1 Thermoanaerobaculia bacterium
GCGAAGCCGACCCCGGCGCGCCCGAGCGTCGCCGCCGCGACGGCCGGCCAGTTGGCCAGGTGCTCGCGCGAGGCGATCTCCGGCACCACGCCGCCGAACGGCGCGTGCGCCGCCAGCTGCGAGGAGACCACCGAGGCGAGCACCCGCCCCGCCCCGTCGACCACGGCGCAGGCGGTGTCGTCACAGGAGGTTTCGATGCCGAGAACGAGCGGGCGCTGCATCGCGGCAAGGATACCGCCCGCCGGAAGGGTCCTTGCGCGCCCTCCCGGCCGGCCTCTGGTATCGTCCGGTTCGTTCCAGCCGACAGCAGGATGCTCGACCGCCACCCGTCCGGAGGACCGATGCTTCGCGCCATCTCCCGATCACTCGTCGCCGCCTGCTGCCTGCTGCTCGCCGGCGCCCCGCTCGGCGCCGCCGAGCCGCGCATGCTCACCCCCGACGAACGGCGCGCCGAGTTCTTCGCCCGCTTCGCGGCCGACCAGCGGCCGGCCGAGCCGCGCGCCCCCGAACACCTCCAGGAGTGCGTTGGCGGCATGGCCGGGATCTACCCGTGCGACGAGGTCGACCTGCTCGAGTTCATGCCGATCGCCACCCTCGGCGGCGGCAACGCCAACGACATCTGGGGGTGGACCGACCCGCTCGACGGCAAGGAGTACGCCCTCGTCGGGCGCACCAACGGCACCGCCTTCGTCGACATCTCGACGCCGACCAACTCGGTCTATCTCGGCAACCTCCCGACCCACACCGGCAGCTCCTCCTGGCGTGACGTCAAGGTCTACGCCAACCACGCCTTCATCGTCTCGGACGCCAACGGCAACCACGGCATGCAGGTCTTCGACCTGACCCGCCTGCGCAACGTCGTCAGCCCGCCGGTGACCTTCACCGCGGACGCCTGGTACGGCAACGCCGGCAGCGTCCACAACATCGCGATCAACGAGGCGACCGGCTTTGCCTTCCTGGTGGGCACCGCGAACGGCACGACGACCTGTTCGGGTGGGCTGCACATGGTCAATATCCAGAACCCCCAGTCGCCGACCTTCGCCGGCTGCTTCTCGACCCACGGCTACACCCACGACACCCAGTGCGTGGTCTACGCCGGCCCGGACGCGGCGCATGTCGGCAAGGAGATCTGCTTCAGCTCCAACGGCCCGTCCGAGCAGATCGGCATCGTCGACGTGACGAACAAGAACGCTCCGGCCATCCTCTCGTCGACCCCCTACGCGGGCAGCTCCTACCCGCACCAGGGGTGGCTGACCGAGGACCACCGCTACTTCCTGCTCGACGACGAGCTCGACGAGAGCGACTTCGGCCACAACACGCGCACCCGCGTCTGGGACGTCTCGGACCTGGAGGCACCGGTCCTGCTTGGCCACTTCTCCTCGCCGACCGCGGCCATCGACCACAACCAGTACGTGCGCGGCAACTACACCTTCCAGGCCAACTACCGCAGCGGTCTGCGCATTCTGCGCATCGACGACCCGGCCCAGGCGCAGCTCACCCAGGTGGGCTACTTCGACACCTATACCCCCAACGACTTCGCCAACTTCGACGGCGCCTGGAGCGTCTACCCCTACTTCGAGAGCGGCGTGGTGATCGTCTCGAGCATCGGCGAGGGGCTCTTCGTCCTGCAGCCGACCGGTCTCTGCGACGTGCCGACCGATCCCACGGGCCTGGCGGCGACGCCCAACGGCGACAACCGGATCGACCTCGCCTGGACCGGCTCCGGCGTCTCGGGCAACACCTTCGTCGTCGAGCGCGCGCTCGGCGGTTGCGGCGGCACCTTCGAGGAGCTCACCTCGGGCCTGGTCGCGCCGTCCTTCAGCGACCTCACCCCCTCGGGCGGCATCACCTACGGTTACCGCGTCCGCGAGCGCGACAGCTCGGGCCTCTGCCAGTCGGGCTACTCGGCCTGCGTCGCGGCGCAGACCACCGGCGCGTGCACCGCGCCGCCGTCGTTTGCCGGCCTCGCCTCGGCGACCAACCCGGCGGCAGCAACCTGCCGGATCGACCTCGCCTGGACGGCGGCGACCCCGCTGTGCGCCGGGCCGGTGACCTACAACGTGTACCGTGACGCGAACCCCGACTTCGTCCCTGCGCCGGGCAACCTGATCGCCAGCGGAGTCGGTGGCACGAGCTGGCAGGACTTCACGGCCCCGTCGCTCCAGCCGGTGACCTACGTCGTGCGCGCCTTCGACGCCAGTTCCGGTGCCGAGGAGAGCAACGACGTCCACCGCTCGACCGTCGCCACCGGCCCGATCACCGACGGCACTTTCGCCACCGGCGCCGAGCCGGGCGAGCCGCCGCTCGACACGTTCGGTTCGCCGCTTCCCGAGCGGGCCCCGGACCACGCCGGCTGGCACGCCGTCGACACCCGCCAGCGCACCGGCCTGAACAGCTTCCACTCGAGCACCGGCTCGAACCTCTGTACCACCCTCGAGGCCGACCTCGAGCTGACCGCCGGCCAGGCCTCGCAGCTCTCGTTCTGGACCGCCTGGGACATCGAGTCGGGCTGGGACGGAGGAGTACTCGACATCTCGACCAACGGCGGCTCGAGCTGGCAGCGTCTCACCCCGGCCGGGGGTTATCCGGGGTCGATCACCAATTCGGGCAACGCCTGCGGCCTGCCGGTCGGCAGCGGAGTTTTCAACGGCACCAGCCAGTTCACCTTCCAGCAAAAGACGATCGGGCTCGGCAGCTGGGCCGGCCAGGCGGTCCGCCTGCGCTGGCAGTACTCGTCGGACACGGCCGTCAACGAGGAAGGCTGGTACGTCGACGACATCGCGGTGACCCACACCCAGGTGCCCTCGGCCTGCCTCGACAGCGTACTGCTCGTCGCCGACCACGAGGAGGGGGACACCTCCGACTGGTCGAGCACGCAGAACTGACGCGGCGCCTCGACGGGCCGGAGACGCCCGGCGGCGACGGCCCCGCCGGGCGCGCCGAGCCCCTCAGGCCGGTGACGGGTTGGTCGGCTGCGCCGGCAGCGAAGCGAGGAAGCGCCAGAGGGCCTGGAGCTCTTCGTCGGTCATCTTCGCCAGTGCCGGCCAGGGCATGTGCTCGCCCTCTCGCGTGCGCGCCTGGTCGACGAAATCCGCCTCGCTCCAGCTGCCCAGCGCGTCGCCCGGGGTCAGGTTCGGCGACGGAATCTCCGGCGCACCCTGGGTCGGGCCGCCGGCGAGGTTTTCGCCGTGGCAGGCGGCGCAGCCGAAGGTGCGCGCCAGGTAGCCGCCGTACTCGGCCGTGGCGGCGGCCGGTGGCGCTTCGGGGAAGGGAGCTGTGTGGTCGATGCGCAGGACGGGAAAACCGCCGCGCAGCGGTCCGGCGCCAGCCAGGGTCCGCCCCACCGGCCCGAAGCGACGCGCCGGCAACTCGCGGTCGACCGGCGGCAGCTGCGCCAGGTGGGCCACCAGGGCGGCGAGGTCCTCACGGCTGAAGTTCACGTAGTACTCCGAGGGCATGATGAACAGCGCCCGGCCGTCGGCGCCGACGCCGTGGCGCACGGCGCGCACCCAGCCGGCCGTGTCGAGCTGCCCAGCGACTCCGCCGAGTCCACGCGTCAGATTGGGCGCCGGCAGCATGGCGAAGGCAGCGTCCTCGATCATCATCTTGCCGCCGAAATCGTCGGCGTGGCAGTCGCCGCAGTAGACCGCCGCCAGGTGCGCCCCGCGTGAGAGCGTCGTCGCGTCGGCCGGCAGCACCAGCGGCTCGGCCGGCACCTCGTGCACAGCTGCGAGAAACGCCCCGCCGCGCACCCAGAAGAACCCGAACAGCGCCAGCGGCACGCCGACCACGACCGCCAGCGCGCCCCCCACCCATTTCGCGACCTTGCTCATCGCCCCCCCGTCCGACGGCGGCGGATGCTAGCAGCGGCCGATGGCGGCAGGAAGGGCGCGGTCCAATCGGGCGGCGAGCGGAGTTTTCCTGCCCGTCCCCGAAACTCGCGAGAGGTCAGTCGGCGGTGGGTGCGCGACGGGCGGTGAGCTCGACGACGAGGTGGAAGAGGTCTTCGTTGCGGACGGCGCCGAGGAAGGCCGAGTAGGGCTCGATGCCGAACTCGGTGAAGCGGAACTCGCCCAGCGCCTCGGCGGTGAGGCGGTCGCCGTCGATTTCGAAGCGGACCGGGATGCGGCGTTCGACCGTGCGGTCGCGGACGGTGACTTTTACCGTGGCGTCCCAGCCGAGGGCGACGCGGGCGCCGGCGGCTCCGCCGCGGCGCGCCAGGCCGCGCAGCTCGGCGGTGACGTGCGGGAAGCGGGAGGCGAACAGCTGGGTCGGGGCGAGCATCGCCTCGCGCACCTTGTCGCGGTCGCCGGGGTCGACCGGCGGCAGTTCGCCGGAGAGGACTCCGAGCACGCGCAGCCGCTCGGCGCGCGCCGCGCGTTCGCCCGGCGGGTCGACGTCGAGCGCCAGCACCGGCAGCGAGAAGTCGAGCTCGGCGGCGGCGGGGCGGTCGGGGTCGAAGCGGATCGCCACTTGCGGCGCGCGGGCCACCACCAGGTGATCGTGCGCCAGGCGGGCGCCGAGTCCGGCCTTGTGGGTGAGCACCGCGAAGAGCGAGGCCGCCTCGTCGAGCGTCCAGGCCGGGGCGGCGGTGGCGGCGGGCGCCGCAGGAGGCTGGGCGCGCAGCGCGCCGGCTGCGAGTAGCAGCAGCGGGACGAGGGCGTGCAGGCGCGAAGGGGTCGGGCGCACGGTCGGTCTCCTTCGAAGGCGTGAGCGAGGGACGCCCCCGAGTTTAGACAGACCGCGCGCCCGGCGGAAACACCGGGGCCCGAAAGCTGCGGCCTTCCGCGTCGACCGGTCGTTTCCCATAGAGTCTGGCACCGTGAGCCTGCGGGTGGGAATCAACGGCCTCGGCCGGATCGGCCGGGCCCTGGTGCGCATGGCGACCCTGCGCCCCGAGCTGGGGATCGACCTGGTGGCCGCCAACGACCCCGCCGACGCGGCGACCCTGGCGCGGCTGCTGCGCCACGACACGATCCACGGCCCCTTTCCGGTGCCGGTGGCGGCGCAGGGCGAGCGACTCCTGATCGCCGGCCAGCCGCTGCCGCTGGCGCGGGCCGCCACGCCGGAGGCGATCGACTGGTCCGCCCACGGCGTCGAGCTGGTGATCGAGGCGAGCGGCCGCTTTCGCCAGCGCGCCGCGGCGGCCGGACACCTGGGCGGCGGAGTGCGGAGGGTGATCGTCTCGGCGACGGTCCCCGACGCCGACGCCACCTTCTGCGTCGGCATCAACGACGCCACCTTCGACCCGGCGCGCCACCAGGTGGTGTCGAACGCCTCGTGCACCACCAACTGCCTCGCCGTCACTCTCGCCGCGCTGCTGCCGCGCTTCGGCATCGAGCGGGCGCTGATGAACACGGTCCACTGCGTCACCAACAGCCAGAACCTGGTCGACATGGCGCACCCGGATCCGCGGCGGGCGCGGGCCGCCATCGCCAATCTGATTCCGACCACTTCGGACGCGATTCCGTCGATCGGCGAGGTGCTGCCCGAGCTCGCCGGCCGGGTCGAGGGGATGGCGACGCGCGTGCCGATCGTCGCCGGCTCGCTGATCGACGTCGTCGTCGAGCTGTCCCGCGGTGCCGACCGCGAACGGATGGTGGCCGCCTTCCGCGACGCCGAGGCGGGCCCGCTCGCCGGCCTGCTCGGCACCACCGAGGAGGAGCTCGTCTCCTCCGACTTCGTCGACGACCCGCGCTCGGCGGTGGTCGACCTGCCGCTGCTCCAGCACGTCGGCGATCGGCTCTGGCGGGTGATCGCCTGGTACGACAACGAGTGGGGCTACGCGAACCGGATCGCCGAGCTGGCCAGCCGTCTCGCCGCCGCCGGCGGCTGAGCCGCGCGGCTAGAATCTCCCTGCCGCCGGGACGGCGGCATTCCGACCGGAGACTCCCGATGACGCGACTGCTGACGCTCGAAGACCTCGGACTCGACCGCCTGCGCGGCGAGATCGTGCTGCTGCGGGTCGACTTCAACGTGCCGATGAAGGACGGCGCGGTCACCGACGACACGCGCATCGTCGAGGCGCTGCCGACCATCCGCGAGCTCGCCGCGGCCGGGGCGCGGCTGCTGCTCGTCTCGCACTGCGGGCGCCCCAAGGGGGAGCGCAATCCGAAGTACTCGCTGGCGCCGGCGGCGGCGCGCCTCGCCGAGCTGCTCGGCCGCCCGGTGCCGTTCGCCGCCGACTGCATCGGCGAGCCGGCGGCCACGGTCGCCGCGGGGCTCGCCGACGGCGAAGTCGCGGTGTTCGAGAACCTGCGCTTCCACGCCGGCGAGGAGAAGAACGACGCGGAGTTCGCGCGCGCCCTGGCGGCGCCCGCCTCGGCCTACGTCGACGACGCCTTCGGCAGCGCCCACCGCGCCCACGCGTCGACCACCGGCGTGCTGGCCTGGCTGCCGAGGCGGGCCGCCGGCCGCCTGATGGTGCGCGAGGTCGCGGCGCTCTCGCGCCTGCTCGGCGAGCCCGAGCGACCGTTCGCGGCGATCCTCGGCGGCGCCAAGATCGAGGGCAAGATCGACACCCTGCAGAACCTGCTGCCGCGCCTCGACGTGCTGATGGTCGGCGGCGGCATGGCCAATACGTTTCTCGCCGCGCACGGCTACGACCTCCAGGGGTCGCTGGTCGAGCCCGATCGCGTCGAGCTCGCCGGCGAGATCCTCGCCGACGCGGCGGCGCGCGGCGTCGAGCTGCTGCTGCCCACCGACCTGGTGGTCGCCGACTCCCTGGCCGAGCCACGGCAGATCCTCACCGTCGCCGCCGAGGCGATCCCCGACGGCTTCCTCGCCCTCGACATCGGCCCGGCGACCCGCGCCGCCTTCGCTGCCGCGGTGGCGCGGGCCCGCACGCTGTTCTGGAACGGCCCGCTCGGCGTCTTCGAGAAGCCGCCGTTCGACGCCGGCACCCGCGCCCTCGCCGGGGCGCTGGCCGACTGCCCCGGCTTCACCCTGATCGGCGGCGGCGAGACGGTGGCTGCTGCCCACCAGGCCGGGGTCGCCGACCGGCTCGGCCACGTCTCGACCGGCGGCGGCGCCTCGCTCGAGTTCCTCGCCGGCCGCCAGCTGCCCGGCGTGGTCGCGCTCGCCCGCCCGGCGGGCGCATGAGCGACCGGGCGCGGCGGCCGGTTCTGGCCGGCAACTGGAAGATGCACCGACTGCGCGCCGAGGCGGCCGACTACGCGGTCGCCCTGCGCGCCGGTCTGCCGGCCGAGCCGCCGGCCGAGGTGGTCCTCTTCCCCTCATTTCTCTCCATCCCGACGCTCGCCGAGGCGCTCGCCGGCTCGCCGGTCGAGGTCGGCGGCCAGGACCTGCACGCCCAGCCCGAGGGCGCCCACACCGGCGACGTCTCGGCGGCGCAACTGCTCGACGCCGGCTGCCGCTGGGTCCTGTGCGGCCACAGCGAACGGCGGCGCGATCACGGCGAGACCGACGCGCGGGTGATCGCCAAGGCGCGTGCCGCCCTCGCCGCCGGCCTGCGGCCGATCGTCTGCGTCGGCGAGAGCCGCGACGAGCGGCGGGCCGGCCAGACTTTCGACGTGCTCGACCGCCAGGTGGCCGAGCTGCCCGAGGACCCCGCCCTGCTGCTGGCCTACGAGCCGGTCTGGGCGATCGGCACCGGCGAGACCGCCACCCCGGAAGTGGCCGCCGATGCCCACCGCTTCCTGCGCGAGCGGCTCGGCCGGCGGCTCGGCGAGCCCTACGCCTGCCGCCTGCGCATCCTCTACGGCGGGTCGGTGACCCCGGACAACGCCTCCGAGCTTGCCGCCCGCGCCGACATCGACGGATTCCTGGTCGGCGGCGCCAGCCTTGACCCGCGCCGATTCCTTGCTATCCTTGGCGCTTTCGCCCCCTCCGGGGCGGACCCCCGAGGTACCCCGTGATCTATCTGCTTTACACGATTCACGTCCTGCTCTGTCTCTTCCTGATCCTCGTCGTCCTGCTCCAGCAGGGCAAGGGCGCGGATCTCTCGGTCTTCGGCGGCGGCTCGACGATGACCGCCTTCGGCGCCCGCAGCGCGACCAACCTGCTGCACCGGCTGACCGTCGGCGCGTTCGTCGGCTTCGTCGTGACCACCCTGGCGATCGCCTACCTCAAGGGCGCCGTCGAGGGGAGCTCGGTGCTGTCCGGCGTCGAAGCTCCGGCCGCCAGTGCACCCGCCCCCGCCGCGCCCTCGACGGAGGGCACCGGTGAGGCGACCCTTGCCGCGCCCGCGTCGGCCGAAGTCGCGCCGGTCGAAGTCGCTCCGGCAGATGGCGACGCCGGAGAGGCGCCGGCCGAGGCCGAGTCACCGGTCGAGGCGGCGCCCGAGCCGCCTGCCAACTAGGCCGGCGACGGGTGAACGCGTAGAATGATTTCGATGCCGAAGTGGCGGAATTGGTAGACGCGCACGTTTGAGGGGCGTGTGGGGCAACCCGTGCCGGTTCGAGTCCGGCCTTCGGCACCATCCCTCCCGCAGCTGATCCGAAAGCACTCCCGCAGCACCCCCGCAGCACCCGACACCGCCGGAAACGACCGAGCGCCCCGCTCTCGCGAGCCGGGGCGCTCTTTGCTGCGGCCGACTGCCGGGCCTTCAGGGCAGCCGGGTCGCCTTCTGGATCGTCACCGGCTCGACCGGCACGTTCTCGAAGGGCCCGCGGTTGGCGGTCGCCACCTTGGTGATGGCGTCCACCACCTCCATCCCCTCGACCACCCGACCGAACACCGCATAGCCCCAGCCGCGCGCGTCCTTCGAGCGATGGTCGAGGAAGTCGTTGTCGACCGTGTTGACGAAGAACTGGGCGCTGGCGCTGTGGGGGTCCATCGTGCGCGCCATCGCCACCGTGCCGCGCTTGTTCTTCAGGCCGTTGTCGGCCTCGTTCTCGACCGGCGGCCGGGTCGGCTTCTGGGTCATTTCGGCGGTGAAGCCGCCTCCCTGGACCATGAAGCCGTCGATCACCCGGTGGAAGACGGTGCCGTCGTAGTGGCCCGCGTCGACGTAGGCGAGGAAGTTCTCGACCGACTTCGGGGCCCGGGCTGCGTCGAGCTCGAGGACGATCTTCCCCTTCGAGGTCTCGAGCGCCACGCGGGGCAGTTTCGGCGCCTCGGCGGCGCTCCCCGTGGCGGGGTCTCCGGCGACGACGGCGGCGGCAAACAGCAGGGCGACGGGGCTCATGGTCCTGGACTCCTCCTGGCGGGCGATCCTACCGCGCCCCATGGTACCGAAATTGCTCACCTCTGTTGTCAGATTGTGGATCGCCCGGACTTTCCGGCATCCGATCCGTTCGAGGGAGAACGACGATGAAGCGCCTTGTCCTTGCCGCGGCCCTTGCCGCCCTCCTGCTGCCCGCCGCCGCGCAGGCCCAGGGGGGTTACCAGTTCGAGATCACCCCCCAGGTCGGCTATCGCTGGGGGGGCGAGATCCAGGGGGACGACGATGCCCTCTTCGATACCGACCTCGAGGTCGACGAAGGCAACGCCTTCGGCCTGACCTTCGACATCCCGCTGTCGAGCAACCTGCAGCTCGAGCTGCTTGCCAATCGCCAGGAGACCGAGCTCAAGTTCGACGGCGGCCTGTTCGGCGGCAACGTCGAAGTCGCCGACCTGACGCTCGACTACTACCACGTCGGCATCCTCTTCCAGGGGGGCAACTCCGACGTCCGACCCTTTTTCGTCGCCTCGGCGGGCATCACCGATCTCGACCCCGACGTGCCGGGCGCCGACAACGAATCCCGCTTCTCGATGTCACTCGGCGGCGGCGTCAAGGTCTTCTTCAACGAGCACGTCGGCATGCGTTTCGAAGGCCGCGGCTTCTTCACCGTGATCGACGACTACGACAGCGGCTGCTACGAGTACGACTACTGCTACGGCGGCCGTGACTACTACGACGACGGTGACACCCTGGCTCAGGGTCAGGCGAACATCGGACTGATCTTCGCCTGGTGATCGCCGCGGGAGCCCGCCGCCGGGCTCCCGCTCAGCCTTCCGGACCGCGGGCCGCGGCCGCGACTTCGACGCGGTTGCGGCCCGCCCGCTTTGCGGCGTAGAGGGCCTCGTCCGCGGCGGCGATCAGGGCCCGCGCCTTGAGCAGCGGTCCGGCCTGGATCTCGGCCCGGCTGGCGACCCCCAGCGAGACGGTCATCGCGACCCGCTCGCCCTGCTCGAGGCGAACCTCCAGCCGCTCGATCCGCCGCCGCGCCTTCTCGGCGAACGAGCGCGCTCCTTCGAGTGTCGTCTCGGGCAGCACCATGAGGAACTCCTCGCCGCCGAAGCGGCCGATGAAGTCCGTCTCGCGCAGCTGGCTCTTGAGCTCGGCGGCGATGCGCTGCAGCACCAGGTCGCCGCCGAGGTGGCCGTAACGGTCGTTGACCGCCTTGAAGCGGTCGAGGTCCGCGATGGCGATGGCGAGCGGCCGGTCGTAGCGCTGCGAGCGGTTCCACTCGCGGTCGAGGATCTCGAGGATCGCCTCGCGCCGGAACAGTCCGGTCAGCCCCTCGAAAGTCGCCGAGTCGAACAGTCGCGCGTTCTCGAACACCGTCGCTACGTGGTGGCCGAGCAGCGCCAGCAGCTCCATCTCCTCGGCCACGAACCGGGCGCGATCGCGTTTGGCCCCGACCAGCAACAGGCCGACGAGGCGCTCTTGCGCCAGCAGGGGGACGACGAGCTCGGCGCCGCTGCCCACCAGCCGCGACGCCAGCGCCGGGCTCGCCTCGGAGAGCGCCGCGGCGGAGGCCGGTCGCCCGTCGCGGGCGATGCGGCGGATCGCCGGATCGTCGGCGGCAATCAGCGCGGTGGGCTCGACGTCGACGTCCGCCCGCTCCGAAGCGGCGTGCTCGACCAGCTGGCCGTGCGGCGGCACGGCGATCCAGACCGCGACCGGCGCGACACCGAAGATCCTGCCCAGCTCGCGGGCCAGGTGCTCGGCCATGCGCTCGAGCTTGCCCTGCGCCGGCAGCTCGGCCGCCAGGCCGACGAGCCGCGAGCGCAGCGCCTGGCGTTCCGGAAAGATCCGGCGGTCGATCAGTCGCTCGAGTCGCAGGCGCAGCGGGTTGAAGAGCAGGCCGAGCACCAGCGTGGCCGCCGAAACGACCCAGATCGGTGCCCCCGGACCGTCGAGCTGGCGCGCGAACAGCGCCCCGCCGGCGCCGACCAGGGCGTAGAAGGTCAGCACCAGCAGGGTGGTCAGGGTGCCGAAGACGAAGGTTCGCTTGACCACCAGCTCGAGGTCGAAGAGCCGGTAGAGGAAGATGGCGACGAAGATCGCCACCGGATAGGCGAGCAGCGCCAGCGACCAGGCGATGTCGGGTACCGCCCCCTCGAAGCCGAAGATCCCGGCTGCCGTGCCGAACAGGACGATCGCCACCCACGGCGCCAGGCCGAGCAGCACCAGCCAGGCCTGGTGGCGGCCGCGCGGCTCGGGGTGACGGGCGGCTCGCCAGCCGATCAATGCCACCACGGCGAGCGCCCAGATCGGCAGCATCCAGGTGAGCAGCAGCTCGTCGGCCAGGTGACTGATCGTTGCCGCATTGCCCCATCCGGACCTCTCGGCGAGCAGCGCGGCGGCGGCGAAGAGTCCCAGCCCGAGGCCGATCACGTAGAGGCCGCGCACCCGCCGGGGGTCGCGCTCGAGCCAGGGGAGAGGGGAGGGAATCATCGAGGCCAGGTGGAGCTCGAGTCCGAACTGCAGGCCGGTCAGCAGCCGGAAGGCAACCGCGATGACGGTCGCCGAAACGGCCGGCACCGCGTAGCCGTTGGGCATCGCCAGCTCGAGCGCCACGGCGAAGGAGAAGGCGGCGAGCAGGATTGCCCGCCGATCGTCCACGCCACGCGGCAAGGCGACCAGCCCGATCGCGAGGTAGGCGAACGCCACCAGCAGCTGCACGACCAGCGTCAACAGGTCCGGCGGCATGCCGGGCCGCACGCGCGCCTGACGGGCGTCGCCGTTGCGCGCGACCTCGAAGACCAGCTCGTCGACCTCCGGCGCAGCGTCGGCGATGCGATCGTAGTCCCCCAGCTCGCGCAGCGGCTGCCCCTGGAGCGACAGCAGGCGGTCGCCCGGTGCGAGCCCCGCCCGCGAAGCCGGAGAGTCGGGCGCCACGGCGACCAAGGCCATCCCGCCTTCGGCATGCAGCTCGAACGACACGCCGATGCGTCGCGCGGCGAACTGCATCTCGCTGGCGATCGACAGCGCGGCGAGCAGCACGATTCCGGCTGCGACCGCGAAGGTCCAGCGGGCCGACACGCGGAGAGGGGGCGACTTGGTCACGGCGTTGTGCTGGCGGGCAGTCTATGCGCGAAGCGAGCCCGCCGGCTCATGGTGGATCGACCGTTCCGGCCGCCGTCCACGGTCCACAGCGCAGAATCCTCCAGGCAGCGCGGGCTGTGCCGACCAGCGCCCCGTCGGCGCGGATCGCCCCTTCGGCGTAGCGGCTGCACGACGGCTCGAAGCGGCAGCGCACGCCGCCGCGCGAGAGCAGCGGGGAGATCCAGCTGCGGTAGCGCCCGATCGCCGCCAGCTCGGCGCGTGCCGTCCACTGCCGCTCCGGCGGCCGTGCCAGGTCGAGAATGAGCAGCGCCAGGGCGGCTGCCGCGGCGACGAGGAACCGGCGGCGGGAAGATGGGCGGGCGGGCGCCGATTCACCGCTCACTGAGGCAGCGTCCCGGCAACCAGGCGAACGATCCACACCGCCACCAGAAGCGCGGCGGTGCCGAGTGCCGCCGGACGCGCCCAGCGCTCGAGTCGCCGATCGCCGGCGGCAATCCGGCGCCCCCACAGCCACCAGAAGAGGGCGACCTCGGCGCCGAGCGGCAACAGGAGAGGATGCGCGGCGAACGACTCGGCGAGGCGACCGCTGCCGAGCAGCGCCGCGGCGCGCGTCAGGCCGCAGCCAGGGCAGGAGATTCCGGCAGCGCGGTGGATCAGGCAGAGTTCCGGACCGGGATGCAGGCGCGAATCCCAGAACGCCGCGAAAACGAAAAGGGCGACGAGCCCGAGGCCCGTCGCCCCCCAGAGCCAGCGCATCGAACGCGCCGCCTGCGGCGAGTCCATTTCAGTTCGCTTGCGCCCCCGCGATCGCCGACAGCACCGCCAGACCGCCGAAGAAGACCACCCAGAGCAGCATGAAGACGAACAGGATGGTGCCGATGATGCCGAGGATCATGCCGGCCATCGCGAAGCCCTGGTTCGACGGCGCGCTGGCACCGGCCTTGATCGCCTTGATCTCCTGGTTGCCGATGAACCACGCAAACGGCGCGCAGAGCTGGCAACAGAGGAAGCCGAGGATGCCGAGTACGAGCGCCGTGGTGGCTCGCCCGGAGGTCCTCGCCTCGGTGGCGAGCGGCGGCGGAGGTGGCAGCGTCGTTTCGTTCACGGCCGGGTCAGAACTTGTCGACGAGGTTCGAGATCCCGGGGATGATGAAGCGCGATCCCTGGGTCGCCTTGACGATCGACAGGATGGTCACCACCAGCATCGGGATCCACAGGAACAGCGAAATGATGCTGGTCACGCAGCCGACGCCCGGAATGAAGGAGAGGATGGTGAAGACCATGAAGATGACGATCCACGCCGCCATCTGCACGAGACCGTGCTTGGCGTGCCACTGCACCTCCTTGTCGTCCTTCTCGACCAGCAGCGGCACGAGGGCGAGCAGGCCGAGGTAGGAGAGCACGAGCATCAGGGTCTTGTTGCTCGAGTCCCCTGCTGGGGCGGCCGGCGGAGGCGGAGGCGGAATGGTCGGTTCACTCATCGGACGGATCTCCTCCCGAAGCGCGTCGGGGACGGACGGTTGCTGTGTGTTGCGAACTGTGGCGAAGTGTACACCCCGCTCCCGGCCCCTTCAAGGGAGGCCGGTGCGCTCGCGCGGTGCCGCGGCGAGCCCGAGCGCGGCGAGCGCGTCGCGCAGCGCCGCCTCGCGCGGCGGAACGACCGCCAGCTCGACCTCGACCTCCTCGCCCCAGCGTTCGCCGGCCAGCTCGACTTCGGGCGGATGCACCAGCCGGCGCACCGCGCCGATACGCGCAGCCGGGACGCGCACGGCGATGCGGACCCGCGCCAGCTCGGTGCGCACCGGCAGCTGCTCGAGCGCGGCGCGCACGACGCCGCCGTAGGCGCGTACCAGCCCTCCCTTGCCCAGCCTGGTGCCGCCGAACCAGCGCGTTACCACCGCCACCACGTCGGTCACAGCGGCGGCACGCAGCGCCGAGAGCATCGGCGGCCCCGCGGTGCCGGCCGGCTCGCCGTCGTCCGACGAGCGTTCGGCCGGCGGCCGGCCGACCCGCCAGGCGAAGCAGTGATGGGTCGCGTCGGGATTGCGCTTGCGCTCGGCGGCGACGAACGCCTCGGCCGCCGCGCGGTCGGC
>JAIOJQ010000449.1 GCA_019911865.1 Thermoanaerobaculia bacterium
GGCTCATCGGGCGTCGCCATAGAATGCGCCCCATGAGCCCGGTTTCGACGCACTCCCGGACGGTTCGCGCGGCGCGCGGAGCGACGCTGTCGTGCCGCGGGTGGCAGCAGGAAGCCGCCCTGCGGATGCTGATGAACAACCTCGATCCCGAGGTCGCCGAGCGGCCGGAGGAGCTCGTCGTCTACGGCGGTTCGGGCAAGGCGGCGCGCGACTGGGAGTGCTTCGACGCCCTGGTCGCGACGCTGCGCCGGCTGGGCCCCGACGAGACGATGCTCGTCCAGTCGGGCAAGCCGGTGGCCGTCTTCCGCACCCACGCCGAGGCCCCGCGGGTGCTGATCGCCAACTCGAACCTCGTGCCGCGCTGGGCGACCATCGACGAGTTCCGCCGCCTCGAAGGGCTCGGCCTGACGATGTACGGGCAGATGACCGCCGGGTCCTGGATCTACATCGGCACCCAGGGGATCCTGCAGGGTACCTTCGAGACGCTCGCCGAGTGCGCGCGCCAGAAATTCGCCGGCACGCTGGCCGGCCGGCTCACCGTCACCGCCGGCCTGGGGGGCATGGGCGGCGCCCAGCCGCTGGCGGTGACGATGAACGAAGGGGTCTGCCTGATCGCCGAGGTCGACCGCAGTCGCATCGACAAGCGGCTGGAGACGCGCTACCTCGACCGGCTGGCGGATTCGCTCGACGCCGGCATCGACGCGGCGCTGGCGGCCGCCGACCGCCGCGAGGCGGTGTCGATCGCCGTCGAGGCCAACGCCGTCGACCTGCTCGAGCGGCTCCTGGAGCGCGGCATCACTCCCGACGTGGTCACCGACCAGACCTCGGCGCACGACAACCTGCACGGCTACGTGCCGCACGGCCTGTCGTTCGCGGCGGCGCTCGCGCTGCGGCGCGACGACCCGCAGGCGTACCTCGGGCGCGCCATGGAGTCGATGGCGGCGCACGTGCGCGCGCTGCTCGCCCTGCAGCGCGCCGGGGCGGTCGCCTTCGACTACGGCAACAACCTGCGCGGCCAGGCGCAGACGGCGGGGGTGGCCGACGCCTTCGAGATCGGCGGCTTCGTGCCGATGTTCATCCGGCCGCTCTTCTGCGAGGGCAAGGGGCCCTTCCGCTGGGCGGTGCTTTCGGGGGACCCGGCCGATCTCGCCGCCACCGACGCGGCGATCCTCGCGGCGTTTCCCGACGACGCCAAGCTGCACCGCTGGATCACCCTGGCGCGCGAGCGGGTCGCTTTCCAGGGACTGCCGGCGCGCATCTGCTGGCTGGGCTACGGCGAACGGGCACGCGCCGGCGCGGTGTTCAACGACCTGGTCGCCTCGGGGAAGGTCTCGGCGCCGATCGTCATCGGGCGCGACCACCTCGACTGTGGTTCGGTGGCCTCTCCGTACCGCGAGACCGAGGGGATGCGCGACGGTTCGGACGCCATCGCCGACTGGCCGCTGCTCAATGCTCTGCTCAACGCGGTCAACGGCGCCACCTGGGTGTCGCTGCACCACGGTGGCGGCGTCGGCATCGGCAATTCGATCCACGCCGGAATGGTCATCGTCGCCGACGGCACGCCCGAGGCGGCAGCGCGGCTGGAGCGGGTGCTCACCGGAGACCCCGGCATGGGAGTCGCCCGGCATGCCGACGCCGGCTATCCCGAGGCGATCCGCTGCGCCCGCGAGCGGGGCGTCGACCTGCCGATGCGTTCCGGCGATCGCGGCGCCTGAGGCCCCGGGGCACTCCGGCACCGGACTCGCATTCCGCGCTTCCGGCGTCTCCGATCGCCCTCCGACATGAAGCCGCGACCTCTCCCACCGACGGCCGACCTGGCGGCGCTGGCCCTGCTGGCGGTGGGCCCGCTGCTGCCGCCGGTCTTCGGGGCGCCG
>JAIOJQ010000450.1 GCA_019911865.1 Thermoanaerobaculia bacterium
GCTGCAGGCGGCCAAGCAGAGCTGGGACGAGGTCGTCGAGCTGGGCGAGGCCAACGGCATCCGCAACAGCCAGATCTCGGTGCTGGCGCCGACCGGCACGATCGCCTTCATGATGGACTGCGACACCACCGGCATCGAGCCCGACATCGCGCTCGTCAAGTACAAGAAGCTGGTCGGTGGCGGCCTGATCAAGATCGTCAACAACACCGTGCCCCTGGCGCTCAAGCGACTGGGGTACGACAAGCAGGAGATCCGGGCCATCGTCGAGCACATCGACGAGCACGACACCATCGAGGGGGCGCCGCACCTCAAGCCCGAGCACCTGCCGGTCTTCGATTGCGCCTTCAAGCCCGCCAACGGCACGCGGTCGATCCACTACATGGGCCACCTGCGAATGCTGGCGGCGGCGCAGCCGTTCATCTCCGGCGCCATCTCGAAGACGATCAACATGCCGGAAGAGTCGACCGTCGACGAGATCCAGCAGGCCTACATCGAGGGCTGGAAGCTCGGTCTCAAGGCGGTGGCGGTCTACCGCGACGGCTGCAAGCGCAGCCAGCCGCTGTCGACCCGCAAGGACGAGGTGCCGGCGGAAGCGGCCGCGGGGACCGGTCAGCCGGTGCGCCACAAGCTGCCCGACGAGCGCCGGGCGCTGACCCACAAGTTCTCGATCAACGGGCACGAGGGCTACATCACGGTAGGCCTCTACGACGACGGCCAGCCGGGCGAGATCTTCCTGACCATGGCGAAGGAGGGGTCGACGATCTCGGGGCTGATGGACGCCTTCGCGACCTCGATCTCGCTGGCGCTGCAGTACGGAGTACCGCTCAAGGCCCTGGTCGACAAGTTCACCCACATGCGTTACGAGCCCTCCGGCTTCACCAAGAATCCGGAGATTCCGATCGCCAAGTCGATCACCGACTACATCTTCCGCTGGCTCGCGTCGCGCTTCCTGTCGACCGATGAGAAGCAGGCGGCGGGGGTGATCCTGGCCGGTCTCGAGGCGGCCGGCGCCGAGGCCGCGGCCGCGGGGCGGGGAGACGGAACGGGCGTGAAGTTCACCGTCGAAATCGGCACCGACGCACCGTCGTGCCACGAGTGTGGAGCCATCATGGTGCGCAACGGTTCCTGCTACAAGTGCAACAACTGCGGCTCGACAAGCGGCTGCAGCTGACGAGAGTGCGCTGCGGGCAATTCTGCCCGACGCCATAGAGGAGGCTCGCGAAATGGCCACCAAGAAGGCCGCAAAGAAGGCGACCAAGAAGGCCGCCAAGAAGCCGGCCAAGAAGGCCGCCAAGAAGGCGACCAAGAAGGCCAAGAAGAAGTAAGCGTCGATCAGCGCAACAGTTCATTCGGGCCGTCTCGCCACGGCCCGCAGGCAACGATTCCGGTTTGTTCCCGAGCCTGGCCGTGAGGCCTCGGCTCTTTTTTCTTTTCGGGCGCTTCGCTAGGCTGATCGCGATGACTTCCACTCCGGGTTTTCGTCGTGCCGTCCGCCGCGCCTGCACTCCCGCCCTCCTGCTGGTCGCCCTCTCCCTCGTCGGCTGCGGCGCGGGCGAGCCCGTCGCCGGCGGCGGGGATCCGCTGCCCGAGTTCCGCCTCGCCTCGCTCGCCGGCGAACAGATGGGCAACGCCGAGCTGGCCGGCAAGGTGGTGCTGCTCGATTTCTGGGCCACCTGGTGCGCGCCCTGCCACCTGCAGGCCGACATCCTGCGCGAGCTCTACCCCGAGGTTTCCGGCCGCGGAGTCGAGTTCGTCGCCATCGCCGTCGGCGAGCCGGAAGACGTCGTGCGCGACTTCGTCGCCGAGCATCCGTTTCCCTATCCGGCGCTGGTCGACCCGGAGGACGAGATGAGCGCCAAGCTGCGCATCCTCGGCCTGCCGACCCTGATCGTCGTCGACCGGGAAGGGAAGATCGTCTACCGCAACCTCGGAATCTCCGACCGTCAGGCGCTCCTGGCGGCCTTCGAGCGGGCGGGAGCCTGAGACCCGGGTGCCGGAGCCGAGCCAGCTCGAGCTTCCCCTGGCGGCGCCGCGGCCGGCTGCCGTCGCAGCGCTCGCCCCGCGCCCTCGCCCGTCTGGCATGCTGGCTGGGGCGCCGCCTGGGTGCCCGCCGGCGGGTAGCCGGCCTGCGCGTCGAGTTCAACCCGCGGCTGCGCAGCAGTGCCGGTCGCGCCTGCTTCCGGGACCGCATCGTCGAGCTCAACCCGCGCTTGCTCGACCGGCATCCCGACGAGCTCGTCCCGACGCTGGTCCACGAGCTCTGTCATCTCGTCGCGGGGGTGCGGGCCGGGCACGGTCCGCGCTGGCGGGAGGCCGTGGCCGCGCTCGGCTTCCGGCCCGAAACCTGCCACCGCATGCCCACTGAAGGGCTTGCGGCGCGCCGCCGGCGCTGGGTCTGGGTCTGCCCGCGGTGCGCCGACACCTACGAACGCCGGCACCGCGGCGCCCGGCGCTACGCCTGCGCCCGCTGCGGTCACCGCCTGCGACTCGGCGGGCCGGCCGGCGAGCCGCAGGCGCCGGCCGACTGAACCCCGCCGCCGCCGGAGCCTGAAATCAGAGACCTGAAATCAAAGACCAAAGCTCAGAGAGGGAAAGGCCAAGAAACTCGAGGCGATGGCGCTGGCAGCAGACGCAGGCAGCAGGCGCAGGCAGGAGAACGCGGGCAGCAGGCGGAGGCAGGACACGCAGGCAGGAGAGGTGAGTTTCGGAGGGAAGCCGGAGGCGAGCGCCGGGCGGGCGACCGGGCGCCCGGTGCCCTGGGAACCCGCCGACCAGGGTCCGGATCCCGCGGTTTTTCCCTTCTCTGGAAGCTTTTCGTCTTTGCCTCTCGCCGCTGCTCGACAGGGCTGCATCCCGCCGTCTCGCGGCCAGCTGGGTGCGGCGAAGCTCCAAGAAAGAAAAAAGCGGCCCGGCTCGCGCCGGACCGCCTCGCAACTGCCGGCAGGGCCGGCGCGGGCGCTTACTGCAGGACCACCAGGACGACGCGGCGGTTCTGGGCGCGGCCTTCGCGGCTGCCGTTGTCGGCCACCGGGGCGGCCTCGCCGTAGGAGATCGTCTCCATGCGGAAGAGCGGAATCCCCTGCTTGGCGAGGTACTCCTTGACGGCCGCGGCGCGCTGGGCGCCGAGCTTCTCGTTGTAGGACTCGCCACCGACGTTGTCGGTGTGGCCCTGGATCTCGACATAGACGTTCTTGTTCTCGGTCTTCAGCTGCGCCGCGAAGGCGTCGAGAGCGGCCCGGGCGTCGTCCGAGAGATTCGCCTGGTCGAAGCCGAACTTGACCTTGTCGTCGGACAGCACGGTCTCGTAGAGGAGCTTGCCTTCGGCCAGCTTGCCGGCGGCGACGGCGCGGTCGAGCGCCTCGCGGGCGGTCTTCGAGGCCTCGGCGGTGGCCGCCTCGTTGCGGGTGATGCGGCCGTCGTGATCGCGCAGCGTCGTCTGCGCCTCCTCGACCTGCCCCTGGACGCCGTCGACGCGCTCGTTGACCGTCGACACCTCGCCCTTGACGTACTTCTTGGTGGCGCAGCCGGTGCTCACGAGCGCCACTGCCGCGGCAGCGGCGATCGCCAGCGTCTTCACGTTCCTCTTCATGTTCGCCTCCATCTTTCCGGGTTCACTGCAAGATCCATCGACTCGAACAGCTCCCGTGACGCGCCGGGCTCACGGCTGTGACTCTCTCACGACCTGCCGCCTTGCACGTACCGTGCCCTCAGCGTGCCGGCGGGGTCCCTCGAAACCCCTTGCGGGCGACCACCTGCACGCCCTTGCGATCGACCAGGACCTGGATCTTCCGCCATTCGGCCTTCCCGGTCGCCTGCGTATCGAATCCCAGCACGTACTGGTACCGCATCTCCTCGGCAATCGTCGCGCAGGCCTCCTTGAGGTCGTCCGGGCCGCCCACGGCGAAGTACCGCCCTCCGGTCATCGTCGCCAGGAGGTTGAGTACGTCGGCGTAGCGGTAGAGGTCCTCGCCCTTCTTGTCCAGCGCGAACGGGTCGCCCGATTCTAACCCGAGAACGTAGACCGGCAGCTCCGCCCGCCGGACGAGGTCGCGGGCCTCGGGCGCGGTGATCCGGCTGGTGTTGTCGACGCCGTCGGTGATCAGGACGGCGGCCCGCTTGACGTTGCGGCTGCTGCCGGAGATGTCGGGCAGCCAGGCGACGGCATCGTGCAGGTTGGTGACCCCCCAGGGCTTCCAGGAGCGGATCGACTCGACCAGCGGCCGGGTGTCCTCGGTGAAGGGGACGTCGACCGCCGTCAGGCCGCTGGCGAAGGTGGCGAGGGCGAATTCGTCGCCCGGGCGCGCCTTCTCGAGGAACCAGAGCGTCGCCTCGCGGGCCGCCTCGAGGCGGCTTCCTTCCATGCTCCCCGACAGGTCCTGCAGGAAGACGAGGCTCCATGGCGCCTCGCCGCGCTGCTCGAAGTCCTGGAAGGCGACGGTGCGGCCGTCGACCCGCAGCTGGAAGTCCTCGCGCTCGAGGCCCTCGACGTAGCCTTTCTTCGACTTGACGATCACCGGCACCAGGATCCAGGCGACGCCGACCTCCTCGGCGAAGCTGGCCACCGCCGGCGGATCTTCGGCGGCGGGCTCCTGGGCGGGCAGGGGAGCCGCCGACAGCGACGCGACGAGGAGGGCGGCGAGGGCTCTGCTAGCGTTGCGGAACATGATCAATATCCGTCAGATTTCGGTCAAGTGCGGCAACTGCAACACCTATCAGACACTCTCCGGCTACGCGCGACGGGAGGAGTGGAACGTCTACACCTACGAGTGCGAGAACGACGTCTGCGATCCCGCCGTGACGCGCACCCTGATCGAGGTGCCGGTCGAGCTCGACGAGTTCGCCCGGCGGGACCCCGGATGGCGCGGTGGGGGGCACGGCTGAGCAATCGACATGCCCGGTCGGGATGGCACCCCTATGTTACGCTTTCCACGGTCTTTTTGACGACCGGCGGCGGGAGCCTCGCGACCGGCCCCGTCGCATCCCCGGAGGAGTTCCATGCAGAAGAAAGTCGTCCATATCGTGGGCACCGGCACGATCGGCGAGCCGCTCATCGGCCTGTTCACCGATTTCCGCGACAAGCTCGGCCTCGACGAGGTGACCTTTCACAAGCGCACCCCGCTGTCCTCGGACCGCTCGAAAATCCAGCATCTGCTGTCGCGCGGCGCCAAGCTGGCGACCGACTCCGACCAGAAGGACGCCTTCGAGAAGCTCGGCCACCGGGTCGACTTCGAGGCCGAGGAGGCGATCGCCCGCGCCACGGTGGTGATCGACTGCACCCCCGCCGGCAACGACATGAAGGCCAAGTACTACGATCACATCCAGGGCCCCAAGGGGTTCATCGCCCAGGGCAGCGAGTTCGGCTTCGGCGTCCCCTACGCGCGCGGCATCAACGACGAAGTGCTCCGGCCGGGCGAGGACCGCTTCATCCAGGTGGTCTCCTGCAACACCCACAACATCACGACGCTGATCAAGACCCTCTGCCACGAGGGGGGAGACAAGTACTCCCTGTCGCGCGGCAACTTCGTGTGCATGCGGCGGGCGAACGACATCTCGCAGACCAAGGACTTCGCGCCGTCGCCCCAGGTGGGCAAGCACGACGACCCGGAGTTCGGCACCCATCACGCGCACGACGCGTACCACGTCTTCGAGACGCTGGGCCAGAAGCTCGACCTCTTCTCGAGCGCGGTCAAGCTCAACACGCAGTACATGCACTCGATCTGGTTCAACCTCGTCTTCGACCGCGACATCACGCGCGAGGAGATGGTCAGCCGCCTGCGCGCCAACCTGCGGGTGGCGGTGACCGACAAGCGCAACTCGAACGAGGTGTTCAGCTTCGGCCGCGATCACGGCTACTACGGCCGCATCCTGTCGCAGACGGTGGTCGTGCTGCCGACGCTGGCGGTGCGCAAGAGCCGCGAGCTGTTCGGCTTCTGCTTCACTCCCCAGGACGGCAACTCGCTGCTGTCCTCGATCGCCGCCGCGCTGTGGCTGATCGAGCCCGACACGGAGGGCCTGTCGCAGCGGCTCGAGCCGCTGCGGCGCTGGATCTACACCGAGATCTGACGGCGCACCGGTGGCGGGTGGCGCGCTGGTCCTGGGCGGACTCTCCATCGAGGGCTATTCGCGCGCCGGCGAGGAGTCCTGGTACCGGATCCGCCCGCCGGGGCTCGGCTTCGACGCCGGCCGCGGGGCCGCCGCCCTGGTCGGCGCGCGTGACCTCTTTCTGACTCACGGCCACCTCGACCATGCGCTCGGGGTTCCGTGGGTGCTCTCGCAGCGTCGTCTGCAGGGGCTCGGTCCGGCGCGGGTCTGGTGTCCCGCGCCGGTCGCCGGCGCGCTGGCGGAGTTCCTCGCCGCCGCCGGCCGCCTCGAAGAGGTCGACTACGGCGCCGAGGTGCGCGGCCTCGCGCCGGGAGAGCGGGTGGAGCTCGAGCGCGGATTCGCAGTCGAAGCGTTCGCGGTCGACCACATCGTGGCGGCGCTCGGCTACCACCTGCTTCGGCGCCGCAAGCGGCTGCGCGCCGAACTGCGCGAGCTGCCGGGCGAGG
>JAIOJQ010000053.1 GCA_019911865.1 Thermoanaerobaculia bacterium
GCCATGCCGGAGTTGCCGGTGGCCGCCGGAGGCGGTCTGGGCGCCGCCGCCCTCGACCGGCTGCGCGACGCGGCAGTCGCTGGCCGGGTGCTCGCCGTCGGCCCGGGGCTGGGGCGCCAGGCGGAGACGCTGGCGACTGTCCGCCAGCTGGTGCTCGAAGCGGCGCTGCCGCTGGTGCTCGACGCCGACGGTCTCGCCGCCTTCGAGGGGGATCTCGAGGCCCTCGCGGCGCGGCGCGCGCCGAGCGTGCTCACCCCCCATCCGGGGGAGATGGCCCGCCTGCTCGCGACGACGACCGCCGGGATTGCCGCCGACCGCCTCGCCGCCGTCCGGACCGCGGCGAAGCGCAGCGCCTGCCTGGTGGTGCTCAAGGGGGAGCGGACGCTGGTCGCGGCCCCGGACGGCGAGGCCTGGGTCAACTCGACCGGCAACTCCGGCATGGCTTCGGGGGGGAGCGGCGATGCCCTGACGGGGGTCGTCGCGGCACGCCTCGCGCAGGGCGACGAGGCGGTTCTCGCCGCCTGCCTTTCGGTACACTTGCACGGCGCCGCGGGAGACCTGGCGCGCCAGCGCCACGGCGGTCCCGCGGTCCCCGCCGGGGAGCTGATCGCCTGCCTGGGAGCCGCCCACGACCGGCTGATCGAAGCATGAGGTCCTGGCGGACGGCGGACGCCGGCGCGACGCACGAGCTCGGCCGCATCCTGGCGCGGGAGCTGGCGCCCGACGGCGCCCTGCTGCTGTCGGGCGAGCTCGGCGCCGGCAAGACCGTGCTGGTGCAGGGGGTGGCCGCCGGCCTGGGGATCGACCCGGCGTCGGTCCAGTCGCCGACCTTCACCCTGCAGGCGATCCACGGCGGCCCCGGCGGCGAGTTGCTCCATTTCGACCTCTACCGGCTGGCGCCGGAGGAGGTCGCGGCGGCGGGGTTCGAGGAGTCCCTGCTCGGCCCCGGCGTCAAGGCGGTCGAGTGGGCCGAGCGGTTGCCGTTCCGGGTGCCCGGCGCGCTGGCGCTGCGCATCGTTCGCGACGGTGACGCGCGCCGGATCGAGGAGATCGATCCGGCGGCGGCGCCGGTCTGAGTTCACGCAGTTCTTCGAGGAGGTCGGGATGTCGATTCGCAAGGTCGGGGTGCTGGGCTGCGGTCTGATGGGATCCGGAATCGCCGAGGTGGCGGTCAAGGCCGGATTCGACACGGTGGTGCGCGAGGTCAACCAGGAGCTGCTCGACAAGGGGATGGGGCGCATCCGCGGCTCGCTCGACAAGGCGGTGGAGAAGGGCAAGCTCGCCGCCGCCGACCGCGACGCGGCCCTGGCGCGCCTGCGCGGCACCACGGAGTTCTCCGACCTCGCCGACCGCGACCTGATCGTCGAGGCGATCGTCGAGAACGTCGAGGAGAAGGCGAAGGTCTACGCCGCGGTCGGCGCGGTGGCAGGCGAGGACGTCATCCTCGCTTCCAACACCTCGTCGCTCACCGTGACGCAGCTCGCCATGGCGTCGAAGCGTCCGGACCGTTTCGTGGGCCTGCACTTCTTCAATCCGGTGCCGGTGATGAAGCTGGTCGAGGTCGTGCGGACCCTGATGACCGACGACGCGGTGGTGACCGACGTCAACGAGTTCTGCCGCGCCATCGGCAAGGATCCGGTGCAGTGCCGCGACAACTCCGGGTTCATCGTCAACCGGCTGCTCGTCCCCTACCTGCTCGACGCGATCCGCGCGCTCGAGGAGGGGGTCGGCACGGTGGAAGACATCGACAAGGCGATGCAGCTCGGCTGCGGCTATCCGATGGGTCCGTTCACCCTGCTCGACTTCGTCGGCCTCGACACCACCTACTACATCGCCAACATCATGTTCGACGAGTACCGGGAGAAGCGATTCGCGCCGCCGCCGCTGCTCAAGCAGATGGTGCAGGCGGGGCGATACGGCCGCAAGAGCGGTCGCGGCTTCTACGATCACGCCCGCAAGTGAGCCGCCTCCCGGCGCCGGCCGCGGGGCGCGGGTCTGCTAGGATCGGCGGCGAGTTGAGTCCCTCGCCGCCGTCCGCCGGCACCCCGGAACCGCCATGTTGCAGCTGACCCTCGCCGAGGAGGGGATCGACCTCCTTTTCGGCACCCGGGACGAGAACCTGCGGCGCGTCGAATCGGCCTTCGCGGTCGAGGTGTCGGCGCGCGGCAACCAGGTTTCGATCAGCGGCGACCCGGCGGCCGAGGCCGCCGCGGGGTCCCTCCTCGGCCAGCTCTCGGAGCTGCTGGCCGGCGGCTATCGTCTGCGCAACGAGGACGTCGCGACGGCGATCCGCGTCCTTTCCGAGGACCCGAACGTCTCGCTGGCGTCGTTCTTCAACCCCGGCGGAGGCGCCGCCGCGGCCCAGGCGGGCCTGCGCGGCCAGATCGCGCCGCGCAGCCTCAATCAGCAGCACTACCTCAAGGCCATCACCGAGCACGACATGGTGATCTCGGTCGGCCCGGCGGGCACCGGCAAGACCTACCTCGCCGTCGCCATGGCCGCGGCGGCGCTGGTCGACAAGCAGGTCAAGCGACTGGTGCTGGCGCGTCCGGCCGTCGAGGCGGGAGAGAAGCTCGGATTCCTGCCCGGCGACCTGGCGGAGAAGGTCAATCCGTACCTGCGGCCGCTTCACGATGCGCTGCACGACCTGCTCGGCTTCGAGAAGGTGGCGCGCATGATGGAGCGCGGCATGATCGAGGTGGCGCCGCTCGCCTTCATGCGCGGCCGGACGCTCAACGACAGCTTCGTCATCCTCGACGAGGCGCAGAACACCACGACCGAGCAGATGAAGATGTTCCTCACCCGCATCGGATTCCACTCCAAGGCGGTGATCACCGGCGACATCACGCAGATCGACCTGCCGCGCAATCAGACGTCCGGCCTCAAGGAGGCGCTCGAGGTGCTGCGCGACGTGCCGGGGATCGGCTTCTGCTTCTTCGACGAGCGCGACGTCGTCCGCCACCCGCTGGTGCAGAAGATCGTCGGCGCCTACGACCGCCACGCGCGACGCGCCGAGGTGGCCGGGTGAACGGCGCGCCGAGCGGCGGCGACCCCGCCAGGCGCTGCGACCTGGCGGGACTCGGACGCTTCCCCTCGGCTGCCGATCCCGCCCTCGCCGGCTGGCTGGAGACGCTGGTCGCCGACCTGGCGCCCGACACCGATTCCTTCGCCGTGCGTTTCGTCGGCGACCGCTCGATGCGCCACCTCAACCGGGTCTTCCGCGACAAGGACCGGACGACCGACGTCCTCTCCTTCCCGGGCGGCGAGACGCCGGAGGGGCACCACCTCGGGGACGTGGTGATCTCGGTGCCGCAGGCCGCCCGCCAGGCCGCGCAGCGCGACGAACCGCTGGGACGCGAGCTGCGCACGCTGCTGCTGCACGGCGTCCTCCACTGCCTGGGGCACGACCACGAGACCGACGACGGCGAGATGGAGCGGCTCGAGCGGCGACTGCGCCGGAGGTACCTGCGCGATGCCTGAGTCGCACGCCGCCCGCTGGCTGATCGCCTCGGGACTGCTGGTCGCCGCGTTGCCGCTGACCGCGCTGATGACGGCGCTGCTCGAACGCTCGGGTCCGATCCGCATGCGCCACTGGGTCGAGGAGGCGGGAGGGCAGCTGCGCGATCTGTGGGAGAACCCCGGGCGATTCGAGGTCTTCCGCTACCTGGTCAATCTGGTGGCCAAGCTGGTCCCGATCGTCCTGCTCGGCTGCCTGGCGCGGGCGCTGGCGCTGGGCGGTGTCAGCGCGCCCTGGTGGATCGCCCTGGTGGCGGTGGCGCTGGTCCTCGCGGTGACGGAGCTGGCGGCGCGCAGCCTCGTCGGCAGCGATCCGGAGGAAGCGTTGCGCCGGATCACCTGGATCTACCGCGGCACGCTCGCCCTCTCGATGCCGCTGGTCGTCCTCTGCGCGCCGCTGGTGCCCCGCCGGATGCTCGGCGAGGAGCGCAGCGCTCCGGCGGACGACGACGCCGCCAGCGAAGAGGAGGTCGAGGCGTTCATCGACGTCGGCACGCGCGAGGGGATTCTCGAGCCGGAGGACCGCGACCTCGTCTGGGGCGTCGTCGACTTCGGCGACACCCAGGTGCGCAGCGTGATGACGCCGCGCGTCGACATCGTCGCGGCGCCGGTCGGCGAGTCGCTCGATCGGCTGGCGGAACTCTTCATCGAATCGTCGGTGTCCCGCGTGCCCCTCTACACGGGGTCGATCGACCAGGTGGCGGGCATCCTCCACATCCGCGATCTGCTGGCCGGCCTGCGCGTCTCGCCGCGGCCGCTCGCCGCGACGCTCGCCAAGCCGGCGTTCCTGGTGCCGGAGACCCGGCTGCTCGGCGACCTGCTGAAGGATCTCAAGGCGCGCCGCCAGCAGATGGCGATCGTGATCAACGAGTGGGGCGGTACCGAGGGGCTGGTGACGGTCGAGGACCTGGTCGAGGAGATCGTCGGCGAGATCGAGGACGAGTACGACGAGGCCGAGCCGGAGAGCACGCTGCTGCCCGACGGCAGCCTGCTGCTCGACGGCCGCGCCGCGGTCGAGCGGCTCGAGGAGTTCTTCGCCTGGGCGCCGGCGGAGCATTCGAGCGAGACGGTCGGCGGGCTGATCTCCGGCCTGGTCGGCTACGTGCCGCAGGCGGGCGAGGCGGTCGATCATGCCGGGTTGCGCTTCGAGGTCGAAAAGGCCGACGAGCGGCGGGTCCTGGCGCTGCGCGTGCGGCGCGCCGAGCCGCGGCTGGAGGACACCGGTGCCTAAGGCGGGTCACGTGGCGCTGGTCGGACGGCCGAACGCCGGCAAATCGACGCTGCTCAACCGGCTGCTGGCCGAGAAGGTGGCGATCGTCTCGGACAAGCCGCAGACGACGCGCCACCGCATCGTCGGCATCCTGACCACCCCCGAGGGGCAGATCGTCTTCCACGACACGCCGGGCATCCACCGGCCGCTGCACCAGCTCAATCGCCAGATGGTGCGCGCCGCGACCGAAGCGATGGAGCAGGCCGACGTGGTCTGCCTGGTCGTCGACGCCGCGGAGCCGTTCGGCAACGGCGACCGCTTCCTGCTCGAGATGGTCGCCCGGGTGAAGCGGCCGAAGATCGCGGTGCTCAACAAGATCGACCGGGTGTACAAGGAGACGCTGCTGCCGCGCCTGGTGACCTACTCGGAGGGGGCGGACTTCGCAGCCCTGGTGCCGATCTCGGCGCAGGACGGCGACGGCTGCGAGCGGCTGCTCACCGAGCTCTGGCGCCACCTGCCGGAAGGCGAGCCCTTCTACGACGCGGAGCTGCTCACCGTCCACCCCGAGCGCTTCCTCGCCGCCGAGCGGATCCGCGAGAAGGTGCTCGAGGCGACGCACGACGAGCTGCCGTTCACCACCGCGGTGCTGATCGAGGCCTGGGAAGAGCCGGGCGAGGGGCGGGCGACCCGCATCACGGCGACCATCCTGGTGGAGCGCGACACCCACAAGGGGATTCTGGTCGGCCGGCGGGGAGCGACGATCAAGGCCATCGGCACGGCCGCCCGCCTCGACCTCGAGGAGTTCCTCGAGCGCAAGGTCTTCCTCGACCTGCGCGTCCGCCACGAACCCGCCTGGCGCGAGAACCAGCGCCTCCTCACCGACCTCGACCGCGACCTGCACGCCGCCAGCGACGTCGAAGGGCCTCTGCGACCTCCCGACGACTGAAGTTTTCCCAAAGTTTGGCAGCACCCGCGGACGAGGGTAGAGTCGCGCTTCCATTCCGATGGGAGCGAGATGACCGATCCCGAAGTGCAACGCGCTGACATCGACGCAGACCAGGAGGTGGACGCGGCGGCACGCCTGGTGGCCCGGTCGCGCAAAGTGCTCGCCAATGGCGAGCTGGCGATGAGCGCGCGCCCGTTGCTGTTCGGCGAAACCGGCGTCTACCCTCAGTTCATCTGCGCCGCAGAGGGCTGCCGCATCCGCGACACGACGGGCGGCGAGTACGTCGACTGGGTGGTTGGCTGGGGCACCGCGCTGCTCGGCTACGGACGGCCCGAGATCGACGCCGCCGTCCGGCAGCAACTCTCGGCGGCGCCCACCCTGAGCATGCCGCACGCGCTGGAAGTCGAGGTCGCGGAACGCATCGTGGAGCTGGTGCCGAACGCCGAGATGGTCGGTTTCGGCAAGAACGGTTCGGATGCGGTGACCGCCGCCGTGCGCCTGGCGCGAGCGGTCACCGAGCGCGACGTCGTCCTGCAGTTCGGATTCCACGGGTTTCACGACTGGTTCGCCGCCGGAGATCGCGGCATCCGGGGCCTGCCGTCGGCCTTTGGCGGGCTGGTTCATCCCTTCCGTTACAACGATCTCGCCGGTCTCGAGGCCCTGTTCGCCCGGTACCGCGGTCGCGTCGCGGCGGTGGTCATGGAGCCGTTCCAGTGCGAGCTGCCCCGCGACGGATTCCTCGCCGACGTCAAGTCCCTGGCGCATCGGCACGGTGCGCTGCTGGTCTTCGACGAGATGATCACCGGCTTTCGCGTCGCACGCGGAGGAGCCCAGGAGCTCACGGGCGTCCTTCCCGACCTCGCCTGCTTCGGCAAGGCGCTCTCCAACGGCATGCCGCTATCCGCCTACGTGGGTCCGCGCGAGCTGATGCGCAGCGCCGACTCGGTCGGAGTCGACATGGGATGCCGCGGTGAAACGCTCTCGCTGGCGGCGGCACGCGCCGCGCTGGATATTCACGCCGAAGAGCCGGTGGCCGAGCGGGTGGCCGAGATCGGGCGCCGCGTTCGCGCGGGCCTCGAGGAAGAGGCGCACCGGGAGGGCGTACCGCTGCGTCTGATCGGCCACCCGGCGCGGCTCGAGCTGGAGTTCGCGGATCACGGCCACCTGACTCGCGGGGCGGCCCTCGGTCTCTTCGTGCAGGGCTGTCTCGAGCGCGGGGTGCTGACGAACGGACTGGTTTTTCCGACCCTCGCGCACGACGAGGCGGCGATCGACGCCACCTTGCGCGCGGCTCGCGAGGCGCTGCGCATCGTTCGGCGAGGTGCGGAGGGACGTTCGCACACGCTGCCGCCACCGTTCGGCCCGGCGGGCCTCGGCTTTCTCGACGCGGCCGAGGTCACCGATGGTCAGCTGCGGCTCTCGGGGTGGCTGTTGCCGCTCGCTTCGCCTCCCGACGAGGTCGAGCTCCTGGATGCACGGGGACGGGCCTACACGGCCGAGCTCGGCGTGCGAGAGGACGTCGCCCGGGCCCATCCGGAGATCGCAGGCGCCGAGCGCTGCGCCTGGGTCGTCGCCGTGCCGGGGGCGCCGGAGCCGGGAGAGTCGTGGACTCTGCGCGCCCGGCGAGCCGGGCGGGTGGTCTTCCGCTGTCGCCTCGTCGGCGGGCTTCGCGCTTATCCACGCTCCATGCCGCGTGAGCTGCGCGACGGTCATGTCGTCGAGTTCTGAGCGGCTCCGCCGGGTCGGAAGTGGACTCTGGCAGTGGCTCGCGAAGCGGCGCTCGCAGCCGGCCGACCAGGCTGCTCCGCGCATCGAGGAGCCGCCAGCCGAGCCGTCGCCGCCCGGCTTCGACTGGCGCTGGTACGTGCGCAGCTATACCGACCTGGCGCCCGCCGGCATCGTGGACGAAGCGTCCGCGATCCGGCATTGGCGCGAACACGGATGCCGTGAAGGCCGGCGGTTCGCGCCGCGACGGCCGAACAGCTTCGACTGGCTTTCTTACGTGGACCGCTTCGAGGAGAGGCGCGATCCGCGGCCCGAAACGGATCGCCCGGCGAGGCTCGTCTGTCCGTCGATCGACAGCATTTTCCTGCGCGCCTGGGGCGACCTGGTGTGCTGGGACGACGCGGGCAGCGAGCTCGTCCTCCAGCACTGGGATCCAGCGGCCGACTACGCGGAGGTTTTCCTCGATGGGCCGTACGAGCGGATCCGACGCGAACTCGAGCTGGGGCGAGCACCGTGGGGTGAAGTGTGCGGCCGCTGCCTCCTGCTGCGACTGGGGCCCCGCGACGGTGGCGCGGGCTGGGATCGCAGCTACGTCCGCATGTTGCGCGTCGAGCCCTCCTATCACTGCACGCTCGACTGCCCGGGCTGCGTCCCGCTCGCCGCCCGGCGGCAACATTCCGGCGCCTTTCAGCTCGACCCCGAGATTCTGGATCGCATTCTGAGCGATCTGGTGGGCCACGGACTGGAGGTCGACGCGCTCGACTTCCAGGGACATGGCGAGCCGCTGCTCAATCCACGCCTGTGGGAAATGTCCGCCCGGTCGCGCGAGCGGCTGCCGGAGGCCTGGATCTCGGTGACCACCAACGCGAATGGACGATTCCGTCCGGAGATGGTGGCGGCGGGATTCGACGAGATCATCTGCGCGATCGACGGCGTCGACGCCGCCACCTATGACCCGTACCGTGTGCACGGGAGATTCGACCTTGCCTGGCGATTCATGGTCGACTTCGCGCGCGCCGGCGCGGTCGCGGAGCGGCCGGTGCGGGTGGTCTGGAAGTACGTCCTCTTCGAGCACAATTCGACGCCCGAGACGCTGCTGCAGGCGCAGCGCATGGCCCTCGAGGCTGGCGTGGCGGAACTGGTGTTCGTCTTCACCCGCAACGGCCGGGGCCCGCGGCAGATCGCCTCACCCGACGACGTGCCGCGGCTGAATCCCGGGCCACCGCTCGGATTTCGCTATCACGAGCCGGGAATCGAGGATCTGGAGGCGCGCGGACGGCTCGCGAAGGCGATGCGCGAGCGCGGACGAGACGACGAGGCGGACGCCCTCGAAGAGAGCGTGCGGGAGAACCTGCGTCGATTCTTCACCGATCTCGCCGCCGCGCCCGAACGGTACCGGCGCCTGGCGGAGGAGCTCGCGACGAGGTCCGGATCCGGTCAGCCCGAAGCGTCCGCCTGATCCGGGCGGTTCCTCTCGCCGTTTCCCGGCTCGGGAGCTTTCCTGCCTGTCCCCTTTTCTCTAGGTGGGGGAGCTGGTGGCGACGAGCTGGCGGACGAGGGCGATGTTGTCGCGGTGGCCGGTGAGGCGGGCGGTGACCTTGCCGCGGATGGGGTAGCCGAGCAGGTAGAGGTCGCCGATCACGTCGAGGATCTTGTGGCGCACGAACTCGTCCGGGAAGCGCAGCTCGGTGTTGACCACTTCGTCCTCGCCGACCAGGATGAAGTTGTCGAGGCGGCCGCCGGAGCCGAGACCGAGCTCGTTCATCATCTTGAGGTCGCGCAGGAAGCCGAAGGTGCGCGCCGGGGCGATCTGGTCGCGGAACGCCTCCGGCCCGGACATCTCGAATTCGAAGTACTGCTCGCCGATCGGCGGCGGGTAGCGCAGCAGGTACGAGACGGCGAAGCCGTCGTGCGGTTCGATCGCCAGCGTCTTGTCGCCGCTGCCGACCTGGCAGGGCCGGTCGACGACGAACTCCAGGCGGGGCTCTCCCTGCTCCTCGAGGCCGATCTCTTCGAACGTGCGGCAGAACTCGACGGCCGAACCATCGAGCACTGGCACCTCGCCGTGGACCTTGACCAGCAGGTTGGTGACGCCGTAGGCGTGGAGCGCCGAGAGCAGGTGCTCGACGGT
>JAIOJQ010000451.1 GCA_019911865.1 Thermoanaerobaculia bacterium
CCGCCGGCGCGCACGCGCCGCCTCTTTCCCGACGGCCTGCCGGACGCCGATGCGCCGGCCGGACGCGACGCCCTGATCGCCCGCCTGCTCGAGGTCGGCGCGGTCGCCGTCCTCGAGCAGGCGGGCGATCAGGGCGTCGCGTCCGGCCGGCGCATCGGCGTCCGGCAGGCCGTCGGGAAAGAGGCGGCGCGTGCGCGCCGGCGGCCGGCTCATCCGCTGCGGCGCCGTCCGATCGTCTGGATGTTGGCGCTCGAGTGCTCCTCCTCCATGTCGGCCTGGAGGATCTGGCCGAACAGTTCGAGCGTGCCGCGCAGCTTCAGCTGCAGCTCGCGGCGGCGGGTGCGCAGCTCCTGGATCCGGTTGTCGATCTCCTGGGCGCGCTCCATCGCCTGGTTGACCAGCTTCTCGCCGTGCATCTCGGCTTCCTTGACCAGCAGCTGGGCCTCGCGCTGCGAGGTCGAGATCATCTCGTCGGAGACCTTCTTGCCGCGCAGCAGGGTCTCCTGCAGGTCCCGTTCGCGACTCTCCGCCGTTTCCAGCCGCTCGCGCAGCAGGCGATTTTCGCGGTCGAGCCGCTCGATGTCGCCCAGCCGCTGGCTGAGCTCCTCGGCGACCAGGGTGAGGAAGTTCTCGACCTCGTTCGGGTCGTAGCCGCGCAGCCGGACGGCGAAGCGCTGCTTCTGGATCTCGAGTGGTTGCATCGGCATGGAACGGGCTCCTCAGAAGACCAGGCGGGGGCGCAGGCCGAAGCCGATCATCAGGCCGTTGATCAGGAACTGGACGATCAGCATGGCGATCAGCGGCGACAGGTCGATGCCTCCCAGCCGCTGCGGCGGCACCAGCCGGCGCAGCGGCCGCAGCACCGGCTCGGTGATGGCGGCGAGGCCGCGCACGATCGGGTTGTAGGGATCAGGGGAGACCCAGGAGAGCAGGGCGCGCACGAGCAGCACCCAGAAGTAGATGCGCAGCAGCGTGACGACGAGGCCGAGCAGTGACCAGCCGAACCCCTGAGCAATCCCCAAGTCCTTGCCTCCGAACGGTTTCCGGCTCCGCAGCCGACCACCTAGGGTAGCACGGCGGCGGCGCCGCCGGTGTGGCCGGGGCCACCGCGAGGAACCTCAGTCGCGCTCGAGCAGCGGGTCGAAACGCGACTTGTCGATCGCCTTCATGTGGGCGTCGCGGGCGCTGATCACGCCCTGCTCGACCAGCGCCGCGAGCGTCTCGTCGAGCATCTGCATGCCGTCCTTCTTGCCCGCCTGCATGACGTTGGCGAGCATCGGGATGTTGCCCTCGCGGATCAGGTTGGGCAGCCCGGGCGTGCGCAGCAGGATCTCGTGCACGGCGACCCGTCCGCTGCCGTCGGCGCGCGGCAGCAGCAGCTGGGCGACGATGGCGACCAGCGACTCGGACAGCGACAGGCGGGCCTGCGGCTGTTCGTCGGCGGGGAAGACGTCGATCAGCCGGTCGATCGTCTTGGCCGCCGAGTTGGTGTGCAGGGTGCCGAAGACGAGCGTCCCCATCTCGGCCGCCTTGAGCGCCAGCGAGATGGTCTCGAGGTCGCGCATCTCGCCGACCAGGATGACGTCGGCGTCCTGGCGGATCGCCGCCCGCAGGGCGGCCGCGAAGCTCACCGTGTCGACGCCGACCTCGCGCTGCGAGAAGACGGAGCGCTGGTTGCGGTGCACGAACTCGACCGGCTCCTCGATGGTGACGATGTGACGCGCGGCGGTGCGGTTGATGCGGTCGATGATCGCCGCCAGGGTGGTCGACTTGCCCGAGCCGGTAGGCCCGGTGACCAGCACCAGGCCGCTGCGCAGCGCGGCGAGACGGGCGAGCACCGGCGGCAGGGCGAGCTCCTCGAGCGAGGCGATCGTCTCCGGGATGGTGCGGAAGACCGCCGCCGGACCGCGCTCCTGGCGCAGGCAGTTGCCGCGGAAGCGCGCCACCCCCTCGACGGCGAGGGCGAAGTCGAGGTCGCCCGTCGACTCGAACTCCTGCCACTGCTGCGGACTCAGCACCTCGCGCAGCAGCGCGGCGAGCGCCTCGGCGTCGAGCGCCGGCTGGCCGGCGATCGGCTCGAGGGCGCCGTGCCGGCGCATGCGCGGCGCGATGCCGGGCACCAGGTGGAGGTCCGAGCCGCCGTTCTCGCGCGTGGCGCGCAGCAGGTCGTGGAGTCGGGTCATGGTCAGGTCGCCGGGATCGCCTTGGGGTCGTCGGCGTGCAGCAGGGCCTCGTCGCGGGAGACGACGCCGTCGCGCACCAGCTGGGCGATCGAGGCGTCGAGCAGCCCCATGCCCTGCGCCGCGCCGGTCTGCAGGACCGAGCGGATCTGAAAGGTCTTCGCCTCGCGGATCAGGTTGGCGACCGCCCGCGTGCCGATCAGCACTTCGAGGGCCGGCACGCGGCCGGCGCCGTCGGCGCGCCGCAACAGGCGCTGCGAAACGACGGCGCGCAGCGACTCCGACAGCATGGTGCGGATCTGCGACTGCTGGTTGGGCGGAAAGGAGCCGACGATCCGGTCGACGGTGCGGATGGAGCTGCCGGTGTGCAGCGTGGCGAGCACCAGGTGGCCGGTTTCGGCGGCGGTCAGCGCCAGCGAGATGGTCTCGAGATCGCGCAGCTCGCCGATGGCGATGACGTCCGGATCCTCGCGCAGGGCGGCCTTGAGGGCGCGGGCGAAGCTCTCCGTGTCGCGCCCGACCTGCCGCTGATTGACCACGCAGCGCAGCGGCTCGTGGACGTACTCGATCGGGTCCTCGATGGTGATGATGTGGTCGCGCCGCTCCTCGTTGATCAGCCGCAGCAGCGCCGCCATGGTCGAGGACTTGCCGCAGCCGCCCGGGCCGGTGATCAGCACCAGTCCCTGATGGTGGTTGGTCAGCCGCGCCAGGGTGCCGGGCAGGCCGAGGTCGGCGAGCGTCGGCACCTCGAAGGGGATGGCGCGCAGCACCAGGCCGAGTCCGTTCTGGTGGCGGTAGGCGTTGCCGCGGAAGCGGCCGCGGCCGGGCAGCGAGCAGGCCAGGTCGACCTGGCCGTCGCGTGCCAGCGCCGCCTGTCCGGCGGCGTCGAGCAGTTCGGCGAGCAGCGCTTCGACCTGCTCGCGGGAGAGGCGAGCGTCGCCGGCGAAGGCGAGCTCCCCCAGGTGTCGCATCAGCGTGCGCTCGCCGCTGGCGAGGTGGAGGTCGCTCGCGCCGCGGCGAGCAGCCAGAGGGCGAGCAGCCCGTTGGCGAGAAAGAAGGCGGCGTCGAGGCGCGACAGATCGTCCGGCCGCACCAGCCAGTGCTGCCAGGCGAGCAGCGCTGCGCAGCCGGCCACCCCGATGCCGTAAACGA
>JAIOJQ010000054.1 GCA_019911865.1 Thermoanaerobaculia bacterium
TCGAACAGGGCCGGGTAGTGGATGCGCTCGATCTTCGGGTGGCGGCGCAGGCGCTCGACGATCTTGGCGGCGTTCTTCGATTGCTTGATCATCCGCGTGTAGATCGTCGCCAGGCTGCGTTGCAGCAGCCAGGCCGAGAAGGGCTCGCAGATGGTGCCGAGAAAGGCGCGCGTCGCCTTGATGCGGCCGACCAGCGCGGCGTCGCGGCCGACGAGGGCGCCAGCCACCACGTCGGAGTGGCCGCCGATGTACTTGGTCGCCGAATAGACGACGAGGTCAGCGCCGTGGGCGAGCGGGGACTGGAAGACCGGGCCGAGGAAGGTGTTGTCGACCACCAGCAGAACCTCGCGGCCGTGGCGCTGGCGCATCTCGGCGGCGAGCCGGGCCGCGGCGGCGATGTCGGTCATGCGCAAGGTCGGGTTGGCGGGGGTCTCGACGTAGATCATCGCCAGCCGCTCGCCGAGCTCGCCGGCGGCCGAGGCCAGCCGGGCGTGATCGCCGGCCCGCACCCCGCGACCCTCGATGCCGAACGGGGTGAGCAGGTGGTGGAGGACGTGATCGGTGCCGCCGTAGACCGGCAGGGTGTGCAGGACGACGTCGCCCGGCCGCAGCAGGGTGAGCAGCGTGGTGGCGATGGCCGACATGCCGGACGCGAACGAGGCCGCGGCGACCGCCCCCCCCTTCTCGAGCGACAGCAGAGCCTCTTCGAACATCTCGGCGTTGGGGTTGTTGAGGCGGGCATAGATCAGCTCGGGCGTGCTGCCCGGCTCGAGCTGCTCGGTGCCGAGGGCCACGGCGAAAAAGTGCTTCATCGCCTGGGCACTGCCGAAGCAGTAGGTCGACACCGGGTAGATCGGCGGCCGGGCGGCCATGACCGAAAGCGTCGGGTCGAACCCCTCGCCGACCGCCGAAGTTTCGGGGTGGTGCGGCTGGGCGACGCGGATGCGGGGGCGCGGGGCGGGGGTGTCACGGCGTTTGCTCATCGGCAGACTCCTCGCAGCCAGCATCCCGGCGGCGCCGGGGGCTGTCAAGACTCCGAAGGGCGGCCCGGCCGCATGCCGGCGTGGTTGACGCGCGCCGCCGTTCGCGCCACACTTGCGCCGTCGGAGCCTAGGGGTGGCCTCGCAGGAGAGGCCTGAGATCAGACCCTCATCGACCTGATCCGGTTCATACCGGCGTAGGGAAGGCCGCCGCGGCGACGAGTGCCGCGGCCTGCAGCACCCGATCTCCCCCGTCACCAGAGCTCCGCTTCTCGACTTCCCGGCTGCGGCCGGGAGCGGAGGCGATCGTGAGCGAACGCAATCCCCTGTCGCACCGCCGGCGCCGCTGGCCGGACCTGCTGCTCACCCTGCTGCTCGCCGCCACGCCGGCGGCGGCCGACGGCACCCTCCATGGCCGCGTCGTCGGCGCGGACGGCGCGCCGCTCGCCGGCGCCACCGTGCGCGTCGACGGCGCGGCCATGGAGGGTGCCGTCGGCCGCCGCCGGCGTGGCGGCGAGCAGCAGGGTGAGCAGCAGGTCCGGCCAGCGGCGCCGGCGGTGCGACAGGGGATTGCGTTCGCTCACGATCGCCTCCGCTCCCGGCCGCGGCCGGG
>JAIOJQ010000452.1 GCA_019911865.1 Thermoanaerobaculia bacterium
GCGCTGGTCGCCGTCGCCGCGGCGGCGATCGGGCTCGCCGTCTGGCGCGTCCGTCCCGCCGCCCCGCCCGCGCCGGCGACAGTCACCGCACCGATCCCCGCCACCGAAGCACCGGCGACCGGGCAGGCGGCAACCTCGGTCACACCCCCATCCAGCTCGCAACCTTTTGTCACGGAACCTGTTCCGACAGTGGTCGAGGTACTCGAGCCGGTCTCTCCGGCCCCCGCCGCCCGACCTCCGGCGGTGACGGTCCCCCGGCCGGACTCCGGGACGCGGGCGCGTGCGGAGGCGGTGCCTGTCCCCGCGGCGGACGGGAGTTTCCTGCGCCGGGCGGTGCTGGCGGACGGCACGCAGATCGAACTGGGGGGGATCGCCTGGTCGCCGGAGACGCCCGTGGCGATGCTCAACGGCCGACTGCTCGGCCTCCGCGAGGGGGTGGCCGGCTGCCTGATCGGGGCGATCGAGCGGGATCAGGTCCGGCTGCGCTGCGCCGGCGGCGAGACGCTCACGGTGCGGCTGATGGAGCGCCGGCGGCGGCCGGCTCCGGCGCGCGGCGCAGACTGAGTACCGAGCGCGCCCAGGGAGCCGGCGCGACGAGGCGCAGGCGGTAGAACCACCAGGGCTCGGCCGTCCACCAGGAAGCGTGCCGGGCATACACCCGCGGCGCGACGACCAGCCGCAGCCTGCCGTCGGCGACCGTGCGCTCGATGATCCGCCCGCCGGCGACCGTGACGTCCGCGGCGAGCGGTGAGCTGAGCACCAGCTCCAGCCGCTCGACCGGCGTCGCCGAGGCGAACAGCAGCTCGGCCGCGCCGGCGCCGCGCAGGCGCAGCCGCATCCCCTCCTTCTCGCCCCGCGTCACCGGCGAGAGCGACTTGACCCAGAGCCCGCCGTGAATGACGTCTTCGCTGCCCGAGGGCTTGAGGTGCGATTGCGTCGTCTCGAAGGGCAGGAGGCGCTGCGCCGCCGCCGAGACGTGGCCGTAACCGCCGCGCGCGTCGACGAACGGCCGCGCCGGGGCCATCCACAGCGGCAGCATCCAGGGCAGCGCGGCGAGCGCCGCCGCGGCCGGCCAGAGCGCGCTGCGGCGCCGCCCGGCGAGGAACCAGAAGGCGGGATAGAGGGGGAGAAAGTAGCGGTTGGCGAGCGCCCCTCCGCCGCCCCAGAAGTTTTCCGGCCGGATCCAGAGCAGTGCCGCGAGGGTCGCGCCGGCGGCCAGCAGCAGAGCGAGTCGCGCCGCGTCGGCGCGCAGCGCCACCAGTCCGAGCAGCAGCGGCAGGAAGTACGGGAGCAGGCCGACGTGCCGGCCGACCAGGAGGTAGACGACGTTCCACGCCGTCTGGCGCGGCTCGAAGGTCGAGGCGAGCCGCCACTGGTGGCTCCCCCGCTCGTCGACGATCCGCGGCCACTCAGCGGCCGCGAAGTCGACCCCCGGGAACCCCTGCGGCGACTGGAACGACTGCCGCTCGGCCCGGTAGCTCGACCAGGCGGCGCCGCGCGCCGCCGCGATGCCGACCACCAGCAGCGCCACCGCCGCCCCGCCGGCGGCGGTGGCGCTGCTGG
>JAIOJQ010000453.1 GCA_019911865.1 Thermoanaerobaculia bacterium
ACCAGGAGGCGCGCAACCAGCTGCTGGTCGCCCTGGCGCGCCGGCTGCGCCTGCCACTCGTCGCCACCCAGGGGGTGCGCTACGCCCGCGCCGCCGACAAGCCGCTGCACGACGTGCTCACCGCCATCCGCGAGCACGTGCCGCTCGACGCCGCCGGGGCGCGGCTCGGCGCCAACCGCGAGCGCTCCCTGCTCGGCGCCGCCGCCATGGCGCGCCGCTTCGCCGACCTGCCCGCCGCCGTCGCGCACGCCGCCGAGCTGGCCGAACAGCTCGTCTTCACCCTCGACGACCTCGGCTACCGATTTCCCGACTTTCCGCTGCCCCCCGGCGAGACGCCCGCCTCGTGGCTGCGCAAGCTCACCTGGAACGGCGCCCGCGCCCGCTTCCGGCCGCTCACCGCGCGCGCCCAGGCGCAGCTCGAGCGCGAGTTGGCGCTGATCGAAAAGCTCGATCTGGCCGGCTACTTCCTGATCGTCGGCGACCTGGTCGACTTCTGCCGCCGCGAGCGGATCCTCTGCCAGGGGCGCGGCTCGGCGGCCAACAGCGCGGTCTGCTACGCGCTCGGCATCACCGCCGTCGACCCGGTGAAGATGGAGCTGCTGTTCGAGCGCTTCCTCTCCGAGGAGCGCGGCGAGTGGCCCGACATCGACCTCGACCTCCCCTCGGGCGAGCAGCGCGAGAAGGTGATCCAGTACGTCTATCGCCGCTACGGCGGCGGCAACGGCTCGGACGCCGGCACGGCGGTCGGCGCGGCGATGACCGCCAACGTCATCACCTACCGCGACCGTTCGGCGGCGCGCGAGGTCGGCAAGGCCTTCGGCTACGGACCCGACCAGGTCGACCGGCTGGCCAGACAGCTCGGCTCGTTCCGCTACGACCTCGAGCGCGGCGACACGCGGCAGGTCGATCGCGACCTCGCCGCCGCCGGCCTCGACCCGGCCGAGCCGCGCAACCGCCTCTTCCTCGACAGCTGGCAGCGAATCCAGAACCTGCCGCGCCACCTCGGCCAGCACTCGGGCGGCATGGTGATCGCCGCCGGGCGGCTCGACGAGATCGTGCCGCTCGAGCCGGCGGCGATGCCGGGGCGCGTCGTCGTGCAGTGGGACAAGGACGACTGCGCCGATCTGGGGCTGATCAAGGTCGACCTGCTCGGCCTCGGCATGCTCAGCGCGCTCGAGCGGACGCTGCCGCTCATCCGCGAGCACGAGGGGCGCCATGTCGACCTCGCCCACCTGCCGCCCGACGACCCGGAGGTCTACGCCATGCTGCGCGCCGCCGACACGGTGGGCGTCTTCCAGGTCGAGAGCCGCGCCCAGATGGCCTCGCTGCCGCGCAACGCGCCCGAGCGCTTCTACGACCTGGTCATCCAGGTGGCGATCATCCGCCCCGGGCCGATCACCGGCGGCATGGTCCATCCGTTCTTCGAGCGCCGGCGCGGGCGCGAGACGGTCGACTACTTCCACCCCTGTCTCGAACCGATCCTCGCCCGCACCCTCGGCGTGCCGATCTTCCAGGAGCAGCTGCTGCGCATGGCGATGGCGGTGGCCGGCTTCTCCGGCGGCGAGGCCGAGGAGTTGCGCCGGGCGATGGGCTTCAAGCGCTCGGTCGAGCGCATGCAGTCGATCGACACCCGCCTGCGCGCCGGCATGCGGGCGCGCGGCATCACCGGCGAGGTGCAGGACAAGATCGTCCAGTCGATCACCAGCTTCGCGCTCTACGGCTTCCCGGAGTCGCACGCGGCGAGCTTCGCGCTGATCGCCTACGCCAGCGCCTGGCTCAAGTGCCACCACCCGACGGCGTTCCTCATCGGCCTGCTCGACGCCTGGCCGATGGGCTTCTACCACCCGGCCTCGCTGGTCAAGGACGCACAGCGCCACGGCGTCACCGTGCTGCCGATCGACGTCAACTTTTCGGAGGTGGGCTGCAGCTGGGAGGAAATTCCCGGCGGGCCGGCATCCTCGGTGGGGAGCCGCCCGCTCTCTCCCGCTCCGGGGCCGGCGTCTTCGAGCTTTGCCCCGGCAGACCCCTCACGCTGCCAGAGCCGCTCGAGTTCTCCCGCGGAGGGGGCTCTGAGGCCGAGCACCCACGGGCGACCGGAGTCCGACCCGATCCGGCGAGGCCGAAGCGCAGGCGAGCGCCCGTGCCCGAACTCCGAGAAGCGCTCGCCGGCCCCGGAGCGGGAGAACTCGAGCGGCTCCCCGCGCGACAGCGCTGGAGTCCCGCGCCGAACCGGTGCCTGCCGTCTCGGTTTGCGCTTCGTGCACGGCCTGCGCCGCGAGGCGGGCGAGGCGATCGTCGCGGCGCGGCGGCAGGGCGGTCTCTTCCGCGACGCCGACGACCTCGCCCGCCGCG
>JAIOJQ010000454.1 GCA_019911865.1 Thermoanaerobaculia bacterium
CGCCGCGCTCGAAGGAGCGCGCGGGCAGGTGGTGGTGCTCGAGCCGCGGCGGGTGGCGGCACGGGCCGCAGCGCGGCGGATCGCCGCCGAGCAGGGCTGGACGCTCGGCCGCGAGGTCGGCTGGTGGATCCGCTTCGAACGGCGCTTCCGCCCGGACAGTCGGGTCGTCTTCGCCACCGAGGGCGTTCTGCTGCGCTGGCTGCAGCGAGATCCCTTCCTCGAAGGCGTCGGGACGCTGATCTTCGACGAGTTTCACGAGCGGACGCTGGCTGCCGACCTCGCGCTGGCGCTGGCGCGTCGGGTGCGCCGCGAGGTGCGCCCCGACCTGCGGCTGGTCGTCATGTCGGCGACGCTCGAGCTCGAGCCCCTGGCGGCATTCCTCGACGGCGCCGCCGCGGTGCGCAGTGCGGGCCGCCTCCACCCGGTCACCGGTGAGCTTCTGGCGCGCCCGGGCGATCGCCCGCTCGCCCTTCAGGTGACGAGCGCCGTGTCGCGCGCGCTCGGCCGCACCGACGGCGACCTGCTCGTCTTCCTGCCCGGCCTGGTCGAGATTCGACGGTGCGAAGAGGCGCTGGCGCCACTTGCCGCCGAACGCGGGCTCGACCTCCGGCCGCTGCACGGGGACCTGCCGATCGACTCGCAGGACGCCGCGTTGCGCCGCGGTCCCCGGCGCCGGATCGTCCTCGCCACCAATGTCGCCGAAACCTCGGTGACCGTCGAGGGGGTGCGCGGCGTGATCGACAGCGGCCTCGTCCGGCAGCTGCGTTACGACCCGGCCACCGGCCTCGATCGCCTCGAGACGATCCGCATCTCGCGCGCCTCGGCCGAACAACGCGCCGGACGTGCCGGACGCGAGGCTCCCGGATTCTGCCTCCGCCTCTGGCACGCCGGCGACGATCTGGCGCTGCGGCCGTTCGACCTGCCCGAGGTGCGTCGCGTCGACCTCGCCGGCGCGATCCTGGAGTTGGCAGCCTGGGGAGAGCGCGATCCGGCGTCCTTCGACTGGTTCGAAGCCCCGGAGCCGGCGCGGCTCGCGCGCGCGGTGTCGACGCTGCGCGACCTCGGCGCGCTCGACGACCACGGCGTCACGCCCCTCGGCCGGCGCATGGTCGCCCTCCCCCTGGCGCCGCGCCTGGCCCGGCTGGTGCTCGAAGGGGAGCGACTGGGCGTCGAAGAGGGCGCGGCGCTGGTGGCGGCGCTGCTGGCCGAGCACGATCCGTTCGCCGCCGAGGCGCGGCGCGAGGGGCGCGCCGGCACGCAGTCGGACCTGCTCGATCGGCTCGACGCCCTCGACCGCCGGCGGCACCGCCGCATCTTCGACGCCGCCGGCCAGATCCTGGCCCGCCTCGGCGAAGAGTCGGTCACTCAACAAGAGACAAAGCGTTTTGTTCAAGACCAGGACAGAGACCGTGGCGCCTTCGGCGCGGGGGGGGCGGGCGAGGCGTCGGTGGGTGTCGGGGCGTCCGTGGATTCAAAGACAAAGACGTCCATGAAAGGGAAGACAGGGACGGTGAGCCCTGGCCGCACGTCAGCGAATCCGGCGGACGCTGCCGTGCCCCC
>JAIOJQ010000455.1 GCA_019911865.1 Thermoanaerobaculia bacterium
GGCGTTGCCGGCATCGGCGCCGGTTCGGGCGCCGCCGGCGTGACGGCCACCGGCTCGACCTGCGGCGGCGGTGCCGTCGCGGCGTTGAGCTCCTCCTCGGAGTCGAAGGCGCCGACGAAGCGGGCCCGGATCTCGCCCGCCTGCTCGAGCTCGCCGGCGTGCGCGGCGAGGCGCTCCTCGATCTCGCCGACCCGCTTCTCGAACTCCCCCTCGGCGAACTCGCCGAGGCGGTGGCGCAGCTCGAGCTCCTCGCGGTCGAGCTTGGCGGCGGCGTGGCGGGACTCGATCTGCTCGAGCAGGGAGCGCAGGCGGGCGAACTCGGCCCGCGCCTTCTCCTTGAGCGGCGCCGCCTTGCGCTCGAGTTCGGCGGCGCGCTTCTCGTAGTCGCTGCGCACGCGCCGGTAGACCGCCTCGGAGACCTTCCCCTTCTCGGCCTCCATCTTCTCGAGGCGCTCGGCGATGGTGCCGCGCTCCCCCTTGATCGCCATCAGTTCGTCGATGACGGCGCCGTCGACCTTCTCGAGCTGCTCGAGCATCTCTCCCTCCGGTTGCGCGGCTCGCGCGCGAGGTGCCGCGGCCGTGATCGTTCGCTCGGGTGCGGAGGGCGATCCTAACCCGCCGCCGCGGGGTCGGGGAACCGGGCAGCGCCCGGCGGAAGCCGCCGAGGGTCAGCCGGCGGCGGAATCGAAGCGGTGGTCGCCGGCGTGGGCCTCGTCCGGCTCGAAGAGCATCAGCGTGGCGGTGGCGTGCGCCGCCAGCCGGCCGTCCGGCAGGCTGAGGCGTCCCTCGGCGACCGCCGAGCGGCGGCCCAGGTGGAGCACCGTCCCTTCGGCCAGGACGCGTGGCGAGCGGGCGGTGAGCGATCGGATGTAGTTGATCTTGAGGTCGAGCGTCGCGCAGGTGCGCCCGAAGGGGAGCCGGGTGGTCACCGCGCAACCGGTCACCGTATCGAGCAGCATCGCGGCGACCCCGCCGTGGACGACGCCGTTCGGGTTGTAGTGGTGCTCGCCGGGCTGCAGGGCGAAGACGACCCGTCCCTCTTCGACGAGATCGATCTCGAAGCCCAGCAGCACCGCGATCGGCGGCGCCGGCACCTCGCCGCGCTGCATGGCGCGCAGGAACTCGAGGCCCGAGAGGCGCCGCTCGACGGCGGCGCGGATCATCTCGCGCGGGTCGCTCCAGCGGACACTTCGGGCGTGGGAATCTGCGGGGAGGGGCGACTCGGCCATCGGCGGGACTCCGGATCGGGAGGGGCGAACGAGAAAGGCGCCGGACCGCTCCCGCGACCCGGCGCCCGGATGCTACCAGCGGCGACGCTTACTGCTTTTTGGTCGAGAGGTGGATTTCGACGTTGACCTCGTCGGAGAGCAGGAAGCCGCCCTGATCGAGCGCCTTGTTCCAGTTGATGCCGAACTCCTTGCGGTCGAGCTTCGTCTCGGTCGAGAAGCCGGCCCGCACCTTGCCCGCGGGGTCGTTCATCACACCGTCGAAGGTCACGGGAAGGGTGATCACCTTGGTCACGCCGCGCATCGTCAGCGGCCCGGTCACTTTGTACTCGGTGTCGGAGACCTTTTCGATCGCGGTGCTCTTGAAGGTGATCGTCGGGTGGTTGCCGACGTCGAAGAAGTCGCCGCTGCGCAGGTGCTTGTCGCGATCGGCGATGCCGGTGTCGATCGAGGTCGCCTGGATGACGAACTCGACGGACGACTTCGTGACGTCGGCGTCGTCCTTGACCACGGTGGCGGCGAAGTCGCGGAAGACGCCGCGCACGCGCGACATCAGGTGGCGGACCTGGAAGCTGACTTCCGAGTGGCCGGGGTCGACGACCCAGGTATCGGCGGCGGCGAGCGGTGCGGCGAGCAGGGCGGCGAGGGCGACGGCAATGAGCGGCTTCTTCATGGTTCTCTCTCCTGGTGGGTCGTGGGTCGGGGCGACGACAGCGGCAGCGGAGTGGGTTCTGGTCCGGGGGCCGCGGGTTTTCGGGCTGCGGCGAATCCCGCCCGCACCTGGTCGAGCAGCTCGGTGAGGGCGGCGAGCTTCGCCTCGCCGAGCGGGTGCATGCCGCGTGACAGGGCGGCGTCGAGTGGCTGGTCGAGCGCGGCCAGAAGGTCGAGCCCCGGCGGGGTGATCGAGCAGAGAACCTGGCGGCGGTCGTCCTTGCAGCGCCGCCGGCCGACCAGCCCCTTGGCCTCGAGGCGGTCGAGCAGCCGGGTGATGCCGGGGGCGGCCTCGATCATCCGGGCGGCCAGGTCGAGGGTCGGCAGCGGCTCGGGGTGCGAGCCGCGCAGGATGCGCAGGACGTTGTACTGCTGCTGGGTGATCCCCCGCTCGCCGACCACTTCGCCGACGCCGCGGCGGACGGCGTCGGCCGTGCGCAGCAGGCCGACGGCGGCCTCCTGGGCCGGGCTGGGGAAGGGCTGGCTCTGGCGGATCTCGTCGAGCAGGCGGCGGGAGGGGGCCATGACGGGAAGAAGATTATCTGACAATGATTGATAAGTCAAGTAAATTGTCGTCTGGCCCGCTCGCTGCCACTTCGTCGTACTGTTCGACGGTTCTCCGTTACCCCTCCGGGAGGCTTTCGATGTCGCGATCCATCCGCTGGTCCTGGCTCCGCCGCGCGCTCGTGGCGCTGCTCTCGCTCACCCCTGCCGTGGCGGTTGCCGACGTCGAGTCGGACCTGCGCGCGCGGCTGCGCGGCCGCTCCGCCATCGTCCTTTCGGCGGTCGCTTCCGAATGTACCGAGCACTACAGCGACAATCAGGCCGCGGGCGGCTACGCCTCCGGGAGCGGCCCGGTCCAGCTGCCGGCCGGCGAGCTGGCGACGATCGACAACGTGCACATCGGCTGGACCCGCTTCGACGTCAACCTGACGCTCGTCACGCCGTTCCGGGTGCCGATCGTCGACGGACCGTTCCAGCTCTTCGAGCACCGCCCCTGCCGCGTTCAGCTCGCCTTCGACGTGCCGCGCGACGTGCGCAAGGACCTCGACCGCGCCGAGGCGACGGTGCTGGCGATCCTCGAAGTCCACCCGTCGCCCGACGCGGCGCGCGCTTCGGGCAGCTGGAACGGCCGCGAGCCCGAGCCGTTGCCGGCCGACTCCGAGGAGCGCTGGGCCGAGTACCGGGTCTGGAAGGCGGCGCAGGTCAACGTCGAAATCCGCCGCAAGCTCGACACCGTCCTGGCCGACGCGCAGGCGGCGCTGCGCAACATGAGGGACGACGCCGAGTACCTCGAGTCGTTCGCGCTGGGAGCCGCGTCGCGGCGCTACGACTCGACGTCGTCGTGCGACGCGCTGCTGTCGGCGTCGTTCTACCCCTCGGGCTCGGGCGGCAAGAGCTCGCGCGGTTACGCCGACGGCCAGCGCGTCGCCTGGTCCCTCAACATCGCCCGCGGCCTCCAGGGGTGCTGGGTCGAGGTGCTGCCCGGCGGCTGAGCCGCCGGGCGCGGCCCTACAGCAGGCCGCGCTCTCCCATCCAGTCTTCGTTGAGCTTGGAGAGGTAGCGCTCGCCGGAGTCGGGCAACAGGGTGACCACCAGCGCGTCGTCGCTCAGGCGGCGCGCCAGCTCGCGGGCGGCGTGCGCGGCGGCGCCGCCGGACGAGCCGGTGAAGATCCCCTCGCTGCGCGTCAGGTCGAAGACCGCCTGGTAGGCGGTGCGGTCGTCGACCGTGATCACCTCGTCGATGTACTGCGGCCAGTAGGACTCCGGGATGTAGCTCTGGCCGATGCCGTCGATCATGTAGATCTTGAGCTCGTCGGGCGAGGGCAGCTTGCCGTGCTCGAGGTAGTAGGCGTAGACGCTGCCGACCGGGTCGACGCCGACCACCTGAACGGCCGGGTTCTGCTCCTTCAGGTACTTGCCGACGCCGGAGATGGTGCCGCCGGTGCCGATGCCGGCCACGAAGTGCGTCACCTTGCCGTCGGTCTGCTTCCAGACCTCGGGACCGGTGGTCTCGTAGTGGGCGATCGGGTTGGCCTGGTTGTAGTACTGGTAGGGGAGGAAGGCGCCGCGCTCGTCGCGGATCCGCTCGGCGACCTTGTAGTAGCTGCGCGGGTCGTCGGCGGCGACGTCGACCGGGCAGATGATCACTTCGGCGCCGTGCGCCTCGAGCATCAGCACCTTCTCGCGCGAGATCTTGGTGGTCGCCGTGCAGACGAGCTTGTACCCCTTGATCAGCGCCGCCAGGGCGAGGCCGAGACCGGTGTTGCCGGAGGTCGGCTCGACGATGGTCATGCCGGGGCGCAGCTCGCCCGCCTTTTCGGCCGCCTCGATCATGGCGACGCCGATGCGGTCCTTCGAGCTCGAAGCCGGATTGAAGAACTCGAGCTTGGCGGCGAGCAGGGCGCCGGTGGGGTGGTAGCGGCGCAGCGCCACGAGGGGCGTATCACCGATGGTGTCGAGAATGCTCTGGCGGATTTCCATCGTCGAAGGGTGTTCCCGGGTCGTGATTGGGGGAGCGCGGGGGGGTCGGGACGGCCGAGCGGCCGCGCTTCCGGAGTGGCGCGATCCTATCAGGGCGCTGCCGGGCCTCAGGCGCCGGCGAGGAGCAGCAGCAGGCGTCCGGCGAAGAAGAGCATGAGCAGGCCGGTGGCGGCGCGGGTGCCGATCTCCCAGATCGGGGTGGCGAAGCGGGCGCCGAAGTGGACCGCGGTGCACAGGACGAGACCCCAGAGCGCCGCGGCGGTGACCACCGCGCCCGCCAGGACGAGCGAGCGCAGGAGGTCGAGCGAGTCGCCGGCCTGCTGGCCGATCACCGCCAGCCAGAAGGCGATGTTCCACGGCGAGGAGAGAGCCATCGACAGGCCGAGCAGCCAACCGCCGCGCGCCGAGTCGAGCCGGCCCGCCGCCGGCTCGGGTTCGCCGGCGCGGTGGCGTCGCCAGGAGGCGAGGGCGCCGGCGAGGAAGGTCCAGGCCAGAAAGAGCAGCAGGACGAGACTGACCGCGCCGAGGCCGGCGCGCACGCCGGGGACCTCGATGACCGCCCCGGCGCCGAGCGAGACGCCGAGCGCCCAGAGGAAGTCGCCGCTGCAGGCCCCCAGGCCGACCGAGTAGGCCGACCAGAACCCCCGCCCGAGGCCGCGCCGGATCATCTCGGCGTTGATCGGCCCCGGCGGCCAGGCCACCGACCAGCCGAGCACCGCCCCGGTCACCACCGTGGCGGCCAGCGATGCCTCCGCGCTCACGACCGCGGATCGTACCGGGAAACGGGCGGGAAACGGGGACAGGCACGGAGCTCGGCAATTTGTCGCCTGTCCCCGAATTGGGAGAAAAGGGGACAGGCACGAAATCCGCCGATTTGTTGCCTGTCCCTGAATT
>JAIOJQ010000456.1 GCA_019911865.1 Thermoanaerobaculia bacterium
CGCCGAACAGCGGTCCGGAGGTGCCGGCGGGGGGCGGGTAGCCGAGGTGCTCGTAGGCGCGCCGGGTGGCGACGCGGCCGCGCGGCGTGCGCTGCAGGAAGCCCATCTGCAGCAGGTAGGGCTCGAAGAGGTCCTCGAGCGTGCCGCGGTCTTCGCCCACCGCCGCGGCGAGCGCCTGGATGCCGGCCGGACCGCCGCCGTAGATCTCGATCAGCGTGCCGAGCAGGCGGCGGTCGAGCTCCTCGAAGCCGTGCTCGTCCACCTCGAGCGCCGCCAGGGCGCGCCGTGCGTCGTCGCGATGAATCCGCCCCGAGCCGCCGATCTGCGCGAAGTCGCGCACCCGGCGCAACAGCCGGTTGGCGATACGCGGTGTGCCGCGGCTGCGCGTGGCGATCTCGTCGATGCCGGTCGGTTCGCTCTCGACCCCGAGGATCGACGCCGAGCGGGTGAGGATGCGGGCGAGTTCGCTCGACGGGTAGAAGTCGAGCCGGTGGACGATGCCGAAGCGGGCGCGCAGCGGCGGCGAGATCAGCCCGGCGCGCGTCGTGGCGCCGACCAGGGTGAAGCGCGGCAGCTCGAGGCGCACCGTGCGCGCCGCCGGCCCCTGGCCGAGCACCAGGTCGAGCCGGAAGTCCTCGAGCGCCGGGTAGAGGATCTCCTCGACCGTCGGGCCGAGCCGGTGGATCTCGTCGACGAACAGCACCTCGCCGGGCTGCAGGTTGGTGAGGATGGCGGCGAGGTCGCCGGCGCGCTCGAGCACCGGACCGGAGGTGGTGCGCAGCGGCGCTCCCATCTCGCGCGCGATGATGTGGGCGAGGGTCGTCTTGCCGAGTCCCGGCGGGCCGAACAGCAGCACGTGGTCGAGCGCCTCGCTGCGCTGGCGGGCGGCGCGCATGAAGACGCGCAGGTTCTCCACCAGGCGCTCCTGGCCGACGTACTCGGCGAGCTCGCGCGGCCGCAGGCTGGCCTCGAGGCCGGCCTCCTCGTCGGCCGGCTCGCCCGACAGCAGTCGCTCCGCGCTCACGCGCCGATTCTAGTCGCGTCCGGCGTATCAGGCGCGCGAGAGGCGGCGCAGGGCGAGGGGGAGCAGTTCGTGGAAGGCGGCGCCGGGGGCTTCGCGGCGCGCCTCGGCCACCGCCCGCTCGGCCTGCGCCGGCTTGTAGCCGAGCCCTTCGAGGGCGGCGACGAGGTCGTCGTCCGAGGCGGTGGCGGTGCCGGCCGGTCCGGCTCCGCCGCCGCCGAGCTCGTGCACCCGGTCGCGCAGCTCGACGACCATCCGCTCGGCGGTCTTGCGGCCGACCCCCGGGATGCGGGTGAGTCGCGCCAGGTCGCCGGCGGCCAGGGCGGCGACGAGGTCCTCGACCGCCATGCCGGAGAGCACCACCTGGGCGAGCCGGGGGCCGATGCCAGAGACGGCGATCAGGCGCTCGAACAGCTCCATCTCGCGCGACGTCGCGAAGCCGTAGAGGGCGATCTGGTCCTCGCGCACGTGGGTGTGGACGTGCAGCGCCACCTCGGCGCCGAGGCCGGCGCGGTCGAGCTCGGAGAAGGTGGCGAGCGAGACGTGGACGGCGTAGCCGACTCCGCCCACGTCGACGATCACCCGCTCGGGAGTGGCGGTGGCGAGCCGGCCCCGCAGCGCGCCGATCATCGGGCCCTCCGGGACGCCGCCCGGCTCAGCTCCGGCCCGGGGCGAGGCCGAACTGCTCCATCAGCGCCCGGTCGTAGGTGACGCCGGCCGCGGCGCGCCGCTCGGCGAGCAGCGAGGCGAGCAGGCGTCCGGCCGCCTCGTCGCGCAGGCGGGTGCGGGTCTCCTCGCGCTCGGCCTGGAAGCGGGCGACGTCGAAGGCGTCGCGCGCCGTCACCTCGAAGAGCAGGGCGCCGTCGGCGAGGTCGACCGGGCCGCCGATCTGGCCCGGAGCGAGCGCCAGGGCGGCCTCGACCACCGGCCGGGCCGACCCCAGATCGCCGAGCGTCGAGGTACGGGTCAGCTCGGCCGAGGCGACCACTTCGAGGCCGAGCTCGGCGGCCAGGGCGTCGAGCCCGGCCCCGTCGGCGACCCGCGAACGGGCGCGCTCGAGCTCGCTGCGAGCGAGGCGGACGGCCTTGTCGCGTTCGACGGCGGCACGCACGCTGGCCTCGACCTCCGCCAGCTCGGCCGGGTGCGCCGGCTTCTCCTCGCGCAGGCGCAGCACGGCGAAGCCGCGCGGCACTTCGACCGGCGCCGAGGCGGCGCCGGCGGCGAGCGTGAAAGCTGCGTCGGCGAAAGCGGGATTGCGGCCGATGCCGGGCACCGCGTCGGCGCGGCCGAAGAAGGAGGTGGTCACCAGGGTGACCACCGGCTCGTCGGCCAACTCCTGCCAGCTCGCCGCGTCGGTCCGCTTCTCGTCGGCGATGCGGCGCGCCAGCGCCGCGGCGCGGGCTTCGGCCGCCTCGCGGGCGCGCTCGCCGC
>JAIOJQ010000457.1 GCA_019911865.1 Thermoanaerobaculia bacterium
GCAGCGGCCCGCCGTGGGCGAGCAGCTCGCGCCAGAGCGGCTCGGCGAGCAGCTCCGATCCGGACGGCCCGCCGTCGGGCCAGCCGACGATCGCCACCGCCCGGCTGCCGGCGGCCGGCTCACGGGTCACCGCCACCGCCATGGCCGGGTCGAGCACCAGGCAGACCCGCCCCACCAGCTCTTCCAGCAGATCCTGTTCGGCCCGCTCGCCATAAAGCGCCAGCGCCAGGTCGTAGAGGGTTTCGAGCTGCAGGATCCGACGACGGTCGGCAAACGACGGCGTGCCGCTCACGCCGCGATTCTACGCCGCCGCGGCCGCGGGCTCAGCGGCGCCGGCGACCGGCCGGGCGAGCCTGGATCGCGGGCCCGGCGAGCGCCCGGGCGAGGAATTCGCCGGTTCGGCTCCCGGCGACCCGCGCCACCTCTTCGGGGGTGCCGGTGGCCACCAGGCGGCCGCCCGCCGCGCCGCCGTCGGGGCCGAGATCGATCACCCAGTCGGCGGTCCGGATGACGTCCAGGTTGTGCTCGACGACGATCACCGTGTTGCCCTTGCCGACCAGCTTGTGGAGCAGCTCGAGCAGCTTGCGCACATCGTCGAAGTGCAGGCCGGTGGTCGGCTCGTCGAGCAGGTAGAGCGTCCTGCCGGTCGAGCGCTTGCACAGTTCGGCCGCCAGCTTGACGCGCTGCGCCTCGCCGCCCGAGAGGGTCGTCGCCGGCTGGCCGAGGTGGAGGTAACCGAGGCCGACCTCGTCGAGGGTCGCCAGCACCCGCTCGACGGCCGGCACCTTGCCGAAGAAGTCGCGCGCCTGCTCGACCGTCAGGTCGAGGATCTCGGCCACGTTCAGGCCCTTGTAGCGCACCGCCAGCGTCTCGCGGTCGTAACGCTTGCCGCCGCACACCTCGCAGGTGACGTAGATGTCGGGCAGGAAGTGCATCTCGATCTTGATCTGCCCGTCGCCGCCGCACGCTTCGCAGCGTCCGCCCTTGACGTTGAAGCTGAAGCGCCCCGCCTGGTAGCCGCGGGCACGCGCCTCGGGGGTCATCGCCAGCAGGTTGCGGATCGGGTTGAAGACGTTGGTGTAGGTCGCCGGATTCGAGCGCGGCGTGCGCCCGATCGGCGACTGGTCGATGGCGATCACCTTGTCGAGGTGCTCGAGGCCGCTCAGCCGGTCGTGCTCGCCCGGCCGGTCGCCGGCGCGGTAGAAGTGCCGCGCCAGGGCGCGATGCAGGATGTCGTTGACCAGCGACGACTTGCCCGATCCCGAGACGCCGGTCACCACGGTGAAGGTGCCGAGCGGGAAGTCGACGGAGAGGTCGCGCAGATTGTGGTGACGGGCCCCCTCGACGGTCAGCCGCTTGCCGCTGCCTTTTGCCCGGCGCGCCGGCGTCGCCACCGAGACCTCGCCGCGCAGGTAGCGGCCGGTGAGCGAGTCCGGGTGGGCGGCGACCTCGGCGGGCGTCCCCTGGGCGACGATCTCGCCGCCGTGGATGCCGGCGCCCGGGCCGAGGTCGATCACCCAGTCGGCGGCGCGGATGGTGTCCTCGTCGTGCTCGACGACCAGCACCGAGTTGCCGAGGTCGCGCATGCCGCGCAGGGTGGCGAGCAGTCGCTCGTTGTCGCGCTGGTGCAGGCCGATCGACGGCTCGTCGAGGACGTAGAGGACGCCCATCAGCTTCGAGCCGATCTGCGTCGCCAGCCGGATGCGCTGGCTCTCGCCCCCCGACAGGGTCGCCGAGGAGCGGTCGAGGGCGAGGTAGCCGACGCCAACGTCGTCGAGGAAGCGCAGCCGGTCGGAGATCTCCTGCACCACCTTGCCGGCGATCGTCCGCTCGCGCTCGGAGAGGTCGAGTCCGGCGATGACGCCGCGCAGCTCGGCGACCGGCAGGGCCGAGAGCCGGTCGATCGAGCTCCCCCCGACGGTGATCGACAGAGCCTCGGGCTTGAGCCGCCGACCCCGGCAGTCGGGGCAGACCTGGATCGACATGTACTTCTCGATTTCGCCGCGCACCAGGGCCGAATCGGTCTCCCGGTAGCGGCGCTCGAGCATCGGGAGAATCCCCTCCCACTTGCCCTCCCAGGAGTACCTCGATTTCTTGCCGGCCATCTCGAAGGTCAGCTCCTGATCGCCGTGCCCCTCGAGAATGGCGGTACGGGCGCGCACCGGCAGCTTCTTCCACGCGGTGGCGAGCGAGAACTTCATCGCCCTGGCCAGGGTGCGCAACATCTGCAGGCGCCAGGACTTCGAGCCCGGCTGGAAGAGAGCGAGCGCGCCGTGGTCGATCGAGCGCTCCGGGTCGAGGACCACCTTGTCGCGGTCGACCGCCATCAGCGTGCCGAGGCCGGAGCAGGTCCCGCAGGCCCCCCAAGGACTGTTGAAGGAGAACAGGCGCGGGGTGATCTCGGAGAGGCTGGTGCCGCACGAGGAGCAGGCGAAGGACTGCGACAACATCTCCTCGGCCAGCCCCTCCGGCGCGGCGAGGACCAGCCCCGAGCCGACCCGCAGCGCCGTCTCGAGCGAGTCGGCCAGCCGCTTCTCGAGGCCGGGACGCACCACCAGGCGATCGACCAGGACGTCGATCGAATGCTTCTTCTGCTTGTCGAGCGCCGGAATCTCCTGCGACAGGTCGACGATCGCGCCGTCGATGCGGGCGCGCACGAATCCCTGCCGCCCCATCTCGGCGAGCTGCTTGCGGTACTCCCCCTTCTTGCCGCGCACGTAAGGCGCGTAGAGCCAGAGGCGGGTCCCCTCGGGCAGCGACAGCAGCCGGTCGACCATCTGCTGCACCGTCTGCGGGCGGATCTCCTGGCCGCAGCTCGGGCAGTGCGGCACGCCGATCGAGGCGTAGAGCAGGCGCAGGTAGTCGTGGATCTCGGTGACCGTGCCGACCGTCGAGCGCGGATTCCTCGACACCGACTTCTGTTCGATCGAGATGGCCGGCGACAGGCCGTCGATCGAGTCGAAGTCCGGCTTCTCGACCTGGGGGAGGAACTGCCGCGCGTAGGCGGAGAGCGACTCGACGTAGCGCCGCTGCCCCTCGGCGAACAGGGTGTCGAAGGCGAGCGACGACTTGCCCGATCCGGAAACGCCGGTGATCACCACCAGCCGATTGCGCGGGATCGAGAGGGAGAGGTTCTTGAGGTTGTGCTCGCGGGCACCGCGAACGACGATCTCGTCCATCGGACGGGGGACTGTAACACCGGGGTGCGGAAGCTCGAGAAGATCGAGGCGCTCGGCTACCTGCAGTGAAGCCGGCCGGCAGCGGTCAGTCGCGCTCGCCGGCCATGGCGCGGCGGGCCTCGCGCTCGAGCTCGCGGCGGCGCTCGGTCTCGCGCTTGTCGTGCATCTGCTTGCCCTGCACCAGGGCGATCTCGAGCTTGATCCGGCTCCCCTTGAGGTAGAGCGACAGGGGGACGACGGTGAACCCCTTGGCGCGGGCGCGGCCGGCGAAGCGGTCGATCTCGCGCCGCGCCAGCAGCAGCTTGCGCTCGCGCTCGGGGGGCGGATTGTCGCGCGAACCCGGCTCGTAGCCGGTGATGTGGACGCCGACCAGCCAGGCCTCGTTACCGCGGAAGTCGACGTAGCCCTCGCGCAGCTGGACGCGGCCGGCGCGGCAGGACTTGACCTCCGTGCCGGTCAGCACGAGGCCCGCCTCGAGGCGCTCGAGCACGTGGTATTCGTGCAGCGCCTTGCGGTTGGCGGCGAGCGGGCGGACGGCTGGCGGCTTCTCGGACAATCGGTTTCCCCGGCTGGCTGCCGCGGGCGCGCCTTGCGCCGCGGAAGGCGAATGCTACAGTTTCGCCGCCCATGAGAGCGCTTCCGGCCCTGCTCCTCGGCGGAGGACTCCTGCTGCCGCTCTCCGCCCCCGCCTCGGCGGCCGACCCGGCGGTCGAGGACCTGGCGATCGCCCTCAACGGCGTCCAGGTGCTCGCCAGCTTCCGCCTCGAGGGGGGATTCTCGCCGCAGCTGCGCGAGCGCATCGACAGCGGCCTGCCGACCGGTTTCCTCTTCGAGCTCGAGCTGGCGCGCGACCGCAAGCGCTGGTGGGACGAGGTGCTCGGCTCGACCCGCATCGAGGTGGTGGCGATGTTCAACGCCGTCACCCGCGAGTATCTGGTCAACACCAAGCACGCCGGCAAGCTGATCGACAGCCGCACCCTGCGCGACCCCGCCGAGCTCGAACAGGCGATGAGCCGCTTCGCCGCGGTGCCGGTCTTCGTGCTGCGCGGCGCCTCGCGTCGCGAGCGCTACCTGGTGCGCGTGCGCGCCGAGCTGGGGACCGACAACCTGCTCGGCTTCGTCCCGGTCATGCGCTCCACCGACTGGGTCGAGTCGAACAAGGTCCGCCCGCGGGAACCCTGACGGGGGACGCCTGGACTTCCGCGCCGAAATCGCCCGCCGCAGCCGCGATGCCCGCTGGGTCGCGGCGGTGCTCGGCGTGCTCTTCGCCGTCCTGACCGCCCTCTACTGGCTGGTCCAGCGCGGCCGTGACCTGCCGGACACCCTGGTCACCAACCGGGTGCTGCTGTTCGCCCTCTGGTACCTGATCGTCGTCCTCATCCTGGTCATCGGCTTCGTCCTGGCGCGCAACCTGTTCAAGCTGTGGATCGAACGCCGGCAGCACGCGCTCGGCACGCGCTTCAAGACCAAGCTGGTGGCGACCTACATCGGACTCTCCCTGGCGCCGGTGCTCGCCCTCTTCCTGTTCGCCAACGAACTGCTGCAGGGATCGATCGACCGCTGGTTCTCGGCTTCGGTCTCCGGCGTCCTCGAGCAGGGCAATTCGGTCGCCCAGGCGCTGCACGACGCGATGGCGGAGCACAACCTGCGCGACGCGGCGCGCCTGGCGCGCGAGCTCGAGGGCCTGGCGCTCGACGAACCGACCGGACGCACCACCGCCTCGCGCCGCCTGGCACGCGGCCGCGAGGAGACCGGCGCCGCCTTCGTCGCCCTCTACGACCGCGACGAGTTCGTCCACGCGGTGGTCGATCCGGCGACCGGGCTGGCCGACCTGCCCGAGCTGGGCCGCGGCCTGCCCCGCGAAGCGCTCGAACGCGGCCGCGCGGTGCGCGTCCTCGAGCCGCCCGGCAACCGCGGGCGGCTGATCGTCGCCGCCGCCACCGCGGGCAACCGCCCGTCCGGCCGCGCGCTGGTCGTGGTGGGGACGCTGCTCGACCCGGCCACCGCGCAGCGCAGCGAGGAGCTCATCCGCGCCTTTCAGAGCTATCGCCGGATGGAGATCCAGCGCGGCGAGTTCAAGGCGAGCTACCTGCTGCTCTTCCTCCTGGTGACCCTGCTCATCCTGCTCGCCTCGACCTGGATGGGCCTCTTTCTCGCCCGCCGGCTGATGGCCCCGGTGCAGGCCTTCGCCGAGGCGATGCGGCAGATCGCGCGCGGTGACTTCGACCAGAAGATCGACGTGCCGGTCGACGAGGAGATGGCGGTCGTCGTCGACTCCTTCAACCGCATGACCGGCGAGCTGTCGCGCAGTCGCGCCGCGCTCGAGGCGGCCAACGACGAGCTGGTCGGCGCCAACCGTACGCTGGCCGAGGAGCGCGCCCTGGCGCGCGCCATTCTCGAGAGCCTCTCCTCCGGCGTCGTCGCGCTCGACGGCGAAGGCCGGGTGCTGGCGGTCAACCACGCGGCCAGACAGATGCTGCGCCTGCGCGAGCGCGCGCTCGAGGGCACGGAATTCGCGGCGCTGCTCGCGGGCGACGAGCGGCGGGCGCTCGCCGAAGCCGCCCGCGGGCCGCTCGACGCCCCCGGCGCCGCGGAGCGGGAGCCGCCGGCCCGCCAGGTCTCCTTTCCGGTCGGCGCGACCTGGCGCACTTTCGAGGTGCGCGTCTCGCCGCTGCCCGAGCCGGAAGGGACGCCGTCGGGGCGGGTGCTGGTTTTCGACGACCTGACCGAGCTCATCCGCGCCCAGAAGCTGGCCACCTGGACGGAGGCGGCGCGGCGCGTGGCGCACGAGATCAAGAATCCGCTCACCCCGATCCGCCTGGCCGCCGAGCGGCTGCGCGTCAAGCACCGGGAGGGGGACGGCGAGGGCGCCGGCGAGCTGGTCGAGCGCTCGGTGGACATCATCGTGCGCGAGGTGGGCAACATGCAGCAGCTGGTCGACGAGTTCTCGCGCTTTGCCCGCATGCCGGGGCCGCAGCTCGCCGCCACCGCGCTGGAGCCGCTGGTCGAGGAGGTCGCCGCCCTCTACCGGGACCTCAAGGAGGGGGTCGCCGTGCGGGCGGAGATCGAGGCCGGGCTGGGCGAGATCTGGCTCGACGGCGAGCAGATCCGCCGCGTGCTGATCAACCTGCTCGACAATGCGATCGAGGCGACCGAGCCGCCCGGCGAGGTCGTCGTCCGCGCGCGCCGCAGCGACGGCGAGCTCGAGATCGAGGTCGCCGACACCGGCATCGGCGTGCCGCACGAAGAGCGCGAGAAGCTCTTTCTCCCCTTCTACTCGCGCAAGGGGCGGGGAACGGGACTCGGCCTGGCGATCGTCCACCGCATCGTCACCGACCACGACGGCACCATCCGGGTGGAGGACAATCCGCCGCACGGCAGCCTCTTCCGCGTCCGCCTGCCGGCTCGCGGCGCGCCGCCGCCGGCGGCCTCGTGAGGACGCTGCTGGTCGGCACGGCCGGCCACGTCGACCACGGCAAGACCTCGCTGCTGCGCGCCCTGACCGGCATCGATTGCGACCGGCTGCCGGAGGAGAAGCGGCGCGGCATCACCCTCGACCTCGGCTTCGCCCACCTCGAGCGCGGCGATGCGGCGATCGGCTTCATCGACGTCCCCGGCCACGAACACTTCCTGCACAACACGCTGGCGGGGCTCGGCGGCGTCCGGCTGCTGCTGCTCGTCGTCGCCGCCGACGCCGGCGTGCGGGCGCAGACCCGCGAGCACCTCGAGGCGGCGCGCCGCCTCGGCGTCCCCGACCTGATCGTCGCGCTGACCCGCATCGACCTCGTCGATGCCGACACCGCCGGACTCGCCGAGCTCGAGGTGGGCGAGCTGCTCGCCGGCACGCCGTGGGCGGGCGCCCCGGTGTGGCGCGTCTCGAGCCTCACCGGCGAAGGGATCGAGGCGCTCGCCGACGAGCTGGTGCGGCGGGCGGCACCCGCCGACGCCGGGCGCGCGGCCGATCCGGTCCGCCTGCCGATCGACCGGGTCTTCGTGGTGCGCGGTCAGGGGGTGGTGGCCACCGGCACCCTGGTCGCCGGAACGCTGCGCCCCGGCGACACCCTCCGGATCGAGCCGGACGAGGTGCCGGTGCGCGTCCGCTCGCTCGAAGTCCACGGGCGGAGCCGGGAGGCCGCCGGGCCGGCGAGCCGCGTCGCGGTGCTGCTCGCCGGCGTCGAAGCCGGTGCCCTGGGTCGCGGCCGGCAGCTGGTCGGACCGGGGGGTGCCCTGCCGACGCGCCGCCTGCTGGCGCGCTGGCAGCCGATGAGCGGTGGCCCGGCCGGCTTTCCAGCCTCGACCGAGGTGCGCTTCCACCTGCTCGCCGGC
>JAIOJQ010000055.1 GCA_019911865.1 Thermoanaerobaculia bacterium
CCGACACCGGCCCGGCGTCGGACACCGGTGCGGCGACCGTCGCCGCTCCGGCGCCGGTCGCCGCACCGGTGTCCGACGCCGGGCCGGTGTCGGACGCAGAGCCGGCGTCGGACGCAGATCCGGCGGCGGTGGCCGTCACCGGCGAGGCGGGTTCCGACCCGGCAACGCCCGAACCGCTGCGGATCGTCCTCGAGTTCAGCCAGGATTGCTGGGTCGAGTTCACGGTCGATGGTGGCCGGCGAACCAGCGAGTTGCGGGCCGCCGGCGAGGTGGTGACGCTGGTCGCCCGGGATCACGTGCTGCTGACCCTCGGCAATCTCGCCGGGGTCGGGATTTCGATCGACGGCCGCCCCTGGACCCCTCCGGGGGGAGCCGCACGGGTGACGCGCGACCTGCGCATCGACCGCTCGACGGTAGCCGGCACGCCGTGAGCGAACAGGAGCCGCTGGTCGAACAGGTTCTCGCCAGCGAGAATGTCGAGCTCCGGATTCTGGCGGCCCAGGGGGTCCTGCCGCTCGCGCCGGAACAGCTCATCCCGCTGCAGGTCGCGCTTGCCGGCAGTGAAGACCCGATGATCGCCGGCTACGCCGCGACGTCCCTGCAGGCGGTCGAACCGCGCTTCGCGCACGCTTACCTCACCGAGTCGGCGCCCCCCGAGGTGCTGCGCTGGTTCGCCCTCCACCATGGCGAGGCGCAGCTCGTCGAGACGGTCCTGCGCCGGCGCGACGTGCCGCGCGAGCTGCTCGCCGAAGTGGCGGCATCGCTGGCGCCCGACCTGCAGGAGACCCTGCTGCTGCGCCAGGACGCCATCGTCGAGTTGCCCGCGATCCTCGACGCCCTGGAGCGCAACGAGCGGCTTTCGATCTACGCGCGCCGGCGGATCGCCGAGTACCGCCAGCATCTGCTGCCACGCGCCACCGCCGAGGAGGCGGCGGTGCCGGCCGCCGAGGCGCTCGCCGCGGCTGACCTCGACGCGGCCGATCTGCGGGAGATCGAGGCGGTGCGTGAGGCGGTGCCGGCCGCGGGAGAAGTGGACGAGAAGTCGGGGCTCTCCGAATCGCAGGTGCGCAGCCTGCCGGTGCCGGTGCGCATCAAGCTCTCCAAGGGGGCTTCGCGCACGCTGCGCAACATTTTGATCCGCGACTCCAACCGCCTGGTGGCGCTCGCCGTGCTGGCGAACTCGGCGATGAGCGAGGACGAGATCGAGCAGGTCGCCGGCAACCGATCCATCGACGACGAGGTGCTCACCTTCATCGCCAGGCGCCGCGAGTGGGTGTCGCGTTACGGCATCTGCCGGGCGCTCGTCCTCAACCCCCGCGTGCCGGTCGGAATCGGGGTCCGCCTGACCTCCCGGCTCTCGGTGCGGGACCTCAAGGTGCTGCGCAAGGATCGCAACGTCTCGGAGCCGGTGCGAGCGTCGGCCGAGCGGTTGTATAGAATCAAGAGCGTCTGAGCCATGTCCAGGGACTACTACTCGATCCTCGGGATCCACCGCGGCGCGTCGCCCGTCGAGATCCGCGACCGATTCCGCCAGCTCGCCCGCGAGCGCCACCCGGACCGGTTCCAGGGTGCCGAGCGGTCGCGGGCCGAGGGCGAGTTCCAGGCGATCACCGAAGCGTTCAACGTGCTCTCGAGTCCAGAACGGCGGCGCCAGCACGACAACGAGCTCGCCCGTCCGGTGGCCGAGAGCGGCGGCAGCGACACGGCCCGGCTGGCGCGCTTTCACCTCGAGGCGGGGGTCGCTTTCTACCGCGAAGGCAACTACGCCCAGGCGGCGGAGAACTTCGATCGCGTCACCCAGCTCGAGCCCGCCAACCACCAGGCCTGGCACCACGTCGCCCAGGCGCTGGCGGCCCAGCGTCGATTCCTGCCGCGGGCGGCGGCGGCCATCGCCCGAGCCTGCGAGCTCAACCCGGTCAGTCCCCCGTATCTCAAGCTGGCCGGCCGGCTGCACGCCGAGATCGGCATGGGAGAGAAGGCCGAGCGGTATTACAATGAGGCCCTGGCTCTGGGTGGAGAGGATGCCGCGGTGACCAAAGCGCTCGAGGATCTGCGCTCGCGCGGCAAGAAGGGGAAGTCCGGACTGTTCGGGAGGGGCTCTTGAAGATGCGGCCGCGCGCCAGTGGTCTCTCCGACGTCGGGGTGATCCGCAGCCACAACGAGGATTGCTTCGACATCGATCCTGGCAACCAGGTGTTCGTGGTGGCCGACGGCATGGGCGGACACAGCCATGGCGAGATCGCCTCGCGTATCGCCATCGATTCGATCCGCGAGTTCGTCGCCCGCACCGCGGACGAGGACGCCACCCTCCCGTTCGAAATGGATCCCCGCCTCGGCCGCCAGTCGAATCGCCTCAAATCGGCCATTCGGGTCGCCCACGACAAGGTGCTCAAGGCGATCCGCCAGGATGCTTCCCTGCACGGCATGGGTACGACGGTCGTCGGCCTGCTGGTCGACGGCGATTCGGCGGCCATCGCCCACGTGGGCGACAGCCGCTGCTATCGCCTGCGCGACGGCAAGCTCGAGCTGCTCACCCAGGACCACACCTGGGTCAACGAACAGGTCGTCGCCGGGTTCCTCTCCGAGGAGCAGGCACGCGTCCACCCGCTCAAGAACGTCGTGACCCGGGCACTCGGCGGGGACTCCGACGTCGACGTCGACGTGCGCGAGTGGAAGATCGCTCCCGGTGACCTGTTCCTGCTCTGCTCCGACGGGCTGACGACCATGCTCAACGATCACGAGATCCTCGAGCGGCTCGACGCCGGCGCCCGTCTCGAAGACCTGTGCGGGCGGCTGGTGCGCGACGCCAACTCGCGTGGCGGCTACGACAACGTCTCGGTCGTCCTGGTCCGCATCGAGAACGACGCCGGCGGCGACGCCGACGACGAAGACGAGACGCGCGCCCTCCCCCGGGCTCGCTGACGGGGCATCAGGCCTCCGCCGCGGCGTAAAAGCCGCCGCCTGCCGCGAAACTCCGCAGGGCCTCGCTCGGCAGGTGCCGCGGGCCGACGGCCGCGGCCAGCGCTTCGAGCTCGCCGACCAGCGCCGGCAGTCCTTCGGCGTCCGCCCACCGGCACAGGCCGCCGCGAAACGGCGGGAAGCCGGTGCCGAAGATCATCGCCAGGTCGAGCGGCCCCGGGCCCTCGACGATCCCCTCGGCGAGGCAGCGCGCCGCCTCGTTGACCATCGGCAGGATCATGCGCCTTGCCAGCGCCGCGAGCTCGGGGGCGGCACGCCGGGGAGTGATGCCGATCTCCGCCGCCACCGCCGGGTCGACCCGCTTCGCCTTGCGGCCTTCGTAGAGGTAGATGCCGCGCCCGTTCTTGAGTCCGAGGCGGCCTCCTTCGGGCAGGCGGTCGAGCCAGGGGGGGAAGGGGAGGCGTTCCCCGAAGGCCTCGGTGAGGATGTGGCTGACCTTGGCGGCGACGTCGAGGCCGACTTCGTCGGCGAGGCGCGCCGGACCCATCGGCATCCCCCAGTCGACCATCGCGCGGTCGACGTCCTCGATTCGGTGCCCTTCGTCGATCAGCCAGAGCGCCTCGGCCGAATAGAACATCAGCAGGCGATTGACCAGGAACCCGGGGCACTCGCGGACCACCACCGGGGTCTTGCCGAGCCGGCGGGCGAACGCCGAAACGGTGCTCGCCGCCGCGCCGGCAGTGCGCTCGCCCACGACGACCTCGACCAGCGGCATGCGGTCGACCGGATTGAAGAAGTGCATGCCGACCACGCGGCCGCGATGGGCGGTGCCGGAGCCGATGGCATCGATCGACAGCGACGACGTGTTGGTGGCCAGGATGGCGTCGGGCGCGAGGCGGCGGTCGAGGTCGGCCATCACCTGCTGCTTGACCGGCAGGCTCTCGACCACCGCCTCGACGACGAAGTCGCTAGCCGCCAGGGTCGTCGCGTCGAGAGTCGGCTTCAGCAGCGCCATCTTGCGGCGCCGGGCGGCCGGCGCGAGCCGGCGCCGGCGCACCTGACGGTCGAACAGCGCGGCGGCATGCGAGAGCGCGGTGGCGAGGGCGTCGGCGCGCAGGTCGAGGATGCGCACCGGAAGGTCCGCCTTGTCGGCGATCAGGTGGGCGATGCCTCCTCCCATCACGCCGGCGCCGACGACGGCCGGACGGCGGACCTCCTGCGGCGGCGGGCCGTCGTCCTTCTTCGACGCCTCCATCAACCGGAAGACGTGGATCAGGTTCTTGGCCACCGGCGACACGGCCAGCTCGCCGATCGCCCGGGCTTCGGCCTCGAAGCCGGCGCCGGGGCCGCGTTCGAGCCCGGTGGCGACGACGTCGAGGGCACGCAGCGGCGCCGGATAGTGCCCTTTCGTCTGGGCGAGCGTCCGGCGCCGCGCCTGCGCGAGGACCAAGCGGCGGCCGAGGGGATTGCCCTCCAGCAGCAGCCGGCGCAGGCCGCCGGAGCGGCGCGCATCGCCGTCCGCCATGGCGATCCAGGTCGAGGCGAGCGCCAGCTCCGTGCCGCCGCCGACACAGGTGCCGGCGATCGCC
>JAIOJQ010000056.1 GCA_019911865.1 Thermoanaerobaculia bacterium
GTCGCGAGCCAGCCGGGGGGCGGCACGAGCACCCCCTCGCGACCGACCACCGGCTCGACGATCACCGCGCCGATCCGTCCGTCGGCGAGCGCCGCGGCGAGCGCCGCGGCCGGCGCGGCGAACGGCAGCCGCACCACGTGCGGGTTGAGGTGCGGCGCGAAGGGGGCGCGAAATTCGCGGCGCGAGCCGGCCGCGAGGGCGCCCGGCGAGAGGCCGTGGTAAGCCGGCTCGAAGGCGAGCACCCCCGGTCGCCCGGTGGCCGCCAGTGCTGTCTTGAGCGCCACCTCCACCGCGTCGGCGCCGGAGACGGCGAAGTGGACGCGCGGCTGGTCGACCGGTGCCAGGCCAGACAGGCGCGCCGCCAGCTCGATGCGTGCCGGGTGCGCGGCGACGTCGCCGAGGCCGTGCACCAGGCGCGCCGCCTGCGCGGCGAGGGCGGCGACGATTTGCGGGTGACGGTGGCCGACCGCGGCGGCACCGAAGCCGGCGGTCAGGTCGATGAAGCGGTTGCCGTCGGCGTCGAGCACGTTGGCGCCGAGCGCCTCTTCCCAGACCAGCGCCGGCTCGTTGCGCGGCCCGAGCGTGTTGACGGTCGGCGCCTCGCTGGCGGCCAGGCGCGCCGACAGCTCGCGGCTGCGCGGCCCCGGCGGCGCAACGAGGATCTCCGGCGGCTGGTCGCCGCGGCCGAGTCGGCTCACGCCAGCTCGCGGCGGCCGGCGAGCGAGCGGCCGAGGGTCACCTCGTCGGTGTACTCGATGTCGCCGCCCACCGGCATGCCGAAGGCGAGGCGGGTGACGCGCGGCACGCGGCCGGCCAGCCGGCGCGCCAGGTAGAGCGCCGTGGCCTCCCCTTCGACGTTGGGGTTGGTGGCCAGCACGACCTCGGCGACGCCGTCGAGGCGGGCGAACAGATCCTCGATCGCCAGCTCGTCGGGGCCGATGCCGCGCTGCGGAGAGAGGGCGCCGCCGAGCACGTGGTAGAGGCCGTGGTACTCGCCGGTGCGCTCGAGCGGCGCGAGATTGAACGGCTCCTCGACGACGCACAGAATCGTGCGATCCCGCCGCGGGTCGGCGCAGATGGCGCACGGATCGACGGCGGTGATGGCGTGGCAGCGCGAGCAGGGGAAGAGCTTCTCCTTCACCTCGACGATGGCGGCTGCCAGCTCGCGCGCCTGGGCGTCGGAGATCCGGAGCAGGTGGTGGGCGAGCCGCGACGCGGTTTTCGGGCCGATGCCCGGCAGCCGCGCCAGCTCGGTGGTCAGCCGCGCCAGCGGATCGGGCACGGCGCTCTCAGCCCAGTCCGGGCAGGCCGCCGCCGAGGCCGCCGAGCTTCGACTGCAGCGTCTCGTCGACCTTGCGCCCCGCCTCGTTGACCGCTGCCAGGACGAGGTCGGCGAGCAGGACCGGATCGGCGGGGTCGACGACCTCCGGGTCGATCGCGACGCCGACCAGCTGCTTGTGGCCGCTCATGCGCACCGTCACCATGCCGCCGCCAGCCGAGGCCTCGACGACCAGCTCTCCCATTTCGCGCTGCACGCGCTCCTGCATCTGCTGCGCCTGCTTCATCAGCTTCTGGATGTTCATCCGTTCTCCCCGGCCCGCGGCGGGCCGCCGTCGTCGTCGCGCACCGCGGCCACCGAGCCGCCGAAGATGTCGAGCAGCGCCTGCACCTGCGGGTCGCCGGCAACCTCCTCGCGCGCCTGGCGCTGCTGCTCGTGGCGCGCCGCCGTTTCGCCGGCGGTCGGCGGCGCGACCGGGCCCTCGATCAGGCGCCAGCGCGCGCCGGCGCCGAAGGCGGCAACCACCACCGTGTCGAGCAGCTCGCGATTCTGTTCCCGCCCCAGCTGGGCGGCGGCGAACGGGTCGCCGGCCGGCAGCGCGATGCGCAGCTCGCCGTCGACGAACTCGCAGCGGGCGCGCGCCACCAGCGGGCTCGAGCGCTTCCAGG
>JAIOJQ010000458.1 GCA_019911865.1 Thermoanaerobaculia bacterium
CGCTCGAGGTCGTCGGCCTCGGGCGGCGACCCGGCGACGGGCGGCGCCGGCGCCGCCGCGGCAAGCGACCAGAAGCTCGCGGTGGCGAGCGCCCGCGCCGCCTCGGCCATCAGGTAGGGGTGGCGGCGAACCATCGGCTCGCATTCCGGGCGGGCACCGGCGCGTCCGACGAGCGTGAAGGCGTCGATCAGGTGGGGCGAACCCCAGTCGACGAGCTCCTGGCGCAGGGGCTCGAGGCCGGCAGCCGGCAACCAGGCGCGCAGGCGTTCGGCCGAAACGTCGGGCGCGCGGCCGTGGGGGCGACCGATCGCCGGCTCGCTCTCTCCCGGCGCCAGGAAAGCGGCGAGGTTCGAATGGTGGAGAAAGGCGAGGCCGCGCTGCGCGAGCACGCGGGCGATCTCCGCCAGCAGCGGCCGGATTCCTCCTTCGCCGGTGGCGACCAGGGCCTCGAAGCTGAAAACCAGGTCGACCGAGCCGTCTTCCACCCCGGGCAGCGACCAGCCGTTGGTCGGCAGAACGCGGCAGCGGCGCCCCGGGCGCTCGCTGGCAAGCCACCGGCGACAGGCCGCGAGCGCCGACTCGTCGACGTCGACCAGCAGCAGCTCGTCGGTGAGGTCGGCGAGGAAGGGGGCGAGCCGCCCCTCGCCGCAGCCGATGTCGAGCAACCGCGGCGCCGGCAGGCAGGCGTGCAGGCGCGGCAGCAGACTGTGCCACCAGAGGCTGGCGGCACCGCCCCAGAGCCGGGCGCTCCCCGCCTCCGGGGGGGTCGTCACCGGGTGCGCACCTTCACCGTCCGGCCGACCTGGTCGAGCATGTGGCGGAGCGTGTCGTAGTCCGGGTGCTTCATGCGGATCCAGGCGTTGGCCATGTAGCCCCCCTCGAACGGCGCGGTGGGGGAGCCGGGGGGCGGCAGGTGCGAGTCGAGGATCCACTCGCCGAAGCGACGCTCGATCTCGTCGACGCCCTCGTAGTACGAGACGCGCCCGTCGCCGTCCGGCCGCAGATTGACCATGCCGGTCGCCCAGCGGCGCGACAGCTGCTGGCCGGGACGGCCGTGGACGATCGCCATCGCCCACTCGCGGTAGATGTCGAAGTCGTTGGAGGCGGCATAGAGGTCCCAGACGCCGACGCCGGGCGGCCGGCAGCCGATCTCCGAGAAGCGGAGCCCCTTCGGCCCGAAGAACCACTCCATGTGGGTGGCCGAGGTGCCGATGCCGAGCGCCTCGATGACCTTCTGGCCCATCGCCCGCAGCTCGCTGTAGCCGGAGGCCTCGACCCGGTTGGTGGTGACGATCTGCGGCGAGATCCAGCGCGTCCGCATCGCCTCGAGGACGTTGGGGTAGTAATGGGAGATGAACTCGTGGACCACCTTGCCGTCGATCGACACGGTGTCGTAGAACCCCTCGTGGCCCTCGACGAACTCCTCGGCGGCCACCGAGACCCCGTCACGATCGAGGCCGTACTCGACGATCGCGCTCTCGAGCTCGCGGTCGTTGGAGACCTTGGTGGTGCCGGAAGCACCGGCGCCGCTGCGCGGCTTGAGGATGATCGGGTAGCCGATCTCGGCGGCGAACACCCGCACCTCCTGGGCCGAGGAGACGCCGCGCGAAGCGGCGGTGGGAACGCCGGCGGCGCGCAGCGCCTCCTTCATCGCCGGCTTGTCGCGGCACAGCCAGGCGGTGCGCAGCGAAGTCCCCGGAATGCCGGCGGACTCGCGCACCCGCGCCGCGGGGAGGATGTGCGCCTCGACCGTCGCCTCCAGCCGGTCGACCCACTCGCGCCCCTGGACGCGGCGCACCGCGGCGAACAGCGCCCCTTCGTCGACCACGGTCTTCACCTGCTCGTAGCCGTGCAGCCAGCCGCGCAGCTCGCCGTCGAGGGCCTCCGGAGGTGCTTCGCCGATGCCGGTGACGCGCGCCCCCACGGCGGCGAGCCCGCGCACGAACTGACGCTGGTTGTAGGGGAACTTCGGCTCGATGAACAGGACGTGCATGGACTTCTCCTCGCTCGGCGACGGCTGGCGACGCCGGCGATTCTAGCCCGGACCCGCGGAGGCGGCCGCGGGACGCGGGAGCCGATAAGATCGACCGCCATGCCGACCGTCGTCCTGCTCGGACCCCAGCGCTTCACGCCGACTCTCGGCGAGGCGGTCGCCGCGGCCGGCGTCGGCGGGCGGCTGGCCTCGGTCACCGCCGGCTGGCAGGAGCGCGAGGCCGAGGACCTGGAGCTCCACGAGCACCTCGGGGGACGGACCGCGAACCTCATGCTCTTCTCGCGCGGCGAGGACGTCTTCGAGCGCGATGCCGACCTGGCGGCGGCCCACCGCGAGCGTCAGGATCGCCTGCGCGAGCTGCAGACCCTCTACCGGATCCGCGTCGGCCACGCCCAGGCGGCGCTGCGCGAGCTGCACGATCGGGGTGGCGCGGCGCAGCTGCTCGACCCGATCAAGGAGGAGGCGCGCCGCATGGTGCGCGACATCGACGCCGCGCACCTGGCGAGCACGCGGGCGATCCACGCCGAGTTCGAGCGCGCCCTCGCGCCAGCCGGGCGTCCGGCCCTCGCCCGACACGCGGCGGCGGTGGGGCGGATCCTCGAGCGCTCGGAGGCGCTGCTGATCGCCGGCGGCCACCTGGCGATCCTGCTCGACCGGCTGCGCCTCTTCGGCGTCGGGGGACTCGTCGCCGGGCGCGCGGTATTCGCCTGGTCGGCGGGCGCCATGGCGGTTTGCGAGCGCGTCGTGCTCTTCCACCACTCTCCGCCGCAGGGCTACGGCAACACCGAGCTGTTCGGCGAAGGGCTCGGCCTGGTCCGCGGCATCGTCGCGTTCCCCCACGCCCGCCGCCGCCTGCAACTGGAAGATCGGCGCCGCATCGAGCTGCTCAGCCGGCGCTTCTCGCCCGCCGACTGCCTGGCCCTCGAGGACGGCGGCTGGATTCTGTTCGACGCGCGGGGCCGGCGCCCCGGGCGCGGCGTGGCGCGCTTCGGCGACGACGGCCGGGTCCATCCGCTCGCCGCATGACGCTGGCCATCCGCGAGCTGACCGCCGCCGGAGCGCCGGACGCGCAGCGGATCGAGGCCTTTCTGGCGGCGCACGCCTTTCCGCTCGTCGAGGGCAACTCGGTGACCTTCGTCTTCCGGGGCCCGGCCGACGCCGTCTACCTGCAGCACTGGATCTTCGGCCTGCCGCAGGCGGTGCCCTTCCAGCGCATCGAAGGGAGCGATCTCTGGTTCCTGGTGCAGGAGATCCCGGCGCGCTCGCGCGTCGAGTACAAGCTCGAAGTGCAGCTGGGAGACGTCTCCCGGCTGATCCGCGACCCGCTCAATCCGCACCTGGCTCAGGACCCGTTCGGCGCCAACTCGGTCTGTCAGGGGGCGGGCTACGAGGTGCCGGAGTGGGTGAACCCGGACCCCGAGGCGCGTCCCGGCAGGATCGAGCCGATCGCCGTGCCGGCGGTCGCCTTCGGCGAGGCCGAGCGGCAGGTCCGCGTCTACCTGCCGGCCAACTTCCGCGAGACGCGGCGCTACCCGCTGCTGATCGTCCACGACGGCGCCGACTACCTGCGGTTCTCCGCCCTGCGGACGGTGCTCGACAACCTCATTCACCGCGCCGAGGTGGCATCGCTGGTGGTGGCCCTGATCGACTCGCCGGCGCGCCTGCGCGAGTACGGCGCCGATCCGCGGCACGCCGACTGGCTGGTCGGCGAACTGCTGCCGGCGCTCGAACAGCGCTACCCGCTGCGCGCCAGTGCCGCCTCGCGCGGGCTGATGGGGGCCTCGTTCGGCGGCGTCGCCGCCTTCTCGACGGCGGTCCGGAATCCCGGCGCCTTCGGCCGTCTGCTCCTCCAGTCGAGCTCGTTCGCCTTCACCGACATCGGGCCCTCGCAGCGCGGCCCGGCGTTCGAGCCGGTGGTGGCGTTCATGAACGGCTGGCGCGGCGATCCGCGCGCGGTGGCCGAACGGATCTTCGTCTCCTGCGGTGTCTACGAGTCGCTGATCTACGAGAACCGTTCGCTGATCCCGATGCTCGAGCGCACCGGCATGACCGTGCGCTACGTCGAATCCAACGACGGACACAACTGGGAGAACTGGCGCGACCGCCTGCGCGAGGGGCTCTCCTGGCTCTTCCCGGGCCCCTTCTGGTTCATCTACGAGTGAGGCCGGGCGGTCTTCCCGCTTCGCCCGCGAAGGCCCCGCCGGCGGTGCGCGGCGGGTTGGGTTAGGCTCCCCGGCAGAAATCGAACGACAACGGCGAGAAAGGGACGGGACCATGGCCGAGGTGGTGCGCAGGATCGGGCTTTCGCTGGGGGCCGACCTATGCTGGCCGATCTGCTTCGAGAAAATCCTCGAGCGCCTCGACCTCGCCCTGCCGCTCGACGGGGACACGGTGCGCTTCGAGGTCGAGCGGGTGACGATCGAGCCGTTCGACCTCGCGCAGCCGGTGCGCTACGACGTCGTCCTCGACCGCCTCACCCACTGGTACCACACCAGCCGCGAGTGGATCAAAAAAGCGGTCGTGATGAACGACCTCTACGTCTTCAACAACCCCTGGTCGATCCAGGCAAACGAGAAGCACACCAGCTACGCCGCCATGATGCGGCTCGGCTTCCCGGTGCCCGACACCTGGCTGCTGCCGCCGAAGGAGTACGAGCCGGCGGCCGACCTGCAGGTCACGCTCGACCGCTACGCCCGCCTGTTCGATCTCGGCGAGGTCGGCGAGAAGGTGGGCTATCCGCTGTTCATCAAGCCGTTCGACGGCGGCGCCTGGGTGGGCGTGTCGAAGATCGCCGACCGCGCCGAGCTGCAGAAGGCCTACGACGCCTCCGGACGACGGATCATGCACCTGCAGAAGGCGGTCGATCCTTTCGACCTGTTCGTGCGCGCCGTCGGCGTGGGCCCGCAGGTGCACGTCATGAAGTACGACCCCGGCGCGCCGCTGCACGACCGCTACAAGGTCGAGTTCGACTTCGTCTCGGCCGAGGAGTGGCAGACGCTGGCCAACTACTGCCTGACCATCAACGCCTTCTTCGGCTGGGACTTCAACTCGTGCGAGTCGCTGCGCCAGGACGGCGTCTTCCACCCGATCGACTTCGCCAACGCCTGTCCGGATTCGCAGGTCACCTCGCTCCACTACCACTTCCCGTGGCTGGTGAAGGCGAAGCTGAAGTGGGCCCTGTTCGTCGCCGCAACCCGGCGGCGCATGCGCAAGAACCTCGACTGGGAGCCGTTCTTCGACCTCGCCACCTCCGGCGCGCCGTTCCGGGACCGCCTCGCCGGTTATGCCCGGCTGGCCCACGAGCGCTTCGAGAGCGACCGCTTCGTCGAGTTCTGCGGCCGCCACCTGCCGCACATCGACGAGGTCGTCTGGGAGTTCTTCGGCACCCCGGAGGCGAAGCGGGCGGTGCGGCTGAAGGTCGAGGCGCTCTTTCCGGCGCACGAGGTCGAGTCGTTCACCGAGCACTTCTGGGGGCTGATCCAGTTCTGGCGCAAGACCGAGTCGGACTTCCTGTCGCGGCGGGACGTGCCGCAGCCGTGAGCGTCGCTCCGGTCGCCCTGCGGCTCCCCCTGCAGTGGGGCGAGATGGACTCCTACCGGCACGTCAACAACGCCGTCTACTTCCGCTGGTTCGAGAGCGCCCGGATGGAGTATTTCGCCCGTCTCGGCTGGCCGGAGGTCGAGCGGGCGAGCGGCGTCGGACCGATCCTCCAGTCGACCCAGGCCCGCTTCCGGGCTCCCCTCGAGTGGCCCGACGAGATCGTCGTCACCGCCCGCGTGCGCGAGCTGGCGGAGGACCGCTTCACCATGGCCTACGAGGTCACGAGCCAGCGGCTCGGGCGACTCGCCGCCGAGGGGTGGGGGGTGATCGTCGCCTTCGACTACCGGGCCGGGAGCAAGGCGAGCCTGCCGCCGCCGGTGCGCACCGCGATCCTCGAGCTGGAGGGGGAGTCGCTCACCCTCTCCCCGTGAGCGACCCGGCCCGCCTGTTGCTCGGCGACGTCGGCGGCACCTGGATCCGCTTCGCGCGGGCCGCGGCCGAGGGCCCGCTGGTCGGCTTGCGAGCCCTGCCAGCGGCGCAGTTCGCCGGCCTGGCGGAGGCGGTGGCGCGCTACCGCGAGCTCGAAGCGCTGCCGGCCGGGGCGTTCGATGCCGCGGGCTTCGCGGTCGCCGGGCCGGTGAGCGGCGACACGGTCGAGCTGACGAACCTCCCGTGGATGCTGTCCGGCGAGGCGTTGCGCGACGCCCTGGGCCTGACGCGGCTGGTGCTGCTCAACGACCTCGACGCGGTGGCCCGCGCGCTGCCGCGGCTGGCGCCCGCCGATCTGCACGAGCTGCACGCCGGGCGCCCCGATCCCCGCGCGCCGCTCGCCATCGTCGCGCCGGGCACCGGGCTCGGCATGGCCGCCGCGATCCCGACGGCGGACGGCTGGGCGAGCCTCGCCGGCGAAGGCGGGCACCGCGACCTGGCGGCCGCAGGCGAGCGCGAGTGGCAGGTCGTCGCGCGGTTGATCGACCGTTTCGGCCGCGCCTCGGCCGAGCGTGCCGTCAGCGGCCCGGGCCTGGTGGCGATCCACGACGCGCTGCGCTCGCTCGACGGTCTGGCGCCGGCGAGGCGGCGCGGCTCTTCTCGGGCTGGCTGGGAGCGCTGGGCGGCGACCTCGTCCTGACCCTGGGCGCGCGCGGCGGGCTCCATCTCGCGGGCGGCATGCTCGCGGCGATGGGCGCTGCCTTCGACCGCCAGCGCTGCCTCGCCCGTTTTCTCGCCAAGGGGCGATTTGCCGGCTATCTCGGCGACGTCCCCGTGCGCCAGATCGTCCATCCGGCGCCGGCCCTGCTCGGCGCCCGCCGGGCGTTGCTCGACGGCTCGTCGGCGGACCGCTAGCCCGGTGCCGGGCGGCGCTCGCTGACCGTGGCGAGTTCGACGAGCCGATCGGCGAGTGCCGCATCGAGGCCGCCCGGGGCGAGGCGCCAGGTCCAGTTGCCGCCCGCCACGCCGGGGCGGTTCATCCGCGCCGGACGCCCGAGACCGAGCAGGTCCTGCATCGGCGCCACGGCGAGCTGCGCCGGCGAGGTGTAGGCGACGCGCAGCAGCGCGGCGGGGAGCTGGCGCGGCGTGCCGCCGACGTAGGCGAGGACGCGGCGGCGGGTGGCCGCATCGAGGCCGGCAAACCAGCCGCGCACGGTGTCGTTGTCGTGCGTGCCGGTGTAGACGACCGTGTCGCGGGCGTAGCGATGCGGCAGGTGATCCGACGGCTCCGCCGAAAAGGCGAACTGCAGCACCTTCATCCCGGGCAGGGCGAAGGCCCGCCGCAGCTCGTCGACCTGCGGCGTGATCTCGCCGAGATCTTCGGCGACCAGCGGCAAGCCGCCGAGTCCTTCGCGCAGCGCCTCGAGGAGAGCCCGTCCGGGGCCGGGAACCCACCGCCCCTCGCGCGCCGTCGCGGCGCCGGCCGGCACCTCCCAGTAGGCCTCGAAGCCGCGGAAGTGGTCGAGTCGGACGAAGTCGGCGCGCTGCAGGTTGACCCGCAGCCGTTCGATCCACCAGGCGAAGCCGTCCGCCGCCAGGCGGTCCCAGCGGTAGAGCGGGTTGCCCCACAGCTGGCCGTCGGTGCTGAAGTAGTCCGGCGGCACGCCGGAGAGGCGCAGCGCCCGCCCTTCGGCGTCGAGGTCGAACAGCTCGCGGTGGATCCACAGGTCGGCGGCGCCGGCGGCGAGGTAGATCGGCACGTCCCCCAGGATGCCGATCCGGCGCACCTTCGCCTCTTCGCGCAGCAGTCGCCACTGGCGGTCGAAGATCGCCTGCAGGAACTCCTCGTAGGCGATCTCGCCGGCGAGCTCGCGGCGGGCCGCGACCAGAGCCTCCGGCTCGCGATCGCGCAGCGACGCCGGCCAGGTGATCCACGCCCGGCGCTCCTCGCCTCGGCGCAGGGCGGCGAAGAGCGCCCAGTCGGCGAGCCAGCCGCGCTGTTCGGGCGCTTGCCGCCAGGCCGCCAGCTCGTCGCGCAGCGCCGCCCGCGCCGGGTCGGCGAGGCGCGCGAAAGCGCGGCGATGCAGCGCCTCCTTCCACGCCGCGACGCGGTCGAAGTCGACGCGATCGGGTCGCCCGCCGGGGCCGGGGGCGAGCTCGTCGCGGGTGAGCAGGCCGTCTTCGCACAGCCGCTCGGGCGAGATCAGCAGCGGGTTGGCGGCGAAGGCGGAGAGGGCGCCGTAGGGAGAGCCTTCGAAGTCCGGCGGACCGAGCGGCAGGATCTGCCAGACGCTCTGGCCGGCGCGGACGAGCCAGGCGAGGAAGTCGACTGCGGCCGGACCGATGTCGCCGATGCCGAAGGGGCCGGGCAGCGAGGTCGGGTGCAGCAGCACTCCCGCCCAGCGTCCGGTCGTCGATTCCGCCATGAACAAAGCCCTCCGACGACACCGGATGCTATCCGCATCCGGGCCGCCGGAGGGCCGGCAAGCCGCTCAGCGCCGGGTCAGGGGATGCCGGTGACGGGATCCGACCAGAGGCAGAGGTCTCCCGTCTCGAAGTCGTCGGCGAAGACGAACTCGGGGGAGAAGGAGAACGCCACCCGGCAAGGGGTCCCCGGCCGGAAGAGGGTGAGCTCGTGGAAGTCGATCTGGTCGGGGCCGACGTCGGCGTCGAACCAGAAGTTGTACATCGTCCCCCAGCGCAGCGCGTTGCCGTCCGGGTCCGTGGCGAAGTCGCCACCCGACCAGCTGATCGTGTCGACCGGCGTGCCGGTGTCGACCAGCCAATCGGTCGGGTCGTACGGTTCGCCCGAATGGTGATCGACGTCCTTGAAGCCGACGTTCGAGAAAGACACCGGACCGTCGAAGCGGATCGACAAGCGCCGCCCGGAGCGGTCCGAGTTCATGTTGCGGATCGCGTACTCGTAGTGAAACTGGCCCGGAGACGGCTCGGTGACCTTGCGCGCGACTTCGAAGCGTTCGGCCGGAGACACGCCGTCGTCGAAGTCGACGGCGACGGACTCGACCGCCGGATCCGCGACCAGCCAGGCATCGACCGCGCTCTTCTCGCGGATCGTGGAGCCATTGAAGCTCAGGTCGTAGCCGGGGGCTGCGCCGACCGTCAGCGGCCGGTAGGAAGCGTTGTTGAATCCGTTGCCGGCGAGCGCATCGTTGTCGGCGACGTAGTGCCCCTCGCCCCAGTAGAGCGCGCCCGGGTTGAGGGCGGCGTCGAGGTCGCTCTCCAGGATCTGGATGCGTTGGTCGATGACCTGGCTCTGGGGCCCGTTGCCGGCCGGGAACGGGAAGTTGCCGGTAGTGGCGTTGACTTCGGAGCGGGGGCCCATGTAGCTCCAACTGCCGTTGAGACCCGAGCCGTAGGTGTCGGTACAGCCGATGCCGAGCTCGTCGCCGCCGCGCGGCGGCACCGTGCACTGCTGGCTTCCCGGTCCGACGCAGCTCGATCCGGCGTTGCTGTTGGTCGACAGGAAGCCGTGCTTGAGCCAGCTCATGCCGATCTGCTCGAACCGCCCTTCCTTCAGCCGGTAGACCGACTGCGCGATCACCGGGTGCTGATTGGACTGCAAACCGGAACAACCGCCGGGGCTGTCGCACCAGTTGACCGGTCGGTCGCCGATGTTGCACGAGGTCGTGCCGAGAGAGTAGGCACGCACGCCGCCGACCGCGCCGTAATTGCTGAAGCCGGAGACCGAGTAGACGGTGACGTCGGGGCCGACCTGGGCCGAGGCCGCCGGGGCGAGGGCCGCGGCGACGGCGCAGGCGATCAGCCAGTTGCGGGTGCGGGTGGTGCGGACTTTCGGCATCGATTCCTCCCGATTCGGTTCGGCCGTCATGGCCGGATTCCCTGATTCCCTCCGGAGGCGCCGGCCGGATCCGGCGACGCCTCCAGCTCCTGCATGAGCGAACGGACGCCGGAGGCGTCCGGGTGATCGTTCAGCCAGTCGCGCAGCGCCGCTACCGCTTCGTGCCGTCGCCCGGTGGCGACCAGCACCCGCGCCCGCAGCGCCTGCAGCTCCGCGTCCGCGGGCGCCTCGGCGATCGCCCGCGCGTAAACGGCGAGCGCTGCGTCGTAGCGGCCGACGCTGGCGAGCATGCCGGCGAGGTTCTCGCGTGCCGGCCGGTGAGTCGGGTCGAGCTCGAGAGCCCGACTGAAGAATCCGATCGCCAGGTCGGACCTTCCCTGATATGCGGAGACGACGCCGGAATCATAAGACAGCGCAGCGGAATCGGGAAAGCGGGCGCGGCCGCGGGCGAGCACCTCGGCCGCGGCGTCGAAATCCCCGCCGCCGGCGAGCAGGGCGGCCTGCGCCGACCAGGGCTCGGGGTGGGTGGCTGCCAGGGTGATCGCCCGCTCCCCGGCGCGTCGCACGGCGGCGAGGTCCCCCCGCTCGGCCGCCGCGCGGGCCTCCAGGCGGGCGAGCGGGGGG